>SLID01000015.1 GCA_007135805.1 Candidatus Omnitrophota bacterium | reverse complement strand
CAAGCCCATCCAGTCCATCGGTTAGATTAACGGCGTTGGAAGTGCCCGCGATCACCAGCAATATAAAAAGTATGTAAAGCGGGCCCAGGTTCGCCACGGCGTTTTTCAAAAAAGGAAGGTAAAGGTCAGACCCCAGATATTCGCTTGAGATGACAAATATCCCGACAATGACAGCGAGAAGCGCCTGGGCTCCCAGCTTGTAACCCGCGCTCAACCCCTTTGAGTTTTTTCCCCGTATTTTCAGTATATCATCCACGGCTCCTACGGCCCCCATCCATGTCATCCCGCCAAGGGCCAATATCACCAGATCGTTGTCGGGACGTCCCCACAAAAGAGTAGACACGATGACAGCCGCCAGTATCATCAGGCCCCCCATAGTCGGGGTACCCTCTTTCTGTTTGTGAAGCTCATATATGCCGTCCACATGTTCCGTCCTGACATATTGGCCGGCTTTCAGCGTCTTCATACATTTCACAAAAAAAGGAGCCGCGACCAGACACAGGAAAAAGGACGTAAAAGCCGCCATTCCCGCCCTGAAAGTTATGTACCTGAAAACATTAAAACCAAACCAGAACTCGTTCAGGGGATACAACAGGTAGTAAAACATCTGATCACTTCCTCCATTTTCATCGAACGTGACCCCTTTACCAGGACCGCCGTCCCGGGAGGGGCTTTTCGCGCTATTTTTGAGGCGGCGTCGTTATGCGATGATGCGGCATATGTTTTTTCCGGAGACATTCCCGCTTCAATAGCGCCCGCCCGGGTCTCTTTGGAACGCTCTCCCAGCGTAATAAGGAAATCCACTCCCGCCGCTGCTATACTCATTCCCAGAGACCTATGCAGATCATCGGACATTAGACCCAATTCGTTCATGTCCCCGGCCACCACCCATCGCTCGGTACCGGCCGGAAAAGTTTCAAGCACTTCGATCGCCGCCCGGAAAGACCCCGGGTTGGCGTTATAAGCATCGTTGAAAAACGTCAATCCGCTCAGTTCCACCTTCTGGAGCCTCATTGAAGGAAGGCGTATGTCCCTGAGGGCGTTCCTCGCCTGCTCTTTCGTAATACCCATCATTCGCGCCATAGCCACGGAAAAGGCCACGTTATAAGCATTGTGCCTTCCTTGTCCCGGAAAAAAGAATTTTTCTCCGTCAACTTTGAATTCTATGCCGTCAGGCACCGTAGTTATGTCTGATATCCTTATGCCGCAGTTTCTGCCGGTACCGCAGAAAAAAAACCGGCACCGCGGAGGTTCAACGCGGGCAAGCAGATCATCGTCGCCGTTGAGGATCGCGATATCATCCCGGGAAAGCCTTTCAAGAATAGACAACTTTTCCCTGAGGACACCGCCCCTGTCGACCAGGCCATCCAGGTGCCCGCATCCTATGTTAGTTATTATAACCGCCTCGGGAGAACATATCCGGGAAAGGAACGCGATCTCACCGGGACTGTTGGTACCTATTTCTATCACGGCGCGGCGATGATAACTTTTCATACCGAATATAGTCAGGCAAACACCAAATATATTGTTGTAGGACGCTTCGCTTTTCAGAACTTCATACTTGGAAGAAAGCAGCGCGGATGTTATGTCCTTGACAGTAGTCTTGCCGTTCGTGCCCGTAATTCCTATAACGGGTATATCGGCTGTCCTCATAATGCTGGAGGCCACTCCCGCCATGGCTTTAAGGGTATCACCGGCCACGATAAAGTGACGCCCCGATGAAATAAGTTCAGCGGATGGAGTGCCTTTCATAATTACCCCGGAAGCCCCGCGGGACAGGGCTTCCGGGATAAAATGGTGTCCATCAAGATCACGTCCCTTTACCGCTATGAACATCTCTCCGGGCGCTATTGTCCGGGAATCGATCGAAAAACCCTTTACTGGACCGCCCCTTCCCTCTGAAACAAGGGTACCCTCCGCGGCGCGCGTTATCTCTTCAAGGCTCAATTCAAGCATATCTGGGTATCTTTCCAGTGTCTTTCTTCTAAAAATTTTCAGGCATCGGGCAGCGCGCCCGCCTTCTTCCCGTCAAGCAGACCGGCGACGGCTTCCCTGTCACTAAAATGAATAATTTTGTCAAAAAAGATCTGATAATCCTCATGGCCCTTCCCTGCTATGAGAACCGTATCACCCGCCATAGCCCTGTCCAAGGCCCCTGCTATGGCTCCCAGGCGATCCCTCATTATACTACAATCGGTTCCCGGGGGAATACCCCGTAGAATATCGCTAATGATGCTGTCCGGGTCTTCGGTCCTTGGGTTGTCGTCAGTCAATATGACAGCGTCAGATATCTGAGAGGCCACCTTTCCCATCTCGGGCCGTTTGCCCGTATCCCTGTCCCCTCCGCAACCGAAAACGCAAAAAAGTTTTCCCCTGGTCATGGCCCGTAAGCATTCCAGAGAGTTTTTAAGGGCATCCGGTGTATGCGCGTAATCAACAAAAACACTGAACGGCGCGTCCCTGGAAACTTTTTCCAGTCTGCCCGGAACAGTTTTCACTTTTTCCAATCCTTCTATAATATCCTCGGGAGAAAAACCTTTCCTGAAAAAAAGGGCCGCGGCCGCCATCATGTTGCTAACATTGTGTTTACCCGCGAAGACTGTCCTGACCCTGCCGGCTTTCGCCCCGTTAAAAAGAATATCAAATTCCAAAAAGTCCGGATGGGTCCTTATATCCGCGCAGGATACAGTGCTCCCGGGTGAGATCCCGAAAGTCGCTTTGTCGGCCTCCGGAAGTTCTCTCATGAGCGCCATAACCCTTTCATCGTCGGCGTTGAGTACAGCTATACCCCCCGGACGCAGGTATTTGAATATCCCCCGCTTTGCGTTGAAATACGATACCATGTCGCCGTGGTAATCCAGGTGTTCCGGGGTTATATTGGTAAAGACCGCGCCGTCAAGCTTTATGCCGTGTATCCTTTTCTGCGTAAGAGCATGGCTGGATATCTCCATAACTCCCGCCTTCTTGCCGCTGTCAACCATTTCTCTCAGCATCCTGTTTAACTCTATCGCCCCCGGTGTCGTTATGGAAGCTTTTTCGAGGCTGTTCCCTCTCAACTTGTTGAAAACGGTACCTGTCATTCCACACGGCACCCCCAGGTGTTCAAAAACACTTTCAATTATGAAAACGGTCGTACTTTTACCGTTCGTCCCGGTAACCCCGTAAAGGGGAAGCTGTTTCGCGGGATCGTTGTATCTGGCCGAGGCCAGGATGCCCAGAGCCGAGCGAGTGTCGGTAACCCTTACCAGTTTCTCCGACACGGCCTCACTGCCAGGGAAGTCAATATCCTCACATATTACAACCAGGGCCCCTTTCTCGACCGCCTCGAGCGCATGATCGTGACCGTCGCAGGAAGAGCCTCTCACCGCGACGAAAACATCCCCGGGCTTCACCTGCCGGGAATCTTCGCGAAGACCTGCCAGGCCCTTTCTTATCATATTCTCAGCTTCGTTCAAGGTCATACTATCGCCATCTCTTTCTACAGGGAAGCTCGGGAAACCGCCTCGCCCGTAGTTTCTTGGACACCAAGATATTCAAGCACCCTTTCGGTTATCCTTCTGAACACAGGAGCGGCCACCGTACCGCCAAAGTAATCAGGTCTGGGATCACGCGCTACGACGACCACGCTAATAGCCGGGACATCAAGCGGAGCGAACCCGATAAAAGCCGCATAATACCTGTCAGAGTAATATCCTCCTTCGGGGCTCGCCATCTGAGCCGTACCCGTCTTGCCGCAGGTCACATACCTCCTGGAAAAAGCGCGTCTTCCGGTCCCGTCCGTTACCACTTTTCTCAACGCCCTTTTCATTTTTTCCGATGTTTTTTCGCTTATGACCCTTCGCTTTTTGACCGGGTCTGTTTTTTTTATCACAACACCTTCCCAAGTGGTTATTTCATCCGTTATATATGGCCTCATCAGAACTCCCTCGTTGGCGATAACACTTACCGCTGAAGCAAGCTGTATTGATGTGACCGCTATACCCTGGCCCATCGGTATGGTCGTTATGTCGCTTCTCGACCATACCCTCGGATGTCGGCTTATTCCGGATACTTCGCCAGGGAGATCTATTCCTGTTACTTCCCCGAACCCGAAATCGCGTATATACTCAAAAAGTTTTTTTTCTCCAAGCTCTATGGCTGCCTTTACTATCCCGATATTACTGGAAACCGCGATAACATCCTCGAAGGAAAGCTCCCCATGCGGCCTGAAATCTCTCAGCAGGCGCCCTCCTACCTGGAACTGCCCATTTCCACAGTGTACGGTATCCGAAAGGGACATTGTCGACTCTTCTAGAACCGCGCTGGCCGCAACTATTTTAAAAACACTCCCGGGTTCATAAACCTCGGATACCACCGGATTCCTGAACGTCGCGGGATCCGCTCTGGATATTTCATTCGGATCGTAAGCGGGCCTTCCAGCAAGGGCAAGTATCTTTCCCGTAGAAGGTTCCATAACAACTATGGTGCCGCCCTGTGCGTTTGAGCGATCCATCATCGCGGCAAGCTCTTCTTCTACAATATATTGTATTACACTATCGATGGTAAGGACAAGATTATTACCGTTATGCGCTGGTATTGAAAGAGCGTCTTTGCGAAGTACCGCCCGCATACGGGCATCTCTTGTTATATGCCTTCGGCCGGGACGCCCCCTCAGCTCTTTGTCATAAAAAAGCTCCAATCCCTCCAGGCCGTCATTGTCTATTCCCGTGAAACCCAGCAAATGCGATGCCATGATCTCGTTGGGATATTTTCTTCTGCTTTCCGGCCTGAAATGCACACCGGTAAGTTTCATTTCCCTCAACCTGATGTAGGTATCACGGTCTATCTTTCTTTTTACCCATATAAAAGCCCTGTCGCTATCCAGCCTCGCCTCAAGACGTTCACTGTCAATGTTTAGCTCTTCCGATAAAATCCGGGCCATGGCGGATCTGTCGCGTATCACACGCGGATCGCAGAAAACACTGTACACGTCCATGTTAAGGGCAAGCGTATCCATGTAACGGTCAAAAATGGTACCCCGCCGGGGCTCGATAGCGACCGTCGTATTGTGCTGAGTATCCGCAAGCGCCGAATACCTTTTTCGGTCAACGACCTGTATGCAGAAAAGCCGGACAAAAAGAAAGAAAAAAAGCCCGGCAAAAATAAATATCACCAGGTATCGACGTGACTTAAGCATAGTTTTCGCTCTCTTCGGCGACTTGGAGCAGTGAGGTATTTCCGGCACCGATGTAATCAGGAAAAACAGAACCGAACCGGCGCGGAAGGAATGTTCGCTGGTACTGCGTCAGGCTAAATGCGGTCGTCCGCTTCGGCCGTGGCCGTAAGAACGTCAAAGAAACCCATGGCAGTTGTTTCCCCGCGCGTTCCGGACGGATCATAAAGCCCGGCCATCAGATATGACCCGGCCCGAACCCTGCCATTCCCGGCAAATCTCATATCCATACCTTCAAGCGAAGCTAACAGATATCGGGGTGTCTCCATGATCGAAAGCGTGTACATTAGGTCCGAGTTATGGTCCACAAGGCAGGCCAACTTTTCCCTGTCACGCTGAAGATCATAACCCGTCTTGTAGATCTCCGCGTGCTGGTGAACATACATTGAGGCCACGCCAGTCAGAAATAAACCCGTGATAATAAATTTACTCATTTTCATCAGACCCTTTCCGCAACCCTTAGCTTCGCGCTCCTTGACCTCGGGTTACCGTAAACTTCCTGCCGGGACGGCAAGACCGGCTTTTTGGTAACGATCTTTACGTGGCCAAGTTTTTTTTCCCGCCTGAAAATGTTCTTTACAACCCTGTCTTCAAGTGAGTGGAAAGATATTACGCATATCCTTTTACCGGAGCGCAAAGCCCCGAGCGCCCCCTCTACCCCATGTTCCACCGCGCTCATTTCGGCATTTACATACATCCTTATTGCCTGAAAGGTACGGCACGCCGGGTGTATCTTCTGCCGGGAATACCAACGGCCGGCCGCGCCGCTTACTATCTCCGCGAGCTGCCCGGTCGTGCGTATATACCCGCGCTTACGCGCCTCAACTATAGCCCTGGCGATCAGATTATTATGTTTTTCCTCGCCATATTCCCTTATTATCTCGGCCAGTTCGTTCCTGGTGAAAGAGTTCACCACATCCATTGCCGTGATACCCGAGGACGTGTCAAACCGCATGTCGAGGGGACCATCCTTCATGAAGCTGAACCCCCTGGAGTTGTCATCGAGCTGATATGAGGACATTCCCAGATCAAAGATCACCCCATCTATTTTTTCAACACCCTCTCCTGAGAGAACTCTCTTTATATTCCTGAAATCCTCCCGCACCAATGTCACCCCTTTTTCACTGTCTTTAAAAGCTAACCGAGCTCTTCGTATAGCTTCGTGATCCCGATCCATAGCTATCAGCCTACCCCCCGGCATTATCCTTTTCAATATCTCCGAGGAATGGCCTCCGCCTCCCAGTGTCGCGTCAACCAGGATATCCCCGGGTTCGGGATCAAGAAAATCTAAAACCTCTTCTTTTAATACCGGAAGATGCAATTTATCACCTCTATCCGGTCCCCTTTCTGAAGACTTTGCTGATGGCGTCAACTTGATACCGGTAAAAATCTCTGTACGAGGGGCCGATGTCCTCCCCTCCGGGCTTAGGAGCGTTTCCACGGTTTTGCTTCTGAACCAGCGAACCCCTCCCATACATAGAGCTTCCATCACAAGCCTGTAAAAACTTCTTGGTATCCTTTTCCGGAGCTTTTGCCACTTTTTTTTCCGGGAGCCTTATCATCGGTTACAATCCTTCACGTTGAAGTATTCTTTCTTTCCGATACCGCTGGAGGACACTACAAACCGCCTTACCCCCAGATGCGAAATACCGTCCGGAAGAGCCCTGGCTTTTTTGACTCTTTCAACGATATTCACACAATTTACGAACTCTCTCTGCTTCTTGTGGAACTCCATAGCATATCTTTTATACATTTTTCACCCCCCTCGGCCTAAATTATCGGCCGGATCAGAAATCCATCAGGTCTTCGGCGATCTGCTCGTAATTCTCTTTGGTTCCTTCGGAAAAATCGGTCCATTTTCCCCTGTCCCATATTTCGATCCGGTTTGAGACCCCCACCACCATTATCTCTTTGGAAAGAGATCCGTATTCCCTGAGATAGTCTGGTACCACTATTCTCCACTGCTTGTCAGGCGTCACCTGTACCGCGCCCCCGAAAAAGATCCGCTGGAACTTCCGGTATTCTTTTTTAGTGAAAGACATGGACTTGAACCTTGTTTCCTGCGCCCGCCACTCTCTTTCGGGAAACACAAAAAGGCACTCGTCGAGACCTCTCGTTATAAAAAGTTCTGCCGAATCCGCGTCCTGAAGAGGATCCCTGAACTTGGCGGGAATTATTATCCGGCTTTTATTATCAAGCGTGTGCAAATATTCGCCGTAAAACATCTCTTAAATCTCCTGTAATGCCCTATTTTAAAGACTTTCAGAACATTTTAACTCTTTTTTGGAACGCCGAATATACTCCACTTTCCTCCACTTCTCTCCACTATGAAAAAGTATACCTCACAGCGATACCTTTGTCAACCCAATTATGGAAAGTGAAAATATACCGTTTACCTTTGCCCTAAGGCCCTGCCTGAGTGATCCCAAAAAAGCCCCGGCCCCAGGGTTCGGAAACTCCGTTATCCGGGAAGAGTGACTCTTCGCAAAGTGTGCGTTACATAATGCGGCAAAACTTCGTTGGTGCTGGTGACATGCTGAGTGGCTGGTGACATGCGCTGAGGGGCTGGTGATATGCGCTGAGGCTGGTGACATGCACCGAAGGTGCGTCTCACCAAAAGGCGTCGCGCCCCGCGACATAGTGAAACTTACAAAAACAAAATTAAAACTTAAAAAGAAGTGCGTGTCACCAAAGCCATCTGCGTAGGTGCTGGTGACATGCACCGAAGGTGCGTGTCACCAAAAGGCGCTGCGCCCCGCGACATAGTGAAACTTACAAAAACAAAATTAAAACTTGAAAAAAAGTGCCTGTCACCAAAGTCATCTGCGTTGAGGCTGTTGACATGCACCGAAGGTGCGTGTCACCAAAAGGCGCTGCGCCCCGCGACATAGTGAAACTTACAAAAACAAAATTAAAACTTGAAAAAAAGTGCCTGT
>SLID01000048.1 GCA_007135805.1 Candidatus Omnitrophota bacterium | reverse complement strand
GGGGTTCCCCCGGAATTTTTTGTCACCGATAATTGTAGTTAAGGCGGTGAAACCGTGATCTCGAAAATACCTGTTGTGGCCACGCCATTATCCTTAAGCGACCTTTTAAGCGTTTTCGGGAAAAAACGCTCAATGGTCGAGTTCGCTGAAAAGCTGTCCGGCCGTGTTAACCGGCGGGAGATCATTTTCATGAGCTCGGGGCTCGCGGCTTTTTTTGTCATACTTAGCGCCCTTAAGGGTTTGTCAGACAGGAAGGAGGTCGTATTGCCGGCTTATACGGCCCCTTCCCTTGTTGTCGCTGTTCGAAAAGCGGGTTTAAAACCGGTTCTTACGGATATTTCTCCGGCCACTTTCAATATGGACATGGAACTTCTGAGAGGCGTGGACCCTCAAAAAACGCTTTGCGTAGTGGCCGTCCACATGTTCGGCATACCCCTGGAGATATCCGGGAAATTACGGGAAGACCTGAAAGATGTCTTTATCGTCGAGGATTGCGCTCAGGCATTCGGTAGCGCGCTGAACGGCCGTCATGTGGGGGATATGGCGAACATAAGTTTTTTCAGTTTCAATAGGGGTAAAAATCTGACCACATATTCCGGAGGATGCGTGGCCATGGACCGGGGTCCGTTCGCGGAAGCGGTTAAAGACGCTTTTCTTGAGACGGCGGGAGCGGCCCGGGAAGAGCGAATGGTGGCGCTGAAGCTGGCGGCCCTTTCCGCGGCGGTAAGGCCGGCCTTTTACGGACCGGCATATGCGCTCCTGTCAAGGTTCAAGGAAACGGCGCCGCCTTCGGATCTCGAGGTCAACAATTATTCAGGTCGGCAGGCGAGTATGGGGTTGTCCCTGCTGGAAAGAATAGACAACTTAAGCTCGGCGCGGTATCGTAACGGGATGGCGCTTATGGGGGAGCTTACCGGAGTGGACGGCATAGTTCTGCCGCAAATACCCGAAAATATGACCCCGGCATTCAACCGGTTCCCGGTTGTTTTCAAAGAGCTGGAAAAAAGGGACGCGGTTCAAAGAAAATTGAACGAGCAGGGAATTGAAACTTCCAAGTTTTACGAAAAACCCCTCCACCGCGTATTTGACTTGGGTTATGGCGAAGAAGCTTTCCCGAACGCGTCCTATCTGGCTCGGCACCTTCTAACGCTGCCGGCCCACCCCATGCTCAAAGAGTCGGATATCGGGAGGATGGCGGCGGCGGTCAGGTCCGCGTGAGAGCGATAAAAGGAATGCCATGATACCTGTAAGGAACATAAGAAGGTTCTTTTTCAAGGCGCTTAAACAGCCCGGATACGCGGTACGCGTCTTTAACAGGCGTTTCGCCGCGTACCGTTTTTACAGGCGAGGAACGGGAAGGGCCGGGTATCCCGAGGCGCTCACACTTTTTCTGACGCATAGATGCAACCTTAAGTGCAAAATGTGCGGGCAGTGGGGGGAAAGCGGCGTAACAAAAAATATGGCCGCCGGCGAGATCGGAAAGGAAATACCGTTCCGGCGGCTCAAAGATCTTGTCGATGAGCTAAGTTCGTTCAAGCCCAACATTACGCTTTTTGGAGGGGAACCTTTACTTTACGGCAATTGCGTCGA
This sequence comes from Candidatus Omnitrophota bacterium, assembly GCA_007135805.1. GTDB lineage: Bacteria > Omnitrophota > Gorgyraeia > Tantalellales > Tantalellaceae > SLID01. The sequence goes on along the minus strand of SLID01000048.1, from coordinate 6,673 downwards.
GCTTATAAAGCATATCAAAGACAAAGGAATGCATTGTGTGATGATAACGAACGGGTACATGCTGCTAGAGGAGGCGGAGAAACTTATAGACGCTGGTCTGGATGAGCTGAACGTATCACTGGACGGTAAGGCTGAGCTCCATGACCATATACGCGGCATGCCGGGACTTTTTGACAGGATAGCGGGTGGGCTTAAAAAGATAGACCAGCTCAAAAAGGAGAAGGGGCTTAAAAAACCTCTCGTAAACCTTCAATGTACGATAACGAAATATAACTACAGGCATCTGGATCAGATGGTGGATGTCGCCAGGGAAACGGGAGCGAGTTCTCTTACTTATCACAACCTTATTTTCCTGGGCAAACAACTTGTCGAGGCGCAGAAAGAATATGATGGGCTCTTAGGGTGTTCTTCCTCGGGGTGGGAGGGTTTTGTCTTTGAGCCGGGCATTGATCCTGAAAAATTGCACGAAACTATCAGGAGTATACGGCGCGGGCATCACGCTTTTAGCGTGGATTTTTATCCCAATTTTTCGCTGAAAGGATTGACGGATTATTACAGGACTCCCTCATTCCTGCCGGAAGAATACCCGGGAAGATGTATAAGTCCCTGGGTGGCCGCTTATATTTTTCCGGACGGCGGAATAAGGCCCTGCCTGAATTGTACATATTCTTTCGGAAATGTGGAAAGCGGCGGTTTTATGGATGGATGGAACAGTGAAAAGGCCGTCACGTACAGGAAAAAACTTCTGGAAAAAAGCATATTTCCAGTATGCGCCAGATGTACTGAGCTTTACAGGTACTGATATGGGCAAAATAAGGATAGCACATGTAATAACAAGGATGGACTGGGGAGGGTCTCCGGATATAGTCAGGATACTGTGTGAAAACCCCTTCGAGGGGTACGACGTGACCCTGATCACGGGCGAGAGCGGACATATCACGGCCGGGACGGAGCGGTTTTTAAAAAATTTTAGGAGCAAGACCATTGTTATACGTTCATTCAGAAGGGATATCGACCCTTTTCACGATATTGTATGTTTCATGGAACTGTATAAAGTTTTCAAAAAAGAAAAGTTCGACATCGTCCATACACATACGGCGAAAGCCGGCGCCCTGGGAAGACTGGCCGCCTGGGCGGCGGGGAACAGGGCAATAGTGCATACTCCGCACGGCAACAACTTTTACGGGTATTTCGGACGTTTTATGAGCGGGTTCATAGTGCTTATCGAGCGCGCGCTTGAGAGATGCACAAAAGTGTTCGCCGTGCTAAGCGAGCTGGAAAAAGAGGATCTCGTGAGGTTCAGGATAACAACTGAAAACAAGATAGCCGTCGTACCTTCGGGTCTCGAAAAAGAGTACCAACCAGCGGATAAGCGGGAAATACTGTCAAGAAGAGAGTCTATAGGCATAAAAGAGGGAATGAGATTGGTGGGCCTGGTATCGAGGCTTGAGCCGGTTAAGGGCCCCGGGTACTTTATTGACGCCGTGCCTCTCATATTGAAAAATATTGAAGATGTTGTTTTTATGGTAGTGGGCGACGGAAGTATGAGGCCTTGTCTTGAGGAACGTGTAAAAAAATACGGGCTTGAGAAAAGTGTGAAATTCACGGGTTGGCGTGACGATGCTTCGGAGTTGATCTCCTGCCTGGATGTTCTCGTCCAACCTTCTTGTAATGAAGGTGTAGGCAGGGTACTCCTCGAAGCTCAGGCAATGGGCGTTCCGGTAGTGGCCAGCCGGGTAGGAGGCATCCCCGAAATGGTAAAGCCGGGAGTTACCGGCATTCTGGTTGAACCGGGGGACTCGGCCGGACTGGCTAAAGCTGTTTCCAGCCTGCTAACGGATGACGTGAAAAGGCAGCAAATGGCCGGTGAGGCCGCAGAGTGGGCAAACGCGAATTTTACCAGAGACGGTATGTTGACCCGCATGAGGTCAGTTTACAGCAAGATGCTGGATAAGATTTGATAGTCGTGCCAAAAAAATTGACGGAATATATGATGATATCAGTGCATCAGCCGCAATATTTGCCCTGGCTGGGGTATTTCGACAAGATATTAAAAAGTGACTGTTTTGTATTCCTTGATGATGTACAATATAAGCACAGAGAGTTCCAGAACAGGAACATGATACGGACCAAACAAGGAAGTATGTGGCTTACCGTGCCTGTCGTAACCAAGGGGCGAAGAGGCCAGCTTGTTAACGAGGTGGATATAGACACAGGGGCCGGCTGGCAGGAACGCCACCTGAGAAGCGTAAAAGCATGGTACGGCAAAGCCCCGCATTTTGATAGGTATATAGGGTTTTTCGAGAAAACATACCGGGAAAGAACCTGGGAAAAGCTTAAGGACCTGAACGTCCATTTTATAAAGTTTTTGCTGGATGAGCTTGGTATAACCACGCCGCTCAGGTTCAGTTCAGATCTTGGCGGCGGGGAATCGGCGACTTCGCGGATAATAAATATATGCAAAGAGCTTGGAGCGGATATTTATCTTTCCGGCGCGGGAGGAAAAGAGTATCTTGACGAGGAGCTTTTCAGGAAAGAGAAATTAGGGCTTAAATATCAGGAGTTTCGCCACCCAGTGTATGAACAGCTTTTCGGTGGAGGAGATTTTATGCCTTACATGTCCGCGGTGGACATGCTTTTCAATATGGGGCCTCACAGTAAAGATATTTTAGCAGGAATACGTGAGTAATAAGAGGGAGAAAAAAGATGAACATTCTGGCTTTCGGGGCGCACCCTGATGACATCGAGTTCGGCTGCGGCGGCGCCTTGATAAAACACGCCCAAAGAGGGGACAAGGTGAATCTTTTTGTGGCTACACAAGGCGAGGTTGGCGGGAAAAAAGACATAAGAAAAAAGGAGCAGGAAAAGGCCGCCAGGCTTATTAGCGCGGAAAAAGTTTTTTGGGGCGGGTTGCGCGACACGGACGTAATGTGCGACAGGGCGCTTATAGAAAAAATGGAAAAGGCCGTAAAGACCGTCCGGCCTGATGTCGTATATCTCCTGAATCCCGAGGATATTCATCAGGATCACAGGGCGGTGGCTCAGGCGGGCATATCGGCGACGAGATATGTAAAAGAAGTGCTTTTTTTTGAAGTGCCTACCTCAAGAGATTTTGAACCGGACGTTTTTGAGGATGTTACAAAAGTCATACATAAAAAAATAGCGCTTCTCAGACAGCACGAGTCGCAGGAAAAAAAGACAAGGGTAAGGAACTTGACCATTGTTGAAAGCGCTTTAGCTTGCGCGACTTTCAGGGGTTACCAGGGCCGCGTCAGGTTCGCCGAAGGGTTCAAGGCGCTTCGGATCTTAAGAACATAATTGGGGAGGGTAGAGTGGTAAAAGATATAAGCTTATTCCTGGCAGTGTTTATCGCGAGTTATGGGTTGACCTTCTTTTTCAGGAAGATGTCCATGATGTTCGGTGTGATGGATAGACCCGAAGGGCACAAGGCGCATAGCGAGCCCGTACCTCTTTTGGGTGGAGCGGCGGTATATACGGCCGTTATCGCCGGGGTTGTCCTTAATGTCCGGGAAGCGGCGAACTTTTTACCCGTTATTTACGGCGCCACCCTCCTCATGTTGGCGGGTCTGGTCGACGATGTAAAACAGCTTTCGGTACGTGTAAGGCTTGTCATACAGCTCATCGCGAGCGGTATAGTGATATATTCAGGTATAAGGATCACGTTTCTTCCTACAGGGGCGGTGGGGAACCTGGCGGAGATAATTATTACGCTTATCTGGCTGGTCGGAGTTACCAACGCGTATAACTATCTTGACGGTTTGAACGGCCTGGCAACGGGCTCCTGCGTCATAAATTCGTTTTTTTTCTACGCGATACTTAAAGGTACCTCCCAAACCGGGCTTGGGTCTGTCGCGCTTATGCTCCTGGCCGCTTCTTTGGGATTTTTACCGCATAATTTCAAAAAAGCTAAAATATTTCTTGGAGATTCGGGAAGCAATTTTCTGGGTTTCATGCTGGCCGGCATGGCTCTCGCGGGGACATGGGCACAGGATAACATAGTTAAAATAAGCATTCCTATCCTCATACTGGGGGTGCCTATATTCGATATGATCTTCACCACTATCATGAGGGTAAGCGAGAAAAAGGTAAAGACAGTTATGGAATGGATGAGATATTGCGGACGGGATCATTTTCACCATTATCTAATGTCTTTGGGATTTCACGCGCCGGGAGCGGTATTCTTTATATGGGCTCTCACGGTATCCCTGGGGCTTAGCGCTGTGATGGTCTCGGATGACGCCGCCTGGGAAGGCATATTGGCGCTTCTACAGGCATCCATCCTGCTTACCATAGCCGGAATACTCATAGTGGTAGGCAGAAGGCATAATGGGCAGCGTTAAATATGGTTTTTTTTAACCTGAAAAATTTGTATACCAAAAAGATCGGGAAAAAAAGAACAAGGAGGTGCAGGTATGAAGACATTGGCGTGGTTAGGTATTGCTGGAGGCGCTGTAAGTATGGTAGTAGGCATAATTTCCAGGATAATGCTGAGACCCGTACCCATAGTTCCCGGAACAGGTCTTGAGGCAAACGCTTTTCTGAGCTTTTCCGCTGTGTGTTTTTTGGCCGCGATAGCTGTTTTGTTGATGGCCCAGACAAAAGAATAAAGCATAAAGGGCCCTGGGGAGCAATATTCGTATTTCTGAAAACCCCTCCCCGGGGTCCCCTATACCGGATGGGTGGGCCACTTTGTTCCTCTGTACCTGTAAATGTGAAGTTCCCGGTAACGATGAGGAGCTGTCCTGCGGTCATCCGGATATTTCTCTCAATAAGTTCTTCTCAAAATTAGCGATATGTGATAGAATCACTGCCCGTCAGTTGTATAAACCTGGTACTTCTCAGACGGGTCCGCCCTGCCGTATGGTCTGGGCTTAACGTATTTATGTTACACATGTTACGAGTAGAGGGGCGCGGTGGCCGAGTAGATAGGCAGCGGTCTGCAAAACCGCGTACACCGGTGCGAATCCGGTCCGCGCCTCCACAGTAAAATGCAAGGCGCCGGTTCCCTTGGGCGATTTAGACGGTAAGCGGAAAAAAAGAGTCCTGCAATAAAAAGTTGGAGGCCATGTATATTGAGCCGGTGGGCGAGTGGCGGAATTGGCAGACGCAAGGGACTTAAAATCCCTCGGGTGAAAACTCATGAGGGTTCAAGTCCCTCCTCGCCCACCATTTTTTAAAGGAAGAGCGCCGGCAGTTCAATTTTGGGTGTACTGAAAGGCTCGATTTGTATATAATAGCCGGAGTCATATATACGGTGGGCGGTTAGCTCAGATGGTTAGAGCGCCACGTTGACATCGTGGAGGTCACTGGTTCGATCCCAGTATCGCCCACCATTTTACAGAACTGACCTATCCCTCTCAGGGGGCCGTTGTGTGTAGGTAGTTATGGCAGAGAGGGATGGTGTTTGTTACTTTGGGAAAACAATAACCTGAAATGGCGAAAAAGATCAACGAACAGCTTGAAAAGATAAGGCATTCGGCGGCCCATGTCATGGCTGACGCCGTTAAAAGACTTTACCCCGGAGTGAAACTTGGAATGGGGCCCGCGATAGACGAAGGGTTTTATTACGATTTCGATCTTTCGGCATGTGATATGTCCGCTAAGGTATCGGAAGGCCAGGCGGGGTGTATTACTCCGGAAGACCTGCCCGCGATAGAAGACGAGATGAGGAAAATAGTCGCGGAAAATGAGCTTTTTGAAAAAAAGGAAATTTCCCTTAAAGAGGCCGAAAAACTATTCGCCGAAGACGGCGAAACTTATAAACTTGAAATACTGAAAGACCTGGTTTCTGAGGAAAAAGTAAGTGTTTACAGCCATTCCGGGTTCAGGGACCTTTGCAAGGGGCCCCATGTTGAAAGAACGGGCCAGATAGGGGCTTTCAAACTGCTTTCCGTGGCGGGTGCCTACTGGAAAGGCAGTGAGGAAAATCCCATGCTGCAGAGGGTTTATGGCACGGCTTTTGAGACTCAGGACGAACTGGAAGATTTTCTGAGGAAAAGAGAAGAAGCTCTCAAGAGGGATCATCGAAAACTCGGCAAAGAAATGGACCTTTTCAGTTTCAGCGACCTGGCCGGGCCGGGGCTTGTAATATACCATCCCAAGGGAGCTATATTGCGCTATAGGATAGCCGACTATATAACGCGCAAACATCTGGAAAAAGGGTATCAGCTGATAACAAGTCCTCAGATACTGAAAAGCGATATATGGGTAAAGTCGGGCCATTACGATTATTACAAGGACAACATGTACGTTTTTGAGAGCGAAAAACAGGAATTCGCCGTAAAACCCATGAACTGTCCCGGCCACATAATTGTTTATTCTTCTAAGGTAAGAAGCTACAGGGACCTTCCCGTAAGGTACTTTGAGCTCGGGAATGTTTACCGCCACGAAAAGTCGGGAGTTCTGCACGGGCTTCTCAGGGTAAGGGGATTTACACAGGACGACGCCCATATATTTTGCCTGCGGGAACAGGTTGAGGAGGAAGTTCTTAAGGTTATAGAATTTGTAGAGGAAACGCTTGAAGTTTTCGGGTTTGATGAAACAGAGGTGGAATTGAGTACCATGCCCGAAAAGCGTATTGGAACGGACCGGGACTGGGAAGAAGCCACAGGGGCTCTTAAGAAAGCTCTTGAGACAAAAGGGATGGAGTACG
>SLID01000060.1 GCA_007135805.1 Candidatus Omnitrophota bacterium | reverse complement strand
GTGTCAGGGCAATAAGCCGACCGGGAGAGAGTCAAGGGCGCGCGTGATTTTTCGGCGATCAAGGAGAGGGTAAGAGCAAGTTTATGGGAGAGATTCCACACCGCGGTAAAGAAAAGAAATATTCTTTGCTTAAGGCCCGGCTCGCCCTGTGCGGTTTTGTTTTACCGCTCGCCGCCGCCGCGATATTCCACTTTTTTCTGTCGTATCCGATATGGCGATATGCCGTTAATTTGACCGATAGCCCCGGAGCGGCCTACCCGGTATATGTTCTGGCCTTTTTTCTTTTTGTTTATTTTTTTCTGCTGCCTCTCCGTTTCTTCAGTTCTTTTACTGTCGAAAAAAAATTCGGGCTCTCCACACGCGCTTTCACTTCATGGCTTAAAGACGAGGCCAAGTCCGCGTTGCTGACTTTGGCGCTCTGGGTGGTATCCATTCTTTTTTTCTACGCGGCGATATATTACTTTCCTGCCGGGTGGTGGGCGGTATCGGCATTCGCGTGGATATCTTTCAGTGTAGCGCTCTCTTTTCTGGCTCCGGTACTCATTGTTCCGATGTTCCTTAAATATCTTCCCATCGATTCAAACGAGCTTAGGGAAAGGATATCGGGCCTGGCTGAAAGGACCGGCGTCCGGGTGCAGGATATTTGCCGTGTGGACCTCAGTAAAAAAACCCTTAAGGCCAACGCGGCTCTTATGGGTATAGGCAAGACCAGAAAGGTCGTCTTGGCTGATACCCTTACCGGGAACTTTACTCCGGAAGAGGTTGAGTCGGTTGCGGCTCACGAGTTCGGGCATCACAAACTGAAACATATCCCCAGACTTCTGGTCTTTTCTTCGGCATTGGCGCTTCTGGGTTTTTGGGTGCTTTATCTCGCCTCGGGCGCGGTTTCCGCTTTTGCGGGTACGGACGGTATTCTTGATGTCAGGACATTACCGGTAATATTTTTCTTCGCGCAGTTTGTCGAGATCCTTATAGTCCCCGTCAGGAACTTTTTTTCCCGCCGACTTGAAAGGGAAGCTGATATTTACGCTATTGAGACGACTTCCCGGCCGGGAACCTTCATAGACGCCCTGCGGAAACTTGCCCGCATGAACTTCGCGGAGCCGGCCCCGTCCGTATTGAGGAAAATTTTTCTTTATAGCCATCCTCCGATATCAGAAAGGATAGCCATGGCCCGGAAACGCATCGAAGAAAGACGGCCCGCGGATTAACCGCGTTAGGGCGGCGTGTTCTGACGCTTTCCTCTGCTTTTTTTTGGAGGACAAGGCCAGGAAGGACTCGTTTCACAATTCATGGCAAGTTTGTCTTGGGATCGTTTTTCGGGACACCGGTTAGTTATCATCAGGCGCCGGGTCACTATAGACCAACTTTATGAGCAAAAATACCGTAAAGAGCCGTAAAATAAGAAAGATGTTCAGGCTTCTTGACAAGCGTTACGGGGACCTCAAATGGTGGCCGGCGCGAAGCCGGTTTGAGGTTATTGTGGGAGCCATCCTTACTCAGAACACGGCCTGGAAAAATGTTGAAAAAGCTATATCCGAACTCAGAAAGGAGAAACTGCTGGTACTCGAAAACATGAACAACGCCAAAAGCAGTGTTATCTGCCGGGCGGTTAGGTCTTCGGGGTACTACCGCCAGAAGACCGAAAAGCTCAGGAATGTGTGTTCATTCCTCCTCGCCGAATGCGGCAAGGACCTGAGGAGAGGCAAGTCCATGGACGCGGATATCCTTCGTGAAAAACTTCTGGCCTTAAAGGGGATAGGACCTGAAACAGCAGACAGTATTATGCTTTACGCCTTTGAAAAACCGTTTTTCGTGGTGGACGCTTATACGACACGTATTTTCGCGAGGCATGGACTGATAGAAAAAAAGGCATCCTATTATGATGTGCAAAAAATGGTCCACTTGGCTTTGGGGAGGGATGTGTCTGCTTTTAATCAGTTTCACGCCGGCCTGGTGGAGGCCGGTAAGTGTTTCTGCTCTAAAAAAGGCGGCAAATGTGGAGAATGTCCGTTAAACGCTTTAGGTGTTTTGGATAGCTCTCTATGATGGGAATTTTGGTCGTTGAGTGAGGTTAGTAGCTTAGCTGGATCGAAAAGGGACGATAGGCAAGACTATAACGCGGGAGAAAACAAATGAATGAGACGGAAAAAATGATGAAACTCGCCCTGGAGGCCGCCCGGGAAGCAGGTGAGTACATAGCGGATCATCTTGGAAAGATAAAAGAGATGTCATACAAGACCGGGATCAACGACCCTGTGACCGATGTTGACAAGTCAGCAGAGGCGATCATCACCGGAAAAATTCACCGGGCATTCCCGGAACATTCTGTTCTGGCCGAGGAGGGCGGGTCACGGGATGAGGACGGAAGCGATGTTACCTGGATTATAGACCCGTTGGACGGGACCGTCAACTACGCGCATACTTTTCCTTTTTTCTGTGTATCCATAGGTGTCAAGCGCACAGAGGAAATGGTCCTCGGGGTTGTGTACGATCCTGTAAGAGACGAAATGTTCCACGCCATATTGGGAGGGGGAGCTTTTCTCAATGGTGAAAGCATTTTTGTATCCTCTGCGAGTGAGGTCAAAAGTTCGCTTGTCGCGACCGGTTTCGCTTATGACGCGGAAAAGAAAGAAGCTAATACCGGCCTTTTTGTAAAAATGATACCTAAAGCCCGTGGGGTAAGGCGTCCCGGCGCGGCGGCTCTCGACCTTTGTTATGTCGCGGCCGGCCGGCTTGACGGGTTTTGGGAGCTTAACCTTTCCCCCTGGGATACGGCCGCGGGACAGCTTCTGGTCACTGAGGCCGGTGGAAGGGTGTCTACCATAAATGGTTCGAAATATGATGTATTTAAGAATGACATCCTGGCGACCAACGGCAGGATACATAATGAGATGTCCTCTATTCTTCTGGCTGGATAATGGTGCTGTTTTTCAAAATTTTTCCCTGCTTGTGGAGAAAAAGGCCCTTCACTAAGAGCCACTGACCGTTAAGGGAAAACCTGACATCCATCCTGCATCCCAGCCCAAAAATCTTATCCACGCCCCAACAATGTAAATGTTTCAAAAGTTGGAAAATATCTTGACAAGGATTCATGGAGAGATATTCAAGCTTGTAGTTAGTGTTTCAAATAGTTAGTTGACTTTGGGCTCCCGGCGGGGTACAATTTAGTTGATGTAAAGTAAAAGAAAGTAAGCAGTTTTCGACGAACATAATTTTATAGTGTGGAGGTAAGTATGAGATACAGGACTGTACTTGAGGTTATATGCAACGCCGCAAACAAGGATGAAGCTTGTGACATCGCTGGAGAGTACCTCAAGGGTAATATAGATTTTGGTGTAGAGATGAAATGCCATACCGAGTCTTTGGCGGGTCACAAAGCCACGAGGTACGTCGCGTCGAGTGTGCTGGTTTTGCTGGTCCTCGCGTCTTTCACATTCAGGGTAACACCTGTTTCAGTGGAGGAAGGGGCAGAGACAAGAACCCGATACCAGATCGGGATACATGATACCCATACAGTGATGCCCGCTTTGAAAACCCGGCATCGTGAGGATTTTAAACAGGAATGGCAGGACAGGAAAGATGAGGCCATCCTTGAGTATCTGAAACAGTGATGTAGACATCTGATCACGCGTTAGTGAAAAAGGGGTACGCGCTATAATGCGTTACCTCTTTTTTTTTTTTTAAGGTTTTCCCTGAGTTGAATAACTTTTCTGTTTATCGTTTTATGTAAGATAATCGCCCCGGATATATCCCCGGCGTTTTTTGGGGGATTGGTTTTTGTATTTGAAATGTCCTTATCCAAGATGATATACTTTTGCTGTTATTCAGATTTGAAACCGATATCCTGGAGGGATGATGAAAAAAAGACAGGCTGTTTTCAGGGGTGAGCTTATAAGTGTGTTCCGCGGGTTAAAGACACTTCCTGATAAAAGGCAAGCTTACATGGAGGAGGTAGAGCACCCCGGGGCAGCTCTCATGGTTCCAATGAAATGTGGGAAAGTGGTGTTCATAAGGCAATACCGGCCCGTTATAGGGAAAGCGATATGGGAACTTCCAGCAGGGATCTTTTCGCGGGGAGAAAGTCCCGCCGAATGCGCCATGAGAGAACTTGAGGAAGAAACGGGCTATGTTCCGGGGGCGCTGGCCAAGATCGGCGAAATATACACTTCTCCCGGGTTCTGTAACGAGAAGATCTATGTTTTCAAGGCCGAATGCGTTTCCAGAAAGCCGGCGAAAAGAGACGAGCATGAACTGATAAGTGTTAGGACATTTTCACCTGAACAGGTGAAGAGTATGCTTGCCAGGGGTAAGATAACCGACGCTAAAACTATCTCCGCTCTCGCTCTCGCGGGTATTGTCTGAATCTAAGAGCCGCCGGTTTACCCGGTTTTTCCCGGACATATTACGCCGTCCTTCCGTATTAACATGAAGTAAGGGCCGGTTTTTTTAACGGCGACCGGCGGAAGACTCTTGCCGGTCGCTGCCATAAGTGTTGAAACTGACGGTTTGTTCGCGGTCTTTAAGGGGCTTTTTCCGCTGGACGTTTTCCTCGGAGTACCCTAAGGCTATGAGAAGTTTTATTTTCCCGGAGGCCGGCACCGACAGTATTTTTTTCAGGCGGCGGTCATTGAACCATCCGAGTACGCATGTTCCTATCCCGAGCTCCTCGGCCTGAAGTATGATGTGAGCGCATGCTATGCCGGCGTCGATAAAACGGAAATCAGTACCCATAAGCTTTCCGCCGACACGCGCGGGGATCCTGGCCTTTTCCGAAACTACGGCGATGAAAGCCGGACAATCAGAGGCGAAAGAATTAATAGCGTATATCCCCGATATGACTTCGTCGTAGATCCTGGAGAGTTTTGAACGGTCATCCACTATGATAAAATTCCAGGGCTGTGAATTACAGGCGGACGGAGCGTGGCGGGCGCACTCTACGCATAATTCGAGGTCTTTTCTTGGTATCGAAACGTTCTTTTTATAGCGTCTTGAACTTTTTCTGGATGACGCGAGGTCTTTGAAGCTCATTTTAACCTCCTTTACTTGAGGCGGTTTTTCGGGCAGTTGTAGAGATTTTCCACTTTAAAGTATATAATATATCATGTGAAAGCACTGTATGCCATCATAGCGTTAATTTTTTTATCCGCGGGATGTTCCGGAAGAGGTGTAGTGTCGACCCGGCCCGTTCTTGACGAAGAGATATGTCCCGGTGACATGGCCTCCGCGCATGTTCCAGACATGGCCTCCGGAAGTTTCCATGAGAGAAAAAGGTTCACATACCATATCGCCTGGAATGGCATCCCGGTGGGGTCGGTCACGGCTGAGAGCGGCGACATTTTCAAGTTCAGAGAACGGGATGTCCGCGATGTAAGGGTCGTTACAAGATCCAACCGGTTCCTGTCCGCTATTTACAGGGTTGAGGATGTTTTCAGTTCTTACGTAGATGTTGATACAATGAGCAGTATGAGGTACGAGGCCAACCGCAGGGAAGGCCTGTACAGAAAACATGTTATAGTGGAATACGATTTCGACGGCATGCGGGCCATATATACCAATCTTACCGACGGATCGGTGAAGAGTTCCCCTATATACGAAGACCCTCATGATCCGGTGAGCGCTGTGTGCTATTTTTTGTCCGTGCCCCTCTCCCCTGAAGAGGATGTGGACTTGGTCGTGAACCTCAACGAAAAGAATTACGAGGTTCGTGTCAAAGTTGAGGGAGGGAGAAAGGTCACAGTACCGGCGGTCGGTTCCAGAAAAGCGTTCAAAGTTACACCTAGGATGAGCATTGATGGGGAAGAATTTTCCCCTGGACGCGCTTCGGCATATGTTTCGGCCGATGATGACAGATATCCTATGTATGGGGTAGTAAGGATACCGTTCGGCACCGTAACGGCCACGCTGGTTAAAGTCGAGGATATATGATAATATTCTAAGTAAGGTTTTCGTTCGGGGAGAACAGTTCAGAAGCGCCTCAGCGCGTTTCCGGAAAGAGAAAAGGCCATCTAAAAAAAAGGGGGGGATTATGGGAAATGTCGCTGTTATATATTACTCGAGGACAGGCAATACCAAGGCGATGGCTGAATTCGCGGCTCAGGGAGCCGGCAGTGTCGAAGGGGTCAAAGCGGAACTTGCCGATATAAACGATTTCCCCGCGGAAAAAGCTTTGTCTTACGACGGTATAATTGTAGGTTCACCTACATACTATGGTTCAATGGCATGGCAGATAAAAAAATTTTTTGATGATTCCGTAAAATTTCATGGTAAACTATCCGGCAAAGTGGGAGCGGCATTCGCGTCGGCCGCTAATATCGGCGGAGGTAATGAGACAACCATATCCGGGATACTTGACGCGATGATGATTCACGGCATGCTTGTATTCGGCAGGCACATGGGAGACCATTACGGTGTGGTATCCATTGGAGCTCCTGATGAGAGAGTAAAGGAGCAGTGTGTTGACCTTGGAGAGAGGACCGCGAGGTTGGTAGCAAGGTTGGCGTGAAAGCTCTACTTTGGCCCCGTAAACTGTGACGGGCGAGTGTAGACAAAAAGGAAAGGATAGAAACTTGAAAAAAACATTTGTGCTTGATACCAACGTAATACTTCATAACCCCGAGTCGCTGGTATCCTTTTCCGATAACACGGTGCTCCTTCCCATCGAGGTGCTCGAGGAATTGGATAAATTCAAAAGGGACCACGATGAAAAGGGGCGTAACGCCAGGGTGGCTATAAGGATGCTGGATGAGTTGAGACTTAAAGGGGCGCCCGGAGAAGGGTTCCCGCTCGAAGGCGGAGGGGTTCTCAAGATAACTACCGGGGTGGACTACGACAAGGTGTCCGGACTGGGACTCGCGACAAGTCTGGCGGATAACCGCATACTTATAACAGCTTACACACTTCAGGAAAAAGGAGAGCAGGTTATTTTTGTCTCGAAAGATATAAACGCGAGGATAAAAGCAGACGCTCTGGGCATAAAAAGCGTTGACTTTGAGAAGCAGAAAATAGATTTTGACCGGCTTTACCAAGGATGGCGGACCGTAGAGGTGGACAAGGAACAGCTCGATGCTTTTTACAGCAAGAAAGAATTTTCCGCCGAAGGGATGGATTTTTTCCCTAACGAATTCGCTCTCTTTGTGGACAGAACCAACCCGAAACATACCGCGATAGGCAGGTTCAAGGAAGACTTCAGAATATTGATGCCCCTTATCTTCAACAAGATGTCGGTGATGTCCATAAGGCCGCGTAACAAGGAGCAGGCGATGGCCATAGAGCTGCTTCTCAATAATGATGTTAACCTGGTAACCCTGGTGGGTCAGGCGGGAACGGGTAAAACCCTTCTCGCCATAGCCGCGGGGCTGCAAAAGGTCCTTAAAGACAAGTCGTTCGAGAGGATACTGATATCCCGCCCCGTAGTTCCGTTGGGCAGGGATATAGGATATCTGCCGGGCACAAAACAGGAAAAACTTGAAAGCTGGATGGGGCCGATCTTCGACAACCTTGAGTATATATTCAACGCCGAAAAAAAGGACAGGACGATAAAAGGAACCACTAAATCACAGATAGAAAAATGTATGAGGGAAGAGATCATAGAGCTTGAGGCCATGACGTTCATGCGGGGGAGAAGTATCCCCGACTCTTTTATAGTCATAGATGAGGCCCAGAACCTCACCCCTCACGAGGTCAAGACAATAATAAGCCGCTCCGGAAACGGTACCAAGATGGTACTTACCGGGGATCCATACCAGATAGACAACCCTTATCTTGACCCGTCGAGTAACGGTCTTACCTACTGTGTGGAGAAAATGAAGGGGCAGAAGATGTTCGGCCATATTACTATGACGCGCAGTGAGAGAAGCGAGCTGGCTTCTATGGCCGCCGAGCTCCTTTAGCCGGGGAATGAATAATGGATGAGGGGAAAGTGTCGCGGGGGAAAGGCCCGTGGGAAAAACACCGGAGAAATCTTATGCGCATAAACGTGCGGTATATCGAAAAAAACGATATTTTTGAGGTGCAGGCGGTAGACAAAAAAGTCCGATCGCATTTTCTTTTGACCCGCGCGGAACTGAACAGTCTCAGGTCTGTCCTGGAAAAGGCTCTTCTGGAGAGCAGGAAAAAAGGCAATGGAAAACAAAAATAATTTTTCGACCCTCGCGGTCCCAATAACAGTTTTCGCGCTTATGGCGGCATTTATGTGTCCGGCTCCGACGGCATCGGCCCGGCAAAGGGAGAGACCGGAACGGGTAAGATGGGTGAGGGTACGCGGTGGG
>SLID01000111.1 GCA_007135805.1 Candidatus Omnitrophota bacterium | reverse complement strand
GAAGAAAAAAGCTGATTAGTCTTTTTTTTATTTTAACAAAGAATAGTAGTATAATAGTAGCTGGAGAACCAGGTTTTTTTAATTTTACTTAAAATAAAAATTTCATGATTCAAATAATCTACCATGAGTGAAAGGTTTACAAGGACGATCACTTTTTTAGTTATACTGGTATTTTTCGCCGAGACTTGTGGTTATGGTCTTGCCACGCTTCCCGCATCAAATAATCCCACATCGAAAAGAACGATCTTAGCGGAGCTGCATCGGTCCCATGATGTAAGGTACGCTGATTCCGAGGAGGCCTTAAGATTGCTCGAGGAAAATAAGGCGGAGAGCCTGCTTCTTTCATCGGGAGAGTATCTGGTAAGGCCGAAGACTGCCTGGGATGACCTCGAGCTCATAAGCGCGATTTACTACTCTGATGTAATGGCCATGCTAAACATACTCGAAAGAGATAAGCCGTATTTGTATGACATTGTCAGGAAAGCGGTCATTGACGGATATCCAGATAGCGGGGAGGCGCGCTTCCTGGAGCATCAGGATGTAAATCACGTTATTTCCAGAGTTCTTCGATGGTTTTTGCTGGTCAATGACGGTGTAATAAGCAGTGCTGATATTCCTGAGGAAGAAAGAATTTTTCTCGTGGGGATCGCGCCGATCATCGTGTCTTTGGAGAGCATATTCAGGGAAGAGGGGTTTTGGGATTCCTCTCATAAGAAGGGTTCAAGGTCATACAGGATAAGGAAGGCACGTCTCAGCGGTATGAGGTTCTACAGGACGGGATATCGTGAGGGTATCATTGATCCTTTGCGGGAAGGCGTAAGGCGGGAAGTTTCCCGGATTTCAGTTCCCGGGCAGGCCATAAATAAGGAATGGACGGTAGATATCATATACGCCGCCGTGACCGACCCGTCGGTCTACCCCGAACAAACAAGCTGGCGGGATAAATTGGTGAAAGCCAGGGACCTTGTCTGGAGAGCGGCGGGGAAACTTAAAATTCCCGGTCAGGAAAAAAGTTTTGAAGAACTGTTACTGGAAACTGTACGCGTTGAACTCCAGCCTCTTTCTACCGGGAGTAGTTTGGAGCGTATCAGGAACGTACTTTTCAGCGTA
Source organism: Candidatus Omnitrophota bacterium (assembly GCA_007135805.1). Taxonomy (GTDB): domain Bacteria; phylum Omnitrophota; class Gorgyraeia; order Tantalellales; family Tantalellaceae; genus SLID01. Next base: position 24,635 of record SLID01000111.1, on the reverse strand, counting down.
ATGGAGCAAAATCTGGATCCCAAGGACATCAGAAGGTTGATGGATGTGGTCAGTGGTATGTCAAAGGCCCGTAAAGGGCGATACTCTGATCTGGAATTTACGCGAAAATACCGCGCGGATCTTTTAGAAAAGTTGGATAGGATCAACAGGGTGCTGGACAGTATCCCCGACGGGGAAGGAATAACCGGAGAGGAACTCAAGAAAAAGGTTCCCAAGTGGATAGATGAATGCCTGCAGCTTTTGTATAAAAAAACGGATCCCGGGTTTTTTAAAAAATTTTACACTGGTAAAAAAATTAGAGAACCAGGCCATGCCTTTGAACACGCTTTGAACAATCTCGAGTGGTCTTACATGATAATGGCAAGCGCCGGGGATCCAGTTGAAGTGGCCAGGAACCAACGCATGACCGAAAATGACCACAAGGTACTGGTATACGCTACTCTCCTGCATGACATTTCCAATGTCTTTGAGACGAACATACACGCGATAGTTTCCAGTTATCTTATAGGTTGTTTGCTGGACGGGGAGGATGTGTTAAGTCCCGAAGATGTCGTGAAAGTCATAGTGACGGCCAGCGCTCATCACGCGGGTGAGGTGGTGAAGGCTTTTGGAGATGAGATATATAAAGAGTATCATCCATCAAATATACTGAAAGACGCGGATACATTGGATAACGGCATGACCATAGAGGTTACGGCGGGGCTTGCCTCGAGGGGAGTAAAGAACGATCCCGGGTATGCGAAGGAAAAATGGTTTAACAGGGAAATAACAAAACATCAGAGACTGGATCATCTCAACAAGAAACCCGGGAGATCTTTCAAGGACATGGGCCTCGAACATGACGGGTTTCAGCATCTTCTGGATTACGGTTTCAATCACAGGATCCCCGGTTATTACAAGACTGATGGCGCGAGAAGTATCCTGCTGTCCGGCCGGGACATTCTGGAAGAAGTTAAAGGCCCGGCCTTGATCATCCCGCGATTTTTCCGGACAGATGGAAAAGGTAGAAGAGCAAGGGACGTTGAGGCGTTGTCCGCTACCGGAGAACCGGTCATAACGGGTATCCCGGAAATAGTGTTGAGATTTTTTGATCAGATAAACGAAAAGCTGAGAGACAGGGGTGAAGAGGCGTTTTCAGGTGAGGAAAAAGAATTGTTTCGGGAAGCTTGTTTTTTTATTTACGAGCGGCGCGTTCTTAAGCGCGTTTTCGAGGATGCCGACATTGATTACGCGGCGTATTTTAATGAGGAAAACTACCCGGAACTTGAAAAAAGGGTTAATTCTGCCCGTGAAATGGTTCGTACAGCCGTAAAAAAGAGCGGAGGGGATTACTCAAAGTTCAAGGCCTTCTTGATCGGAGCTACTATTATTCAAGAGATCGACCGGCATGTAAAAGGCGTTGAAGGGGAATTCAATGTCTTTATCGGTGGTATTGGTGAGAACCTGGGCGCGAATGATCCCGCTGAGGTCGAATATGACTTTATCAGAAGGGTTCTTAAGACCCTTATAGACAAAAAAGCGACCATATATCTCAGTGACAGGATGGCTTCTACCCCGCTTTTCGTTCTGGAAAAATACCTTCAACTAAAAGAAGCAAGGAGGCTTGCCGGGAAACCTGTTGGCTGCGGGTTAGTGCTGGTAGGGAGAGAAGTCCCTGAGGACGCTCTTTCCCTTCTGCGTTTTACCGAGCTTATCGGACGCGATAAACTTTCTTTGGCGAGAGTCCGGGGGTTTTTCAGCCAGGTGGGCATCGATTATGACGAAATGGCAGCCGAGGACGGAAGCGACATAACCGAAATTTTGAGAAAGGAAAACATCAGTTATATCAATCATGATGAAAAATATCCGGTCAAAACACGACGCTACGCGGAAAGAGAATTCACGTCGAGATTTCGAGGGTCACGCAGGTCGACCTGGGTCGTGGAAAGCAAGCTGAAAGGCCCTGACGATATTATAGTGTGGTTATCCCCTGCCAGGAGCGGAGCCGATTCCAGGACATATGACGCGGCTTCAAGAAAAGGAAAGAAAATAAAAACGTTCCTGTTCAACAGCAGGATACCCGGCAGGGATATTGTCGGGAGGCGCATCGCGTACAAGGAACTTTCTTCTCTCGAAGCCTCCGCGAATATTGAAAGCTACATCAAGGAAATGAGGATGGAAGACAACACCATACGCATCCTCAGGTTCGCCGCCAAGGGGAAACTTGAAGTGAATACCATAAGCTATATGCAGGGGCTGGAGAGTTTTGGCGGCCTGGGCGGCGAGGACAGGCAGAGATTTGAGGACAATAAAGGTAAAGGCCTGTACTTTATAACGGGAGATCCGCACGGAACGACAGTTAACATCACCTCGATGCTGCAGACACTTTGGGAGCAGGATAACAAAAGGGTTATCATCCTGGGAGACTGGGTGGATAGAGGTCCCGCCTGGGTCTACGCATCTGTCTGGGAACAAAATGAGACCGTAGAAAGCGGAAAGTCTCTTGTCGGGAACCACGACCTTTGGCTCATGCTTGCCGCTATGGGAAGGGTGGACTACATCGCGCATGCTTTGTTGCATGCCTTCCGTTACGGCGACAGCTCGGTTGACACTATGGAGAGGGAACTCGGGATTGACCCTCTTCTGGTAACAAAATTCCGGGAGATGTCCCGGGACGCCTACGGAGGGAAAGGGTATGTGGCAAGAGAGAGAAAGCTGGGGAATATAAGACAGAGAGGTCCGAAAACCGAAGCGGAGCTTGCCTCGATGATGATATACCTTCTTTCTTTGGCAGATATCGATAAGGACCAGTTTGAACAATTTTTCGATTATGGACAGGGTGATACACCTTTTAAATACCTACAACCGCTTTTAAAAGAACAGTTTCGAGACGCCACAAGCACGGATGATCTACGAAGTTTCATCAAAAGGGCGGGGGGAGAACCTCTTGACATACTGGAAGACAACTGGTCCGATCTGGTCAGAAAGATATCAGAGCAGATCATGGAGGAAGGAAAGGGGAATGATATTGTGCGCAGGGTCCTCGAGGGAGACCTGTTCGCGAAGATAGAGGGTTCCTGGGGGTACCCCAAAATACTGTGTATGCACACGATCCCATGGTCGATGGACAAGGATGGCAAGATCACTGCGAAATTCAAAGATCTACAGGCGAGGCAGAAAAAATGGGAAGAACTCAGGCAGCTTCACCTGGAAAAACCGGATTTTTCCGAAGATGACCGGGAAAAAAGGGAGAAATACGACAAGCTTATTGATTGGGTACACCACGAACTTGCCATGGGCCTGCACGCGGCGACATATTTAAAACAAAAAGATTTTCCGGGTTTCAGTTTTGGTGATAAGCAGGAAGAGGACAACTGGGCATACCAGTTCCTCGGCGTACGGGCACGGCAGAAGAAAGGAGAGACGGTCAGCGCAAAACCTGTGGGAGAAAAGGCAAGAAGAAATTTGCGCGGAAAATTCCGGGTAACAAAAAATGATTATGTTCGTGACGGTGAAGAGTATTATCTCAGAGAGTCGGGGAGCAGGAAGATAGCCGACAAAATGGCCGAGGACTGCGGTGTGGATATTTTCGTGGGGGGACATGTGGGCAAGGTAGGGACCTTTGCCGGCAGATTGATACTTCAGGACCCGGTTTATGCCAGGAAGGGAGGTGTCGGCGGATTTGAAGACCATGGAAGCGCTCTTGTGGTTTTGGATGACGGTAGCCTGTACCAGCTCGACCATAGAAATTTTTTTGATCTTATTACTGATCCCCTAACAAAAGACCGTGTCAACGAGGCCGTAGGACATCATATACGGCTGACTGAAATGGATTACTATAAATGGCCTCTTAACTGGAGGCAAATGTCGATATATCCTCTCTTGATGGAGCAGGTCTTGGGCCTGTTCGGCCAAAAGTTGCCTTATGGCCAGGAGAAAATAGTTTTTGGTGAGGAGGAGTTCAAAGATATGGTAATGAATGGTGAGTACCTCAGGCAAGAGGTGAATGAAGATATTCGGGAAGCAATTCTGGGCGAGCTTATGGAAAAAGGTGAAGCCGTGGTTGAAGATTTAAGGGGGGAGGAGGCGAAAGGCCAGAAGACTATAACCTTTATTGATATTTTCAGGAAACAGGCAGAGCATGAAGCGCTTAACTGGGACGATCTTACTCGCAAATTCGCCCCGATAAGGGTATGCACTCCGGCAAAAATAAGCAAACTGGATTTAAATATTCCGGACGCTGGAGACCTGGAAACGTTTATCCGGGAAGGCGATGGGCTTTTGTCCGAGGACGCGCCGAGTGACAGGGGCGCAAAAGTATGGCCGGATGAAACTGACCTCCCGTACCACAAGAAAATTGGTCTTGAGGAGGGCATTGATTTTGAGGGAGTGGAAGTCGTCGAGACGGATATCGGCGCAGGGGATACACACGAGGACCTTATCAGGTTTGACGCTCAAGAGGCGTTATTTCTGTCGTTTGATCTTATCCACGCTGATCTGAGTTCGGGGAGGACCTGGGAGGTGAGATACGATACGTCAAGGTTATCCCCTTTGGAAAGGAAGGTAATAAGGACGCATATAAAAATGCTGAGCCAGAAATATCCCGACTCAAACTTCAGGTTAAGGCCATTTTCGAGTTTGAGGAACGCCAAGCCTGACGCTATGCCTCTTATATCAGTGAAGTGCTCGGGAGGGGGATTCGAGGGGGTCGGGAATATAGATGTCCGGATACCACCCGACGAAAAAATAGAAGATTACGCTCTCAGGGTAGTTAGCATGGTTAATATTGCTCTTGCGGTATCTACTTTACCTTCCGGTATGCCGATGGAGGAACTTAAGAAAAATTTCGGACATGTTATAGCTTTTGTTGAAAAAAACTGCAGAAGTATATTGGCCGATCATTATAATAACGACTGGTTGAGTGACATAAGAAGAATAGTATTGGACTTACCTCCCATGTACAGGCTACCCCAGAAGATACATGAATATAATACCATGATGTTGGAGATCCTTGTATCCGCCTAAACCCGCCTCTTTAGTGAAAAGGGAAATCTTCACGAAACAGCTTTCAAATTGAAAAGGAGGTTGCCAGTGGGGAGAGGGGAGGGTATAATGCAACCTGCCAGAGGGGGGAATACACTACTTCACATGTCTTATCCGGCGCACAATGATCTTAAGCGTTGAAGAAGGTTTTTCAAAACGCGGCGGCCGGAGTTCAGTTGGATCCCGATCTATCGGGAAAGGAGGCAGCATGAATACGATAGAAAAGGCACTGATGCACGGACTTTTTGTTCATATGCATCATAATATCGATAAGGTTATAGACTTCAAGAGTTTTCAAAAACTTAACAGCCACGTAGAAAAAATGTGGCCGGGAGCCCTGGCGGTAGGCCCTGAGGCCAACGATGACGCCGCGGTCTTCAAAGTTCCGGGCATGGAAGGATATGTTGTGGGAAAGATGGAAAGCCATTGTTCTCCATGTGTTCCACGGCCATATGACGCCGCGGCTACTGGTGCGGGCGGGGCCATGCGTGACGTGGTCGCTATGGGAGGAAGGCCGGTATTTCTGCTTGATTTTATTGGAACAAGGCCGCTTGACCAGGAAGTTATAGTAGGGCCCTGTGGTTTTTCCGGGCGATGCGATTGCGGGGAGTGCAAGACCATGACCAGCCAGGAAAGACTTAACATAATGATCAAAGGGATAAAGGATATGTGTGAGGTGATGGATGTGTTCGTCGTCGGGGGAGGGTTTTCCACCTCTTTTTCCGACATTGTTCCGGCGGTGGTGGTAGCGGTATTTGGTAAACTGGTTACAGAGAAACCTCTCACAAAACCGGCCAAGAACGCGGGGGATAAGATCATCGTCATAGGTGTTACGGGAAACGACGGCAACGACACCCTGTTCAGAGCGGGCCTGGTGGAAGAGATGCGGCCGGCATTAGCTCTTTTAAAAGAGGAAAAGATAGCCATGGAAGCGGCTTTGGCCGCTTTCGGGACCGGTAAGATCAACGCCTGTTCAGACCTTGGAGCCGCCGGTATCGGGGCGGCCATATGTGAATCCGCCAGATACGGAGGATTGGGCGCTAATGTTGACTTGAGCCGGGTCCCGGTATCGGTTGAGGGGATCACCCCCGAAGAGATACTTATCTGTGAAACCCAGGCTCGCTATGTTATGCAGGTCTCGCCGGAAAATGCCGATGAAGTTTTGAGAGCTGTCAGGGCCAAAACAGACAACGCGGAGATCATCGGGGAAGTTACCTCGGATGATAAGCAGATATTCGAATATGACGGGGAACCCGTCGCTGTCATTCCCAACGATCCGTCAAGAGAAGTGTTAGAGGTCTTGAGAAGCTGCGGGTAACAAAGGTGAGCAAAACGTGAGTGGCGTGATCATGCAAACTGTTCATGCGCTTCTTTTGCTTTTTCGGGGACGGGAGGATTTCCGCAAGTTTCACATCGATTTCCAAAACTTGCCACAAATTCTTTTTCTCGAAAAAGATAAGTTATCTCACACCTGTTAGCACATCTTTTCGATGTTATGTTGCGTGTGTACAGATCACACTTAATATTCTCAAAACCTACGAATTTTGTTTTTTTGATATTCTCTTCAAAAAGATAGAGAGCCATTCCGATCGCACCCATGAGGTGTGGATGTGGCGGAACATTTACGGATGCTCCGATCTCTTTTTCGAAACAGTGGATCAGCGCATGGTTGAAAGCGGGAGCTCCCTGAAAAACAAAAGGCGGCTGAAGGGTCTTGCCTTTAGCAAGCATGGCGAAGTAATTACTGACCAGCGCCCGGCATATTCCCATCAGTATATCTTCTTTGCTGACCCCCATATTTATTTTGCTCACCACCGTTGACTGGGCAAATATGCCGCATTTGCCGGCTATGCTAACATCGCTTTTGCTTTTAAGGGCGATCTGTCCGATGTCCCCGACAGGGATACCTATCCTTGCCGCGATGGACTCGATCATTGCTCCGGTCCCTCCTCCGCAAATGGTGTTCATCTGAAAGTCCCTGATCTTGCCCTTATCAAGAACTATAAGTTTGCAGTCTTCTCCGCCGATCTCGAATATTGTCCGCACTTCGGGATAATAATAGGCCGCTGCTTTCGCGTGGGCAAGTATCTCGGTTTTGGTAATGTCAGCCTCGAGAAGAGAGCTTCCGAATTGCCTCCCGGATCCGGTTATTCCAAAACCCTTTATTTCGGCGTTAGAGGGCAATTCCAAACTATGGAGGGAGGTTTTAACGCTTTCGATTATCCCGCTGTTCCGGACATATGAAAAACTCTTGATTTCGCGTTTTTCGTCCAGGGCGACGGTCTTTACCGAAGTGCTCCCGATATCACACCCGATGTAATAATTTTCGTTCTTCATATAGCGCTCCTATCTGCTCGGCGAAAGTCTCCAGTCTTGTAGCTATGTTGAGGGAAAAATTACTTTCATCTATATCGAATACAAGCAAAGGCAAGTCTTTTTCCTGACATATCCCCTTCACAACGAGGTCTACGGTCGATTCCGGCATGCAGCTCAGGGGTCTGAGCCAGATTATGCCATCCACTCCGAGATCCATCCACTTCAGTATACTGGCGATGTTCTCTATGCCATGCCCTCCGAGAGGGCCGTTAAGATACCGCTGGGCTTTTTCGTGGTATTTTCCCCTGAACCGTGTCTTTGAAAAGAGACTCTTTATCCCTCCCGAAACAAAAGCGCCAAGAGTTACAGCGTTTATGGGGTTACAGCCAAGGGCTTCGACCTTTCGCTCAATGTCAAAATTGACCGAAGGTTCCACGCAGGTGTAAATCTCCCCAATGATAAGCAGATTGGGTTTATCGGTTTTTATGGTAACGCGTTCCGGGAACTTTTTTATCCCCTGGAATAGTTTCCAATACGCCCTTGCAAGCTTTGCCGGGTTTTGCCTGGGCGCTATTTCTCGGTGGAAGGTCAGCAGATTGCGCGAGTTTAAAGGCAACATTTTTGTTTTAAAGCCCAGTGCGAAAAGCGTTTGTTTTTGCAGCGTGTTGTAATGGCGAAACCGGCAAGTACCCCTGGAGTCGAACATTATAAGACAATCGATGTCAGGATCTTCTTCGAGAGTTTCTATAAAATTGCCCAGTGTCACTTTATAGGGGAAACACATCATCTCGCTGGAATGTTTAGTGCCTATTTTGACAGTCCTATCGGTTATCTTGGGAGGAAGCACGACTGATACCCCTATCTCTTCCAGGCAGGATTTGAAGAGCGAGGTGTATCTGCCGAAATGAGGGATACAAACCTTTTTCCGATGCTTTTTTTTTGTCGGCATTCCAGCGACCTCCCGGAAATATTTTAAAGTCCGCTCTTATGAAAGTGTTATACGTCCTTACATATTGTAGTGTTTTCCACGCGGATACGCAAGGTTCTTTGCGAGTTAGTAGTGTCAAGATAATTGAGTGCCTATCGCCAGTGATCTTTTCACCGTTCCTCACTACCCGAAACGAAACGAATGTTTATCTTTAAGATCTGGGTTCATTTGGGTTATAATCAGTGTTCTGGGCGGGAGTTTTGATTATCCGCGCGCGGTTAGGGTTTAAAAAAAAGAGGAGGCGCTGATGGAAACGGTAGTGGGATTAGGTCTTATGGCCTGGGTGATAGCGATATCCATAGTGGGTTTTTGTCTTTTTATTTCACCCTTAATGATCTGGAAACATACCAAAGCCACAAGTAAAAAGATCGACAAGCTGATAGAGCTAATAAAAGAGAACAGGACCCCGTGAGTAAAAAAAAGTTGCGCCCAATTTTTTAAACGGTGGTCTATGTTACGAGTATTTGGAGATGTTCTTTTTTTAAAAATATTTTTTTTCAGAAGAATTTGACTTTACCCTTTTTTCTGCGTAAACTCTACGAAAGTAACATTTGAGGGGAGTGTTTCGGGGAGTATGTGGCAATGAAAAAGCGAGGAGGAGGTGGCGGTATGAAGAAAGTTATAACGGTGTTGGTGTGTTCATGTTTCGTTCTTATGTCGATCGGTATGGCTGAATCGGGAGCGAAAGCCGGCCGTCGTAAGGGGGCAGATGGGTGCGGCATGTATGAGAAATTTTACAGTAACGTCAAGATCGTTCTGAAAAATTCGGAAAAACTTGGTCTGACCGATGCCCAGAGAGAGCAAGTCAAAGAAATGAAATATGATGTGAAAAAGAACAAGATACAAGCCTGCGCGGATATTAATCTTTTGAGCGTTGACATTTCCAAAGCCCTATGGCAGAAAGAAGTCGACCTGGATGAAGTTAACGCCTTGATCGACCAGAAATACCAGAGTAAAGCCCAGCTCAAAAAGGACATGGTAGGGGCATATGTCGCTCTCAATTCCATGCTTTCTCCTGAGCAGAGGGATATGGTCAAGAGTATTTACAAATGCCGAAAAGCTGAAACCTGCCAGAAGGCCTATGGTAAGAAAAGCAAGGGCAAGATGGCGCATAAAATGTGACGCGCGAAAAATATCAATAACACCCAGGCTCGAACGGTAAAAAAACCGGCTGTCCATAATTTGGGCAGCCGGTTTTTTAAAAAGGGGTTTTGAGATAAAAGAAGTTGCCACAAGTAAATAGCAGGGGTAAAATCTAACACATAAGTATATAGGGATCCAGGGGAGGCCGTACTGTAGTATTTTTGGAGGTGGCTAGTGAAAGCGAGCGGACTTTCTTTTTGTCTTTTGTTGTGTCTGATCTTTGCCCTGATAGGAATTTTGCATTACTTTGTCGGGTATGAAGCCGGTTCGTTTGTTTTCTATTTACTGCCTATCTACCTTGCCTCCAAGTACGGAAGTTTATCTTTCGGAATTGTCTCGGGGGTTATTTCGATTTTGACGTGGGGCGCGCTGGATGCTTTTCTGGTGCCGGTGTTTGACCTCGAACTTCTCTTATGGCGAATGGCGGCCAGATTTTTGGTGTTTCTGCTCTTTTCTTTCGGGATTTGGATCATCCGGAGGAGGGAAGAAAAAGAGCGCGACTTGATAGATTTCATAATACACGATCTGAGGGACCCCTTATCGGCGATAGATGGATACTTGAAATTGATACGGACAAAAGTCGATGGAAAAATCGCCCCGAAAGAGGTAGATCTTGTTGATAGATGTCAAATCGCGTGTTCACGCATGAAAACCCTGGTCAACTCGATACTAGACCTGTCGCGGCTTGAGTCTTCTATAATGCCTGTAAGGACCGACAGGGTGGATATCCCTGTTCTCGTTAACGCTGTAATAAAGGAAGTTAGTGTTTTCGCTGAAAGAGACAAAGTTAATTTGGAAGAGTTGTGCGAAAGCGGGGCATCTTGTATCTCGACAGACAGAGAACTGCTTTTCCGGATGCTTGTCAATCTACTCAGCAATGCCATAAAGGTGAGCGCACACGGGGATACGGTAACCCTTCATGTTTCAGAGACCACACCTGGTTATGTTAATTTCGATGTTAAAGACCATGGTCCCGGCATAAGTCCGCTGGATCAAAAAAAGTTATTTGTTAAGTTTTCCCAATTAGATTTATGGGGTAAAGAAATCCACAAGGGGAGTGGGATGGGCCTGGCTTTTGTCAGATCCGCCGCTAAAGCCCTGGGAGGGGGCGTGACCGTAGAAAGTTTTCCGGGTGAAGGGACGATATTTAAACTTAAACTTCCCACATACTCGCTCGGTATCAGAGGGAGATAAAGGAGATGAACGTCTTTCGGGAAGACGTTTTGGTGATATAGATAGCTCAGGACTTGTCCAGCGTAAGGGAGAAGGATCAGTGAAAAATAAACCTGTTATTTCGAGTTTAGAAACACCTGTCAGGTTCGGTACTTTCGGCGGGGTGATCACTCCAAGTGTTTTGACAATTCTTGGAGTAATAATGTTCCTGAGGTTTCCGGTCGTTGTGGGATACGCCGGTTTGAGGGGAGCCATCCTTATACTTATTGTCGCCAAATCCATAACTCTCATAACTGGACTTTCAGTATCATCCATAGCGACCAATATGAAAGTGCGAGGCGGAGGGGCTTACTACCTTATCAGTCGGAGTTTGGGAGCGGAGTTTGGAGGTATGATAGCCGTTTTTTTCTACGGGGCACAGGCAGTGGCTGTTTCGATCTATGTTTTCGGCTTTACCGAAGCTCTTTTCTGGGCTTTCCCGGACATAGGCATACCTTTCATCGTACTAGCGACGCTTACCAACATCGCGGTTTTTTGTTGCGTGTATATCGGGGCGGGATGGACAATACGTATACAGTACGGTGTTCTGGCTATATTGCTCCTTGCGGTGATATCTTTCGGTGCGGGAGCCCTGGCACACTCATCAGCTGAGGTTTTGCAGGCAAACGTTTTGCCGGCATGGACCGAAAAGAATAATTTTTTCACCATATTCGCTTTGTTCTTTCCGGCCGTTACAGGTATCATGGCGGGTGTCAATATGTCTGGTGATCTCAGAGAGCCCAGCAAGTCAATACCCTCGGGCACTCTTATCGCTATAGGGTTTACGACTTTGATATATCTGGCTTTCGCTGTTCTGCTGTCCTCAAGCAACAGCAGAGACACTCTTCTCGGAGCAGGTTTTGTAGTTAAGGATACGGCAATCTGGGGTCCCCTGGTTTATATGGGGGTTGTTGCTGCCACATTGTCTTCGGCTCTCGGAAGTATGATGGGGGCGCCCCGGGTCCTGCAGGCGTTCGCCCGAGATAATGTTTTTCCCCGTATCAAGTGGCTCGGCAAAGGGGCAGGCGCGTCAAACGAGCCCCGCAGGGCCATAATACTGACATTTTTTGTCGCCCAAGCAGGAGTTCTGACAGGAGGGCTGGATAAAGTCGCCCCTATTATAACGATGTTTTTTCTGATAACGTATGGGACGATAAACCTGGCGTGTTTTTGCGAAGGTCTTTCACACACTCCCGGTTTCCGTCCGACCTTCAAATTTAACCACTGGTCAGTGGCTCTTATAGGGACCCTGGCGTGTCTGACGGTCATGTTCATGATAAGCCCCGTATGGGCCCTGGTGGCGATAGTTGCCGCCGGTACGGTTTTCTTTCTGATAGTGCGACGGGAAATTGTCGCGCAATGGGGAGATCTTAAAAGCGGTCTTGCTTTCTGGAGAGCTCGCAGGGCGCTTTTACAGATGGAAAAAGAATTTTATCATCCTAAGAATTGGCGTCCTGTCGTTATTGCCTTGAGCGGTGGGGCGTGGAACCGTCTGAACCTGGTCAAATACGCCTGTCTTTTATCGGCAAGCAGGGGAGTTGTATCTATCGCGCAGATAATTTCCGGGGATCTTCAAGACCGGTTTATCCGCCAGATCGAAGCTGAAAAGATAATGCGGAAGTTTATCCGAGAAGAAGAACTGGAGGCGTTTCCTGTGGTAGTAGTGGACAATAGCTTTGAGGGTGGACTTAAGTCTCTTATGCAATGTCACGGTATTGGCGGGATGAAACCCAATACGGTCCTTCTCGGGTGGAGCGGAGATGCTCTGAAAAAAGGGGCTTTTTCATCGACATTGAGCCTTGCTAAAAAGATGGGGCGCAATCTACTTGTTGTTTGCTGCCAACGACATGAAGAACACTGGTACGCCCCCGGCGGGGGCGGAATAAATGTGTGGTGGACCGACCCTGATAACGGCCCTCTGATGCTGCTTATGGCCTTTCTTCTAAGAGAGAACAGGGAGTGGAGAGGATGTCCCTTCAGGGTGCTCAGGACAGTGCCGGCAAAAGCTGACGAAAAGAGTGTAAGATTGGAGATGGAAGAGGTGCTGAAAGACGCTCGAATTGACGCTGAGATCTTGGTGCTGACCACGGATGAGCCTATCTTGGCTGTCAAAAAGGCAATGGAGCCATCGGCCGTACTTTTCGCGGGTTTTGTCCCGCAGGATGACGACCCGGAACACACTTGGCTTACTTCTCTCCAGGAAACAGTGAGTCTTCCAGGGGATGTTATACTGGTATATAACGCGGGAGGCATGTCACTGGGAGCCTGAGGAGTTCTTAGGAAGCGTGTTTGCGGGGTTGGTCGACGTGAAAAGGAGAGTGATGTAAAATGAAGCGTGTATCCATTTGGCCTTTTACACTTGGAGCGGCTTTAATAGCTTTGACGGCCTTCTTTTATTATATCCATTTCCTGATCTTTCGTGATCTGCATCACATTTTCATATATTTCATAGGGGATGTAGCTTTTGTTTTCTTTGAAGTTCTGCTGGTGACCCTTATCATACATCGCCTACTGCATCATCGCGAAAAAAAGTCTCTTTATGAAAAACTCAATATGTTGATAGCCGCGTTTTTCAGTGAACTCGGGACAGAGCTTTTAAGGAAGTTTTCAGGTTTCGATCCGGGCTCAGGAGATCTGGCCCGGCAGCTTAATGTCGTACAGGACTGGTCGGAGAAAGAGTTTTTGGATATCCGGGAAAACGCCGCTGAGAGGGCGGGTGTCATAGATCCCCGAGAAGAAGATCTGGAAGATATAAGAGATTACCTGAAGGATAAAAAACAGTTTCTTCTGGATTGTCTCCAGAACCCGAATTTACAGGAAAACAAGCCATTTACCAATCTTGTGTGGTCGATGTTCCATCTTACTGAAGAGCTTATTCATACTAAAGACCTGAAAAACATCTCTCAGGAACACAGACATCTTCTGATCCTGAACATTAAAAAGGTGTATAAGCTGCTTATAGCCCAGTGGGCGGAATATATGGATCATCTGAGATTGGATTACCCATATCTTTTTTCATTGAAGTCAGGGCATAATCCTTTTGGAGGAGGGGGTTCGGTGGAAGTGAAATAGACACGGAACTTGATCAAAAGGGGTTTAAGACATTAATAAAAGCTGAGGCAGAATAAAGGCGCGGGTGGTATAGCAACTGTAAGGAGGTGAACGGGTATGGCTATAACGGTAAAAAAGATGGATGACAATGAGCTCAAGAGCGCGGGTGTTTTCGAATGGCCCGTCTGGGAAAAAGAAATATCACGTTTTGACTGGTATTACGACCAGACCGAGGACTGTTACCTTCTAGCCGGTAAGGTGACTGTGGAAACCCCGGATGGGGAAAAAGTGACCTTTGGTAAAGGTGATTTCGTTACTTTTCCGAAAGGCCTTTCATGTGTATGGGATATACAGGAACCTGTACGGAAACACTATAACTTCCGGTAGCGGGCAAATACCCTAAGCCAGGGGAAAAGGGTGTCGGGTTTTTCTGTTCCTACGTTGGTTTTAAGAAGACTGGGAAAAAAATCAGGGAGATACGGATATGCGGAAGTTCTGCAAGTTTTTTGCGGCGGGATGTCTTTTTTGTTTTATGCTGTCATTTGGATCGTGGGCGAGCGAAGAGATCGTTCCGAGAGACCGTCCGGATCCAGATGGGACTCCGACCAGGGTGCAGATCGCGGCATACTTTACCGATCTTTCCGGAATAAGCAGTGTGGATCAGTCTTTTACCCCAACATTTATCGTGATGGTGAGATGGAGAGATCCTCGCCTCGCTTGTGAGGAAGCGGCAGAAAAAGACGAGATTCGCAAAAGGCCGATTGACGAGGTCTGGAATCCCAGGATACTTATACTTAACCAGAAACGTATTTTTGAGTTTTTTAACCCGAAAGGACTTGTGGAAATAAGCCCCGACGGTACAGTGTCTTTTGTGGAGCAGTATTTCGGGGAGCTTGTTTTTCCTATGGATCTAAGAGAATTTCCTTTTGACTCGCATGTTCTGCCTCTTACGATTATATCCGGAAAATATGGGCCGAGCGAGGTATTGTTTGAGGTTGATATGTCCAGGGTGGGACGCAATGAAGTTTTTTCCATAGCGGACTGGGATGTAGGCCCGGTGAGGACGAAGGTCGGGAAGTACGCGATAGACGCGAGGGAAACAGATCTTTCCCGTGTAGATTTTCAGCTCGCGGCAAGACGTTACCCGGGGTTCTATATCTCCCGTGTTATTATGCCCCTTGTATTCATAGTCTTCATGTCGTTCTCGGTTTTCTGGATAGATCCAAAAACACTCGGTACGCAGCTTAGTGTCGCCACGACATCAATACTTACACTGATAGCGTTCCAGTTCGCGGTCAATACTTCTTTACCAAGGATATTTTACCTTACAAGGATAGACACTTTCATCCTTGGCGCGACTATTGTCGTTTTTTGCGCTTTTGTGGAAGCTGTAGTGACAAGTTTTATGGCAAAGACAGGAAGAAGAGAGCGGGCTCTCAGTGTCGACAGGAAAGCCAGAGTTCTTTTTCCTTTGGCTTTTTTTGCCTTGGGAATATTTTCTCTTATGCTGTAGCTATGAACGGTTTTAGGAATGTTGATCGGTTTGGAGGGGTAAATATATCTATAAAACGGGAGGGGATGAATGAAGGCCAATAAGGTAAAATTTTTCGCGGTTTTGTTTGCGTTGGTTTTTTTAATGGGGATTGCCGGGTGCGGGAAACTGAGCTGTCCTTTCAGTGATAAAAGGGATGTCCCCGCCGTAAATGTCAGGGGGGAGGGAATGGTAGAGATAGTCCCCGATGAGGCGATCGCCCGTTTCGGCGTGACAAGCGATGAAAAGACGCTTTCAAAAGCGTATCTGGAAAATACGAAAAACATGAACGCGGTCATAGAAGCGGTAAAAAGAAAAGGGATAGATGAGAAAGACATAATGACATCATCTTACAGAGTGATCCCTGTATACCCCAGAGATGACAGTGGTCGTACCGTTCCCGGTAAACCCGCTTCTTACAGGGTCAGTCAAAGCCTTTCCGTGAAGATAAGGCAAATGGAAGATACAGGCACGGTGATAGACGAGGTAATATCAGCGGGGGTAAATACTTTTGAAGGGATACAGTTCGTGTCTAGCCTGTCCGATGAAATGGAAATAGAGGCGAGAGTAAAGGCCGCTGAAAACGCCAAAGAAAAAGCGGCCTCGCTTGCCGAAGCCCTTGGTTTCAGGTTAGGAAGGATTCTGAGCGTGAGCGAATCTTCCCAGGGAATGCCGCCAGTCGCGAGAATGGCCGCTCAGGACGTATCGATGCTGCGAACAGCTCCCCAGATAGAGCCTGGTACGCTGGAAGTAGTCGCTACATGTGATGTCACGTACGAGATAATCCAGTGAACCCTTGGAGCTAAACCGAGCATGACCGGAGATATAAGTAAAAAGAGCGCCGGGGGATGTCGCTCAGGTTTTGGCGGACTTTGTAAAGATAGAATACAGTTCTTTGTTTGTTCTGGATGAGAGTATCCTGTCGCGTCTCGCGGGATCTATAAGAACTTTTGTCATTTCACCCACGAACTGCAGGTAGGGTTCCTGGTGTTTTTTTGGCGCTAAGGTGAGTACGAAAATTTTAGACGGCTTGGCATCCAAAGAACCGAAATCAACTCCGGATCTTTTAACCCCTACAGCGGATATAAGGTGTTCAACCGATGACGTTTTTGTATGAGGAAGGGCTATTCCGTCCTGCATGCCGGTAGACATCGTAGCCTCTCTTGCCGCGAGGTCCGCGAGTACGACGTCACGGTTTTTTGATGAAAGATTCCCTGAGGCCACAAGAAGGTCTACCAGTTCGGTTATTATGTCCTGTTTGTTTTCTCCCTTGAGATCCGTGGTGACAGCCCCGGGCTGGACTACGTCAGATATCTTTACGCGTTCCTTCCCGCTGGATGAGACTTGGCTGAAAATGCTTTGGGAGATTTTTTTCTTGTCAGACACAGTCTCCAGACGGCGCATCGTATCCTCAAGTTCCGCTATGACCTCATAAAAAACGGTGTGAACAAACGATGTGTCGTCCCCAGAGCACTCAAAAACAAGTTTTTCCGGATGCCGTTGCAGCGCTATGGCGACGTCATTTTTCCTTATTTGGTAAAGGGATTCGGGAACGGAAACCCTGTGTACGAAAAACCCCTCTTCCTCAAAATCCTTGAGTATTTTACCCAGTATAAGATCCGTGGTTTCAGGGTTCGGAAGAACATATTTTATGGTCTCTTTTGAACTTTTTTCGGTAAAGTATCGTCGGAGAGTAGGCCTGCTGCTCCTGAGCATCAGATCCAACACGGGAGGAGTCATCAGTGTGGTCAGAAAAGTCATTATCATCGCTAAGCTGAACACATTCTGGTCAATTACGCCCAAAGCCATTCCTAATCCGGCTATTATAAGAGCCACTTCGCCGCGGGGAACCATACCTACGCCTATTCGCATAGCACCCCTGAGATTGAAATTCATGAAAAGAGGGGGCACCCCGCATCCCAAGGTCTTGGATATTACAGCCAGAAATGTGTATATCATTCCGAAGGCCAGGATCTCGGGCTTCGCGAGAGCCCTCAGATCTATCAGCATACCCATTACGCAGAAAAATATGGGTACGAAAAATTTGTTAAGGACAGCAAGATTTTCCTGCACCGTAAATGAAATATCTGTTTTGGAGATCGATATCCCCATAACATACGCTCCTATGATCATGGCGAGCCCGGATTTTTCAAACACACCGGCAAGAAGAAGCGCCAGGGCGAAACCCATTACCGACATTGTGGGTCTGTCCTTGAAACTTTTGAGGAAATTGGCGATGTTTTTGGAAAAAACAAGGCCCGCAAAAGTCAGGATTCCCCAGATACCGATGGCCTTGAGAGATATTATGGAAACATCTTTCCAGACGAGGTAACCGCTCCGTATTATGCCTATTACCACGGCAAAAGTTATTATAGCGAGGATATCGACCACGATAGCGGCGGATAATGTTGTGACCCCTTCCGGTGAGTCCATTTTTTTCCTGTTGGAGAGGATTCGCGCGGTTATGCCTACCGATGATGCGGTGGACATCACGCCCAGGAAAAGCGGGACCGGATGGAGTAGTGAGAACGGGGTTCCGTAAAGGTAGCGCGTAAAAAGAGCTCCCGCGAAGGCGCCGGCGAAAAAACTTATTACCACCCCGCTTATGCCTATTATCGCTCCGGTCCCCGAAAACTTAAAGAGAAGCGGGACGTCTGTTTCGAGGCCTACCAAAAAAAGCAGGATTACGGAGGCTATCATGGCGATACCGTAAAGCTCCGGGGAAATAGGGAAACCGTTATAGGAAGGGAAAAGCCCTCCGGCAAAAAAAGGAATAGGAATATTTCCCAGAAGGTGTGGGCCGATCAGAACCCCCGCTGTAACTTCTCCCAGAACGCGCGGCATGTGTATCTTGTCGAACAAAGCTCCCCCTGCCCATGCTGCCAGGATAATGAGGCCTATCTGTATGACAAGCAGGTTCGTTCTGTCAATGGCAGCTCCGCTGCAAGCCGCGTCGAGCGCGGAAGCTTCGGCGCAAAAGAAAAAATAAGCTGAGGCAAAGGCGGACGCGGTAATGATGTATTTTGATCTGAACATTTTTTTATTATTTGTGTTTTCCCGTGTCAGTCGGAAGGCCGCGGGAGTTAAACAGGGTTTTAAAAGGGAGTCTACCACCCCTAAAATGCTTTGTCAATGGACGGCCCCCTTTCCAAAAGCTGGGCTATAAATTATAATAGAGGGGTATCAATTGTGTATTTTGAAATTCAAACGTTCTGAGATAGTTTGGCTTTCAGGTTTTTAAATTGTGAGGATCGGGTGAAAAAAAACATAAGAGACCTGTCTTTCGAAGAGCTTTCTCTGCTTATGCTTGAGATGGGGGAACCGCGCCATAGATCGAAGCAGATCTCGAAATGGCTGTACAGGAAAAACGCTTTGAGTTTTTCCGAAATGACGGATCTTCCCAAAAGACTGACAGAGAAATTGGAAAAAAAGTTCAGCGCCGGGGGGCTGGTCGAGAGAGAAAGCGTTGTCTCGCGGGACGGGACTGAAAAATTTTTATGGTCATTGAAAGATGATGTTCTGGTGGAGTCGGTTCTGATCCCCGCGAAAGAACGGACGACAGTATGTGTATCCTCACAGGCGGGATGCAGGTTTCGTTGCCCATTCTGCGCGAGTGGAACCGACGGGTTTACCCGAAATCTTACTTGTGGTGAAATAGTGGCTCAGGTTATCATGATGCGGAGGGCCGCGAGGGCAAGGATAACCAATGTGGTCTTCATGGGTATGGGCGAGCCGATGGATAACTTTGATAATGTTGCGGGGGCGATAAAAACGATAAACCATCCGGAAGGCATCGGTATAGCCGGGAGAAAGATAACCGTATCGACCTGCGGGATAGTCCCGGGGATACGTAAACTAAAGGACTTGGGCATACAGGTAGAACTTTCGGTGTCTTTACACGCGGCTGAAGATAAGCTCAGGGATAAGCTTGTACCGGCGAACAGAAAGTACCCTCTCAGGGCGCTTATTCCGTGCCTGAGGGACTATTTCGATTCTACGGGCCGGGTAGTTACGCTTGAATACGCGCTCATAAAAGGGATGAATGATTCTTTGTCTGATAGCGATTCTCTCGCCGCGGTTGCTAAAGGACTGAACGCTAAAGTCAACCTGATACGGTGCAATGTTTCGGACAGGTCCGGTTACGAGGCTTCTCCCGTTGGTATCGCCGAGATTTTCAGGGAACGTCTCGCGAGTAAAGGAGTAAAAGTTACTATGAGGCGGCCCCGGGGGGCCGATATTTTCGCTTCCTGCGGCCAGCTCGCGGCGAAACGCTTATCCCGGGACACTGAGGAAGGGGGCAAGTGAAGAAACTTGTGGTCTTTGATATAGACGGCACAATTACAAGCCATGTTTCCAGCTGGCGTTACATACATGAAAAACTGGGGCTTTGGGATGTTCTGGCCAGAAAATACCAGGACCAGTTCCTGGCTGGCAAGATAAGCTATAGAAGATTTTGCGAGCTGGACGCGGCCCATTGGAAGGGTATGCCGGCGTCTAAACTTGAAAAAGTTTTTCAAGGCGTAAAATACTCAAAGAACGCCAAAAGGGCCGTAAAGAAACTAAAAGATGAAGGATATCGTTTAGTGGCTGTTTCAACGGGACTTCAGTTCGTGGCTCAAAGGGTCAAGGATGAGCTTGGGTTTGACCATGTTGTGTGTAACCGCTTAAATGTTCGATACGGTAAGATAACCGGAGGGGTTACGATAAACATATCGCACGGGGCCAAGGGCCGGATACTTAAGGAAATATTGAAACGTTTTAGAACTAAACCGCATGAGATGATAGCAGTTGGCGACAGTGAGGGCGACATACCCATGATGATCTTGGCGGGATACTCTATAGCTTTTAATTCCTGTAGCCCCAGGCTTTCAAAAGCAGCGGACTATGTGTGCAAGACTAATGATTTCATGGAGGTTTATCGGAAAATAAAGGAGCTGGAATGCTGAGGGGTCTGTTCTTTTGGGCGTAATAGGTGTTTTTCGCGGATAACGGAGTTTTAGGCCCTGGTACATATACTGTAAAAACAGGAGGTGAAAATGAACATAACCAAACTTATATTCGGTTTTGGTTTTATATTTCCCGCGGCGGTATTTTTTCTTTCCGTATCCGGAGCCGAAGAAGACGCTTATACCGCCCGAAGGCGTGAAATGGTAGAGAATCACATAAGGGCCAGAGGGGTCAGGGACGAAAAGGTCCTTGACGCGATGATGCGCGTGGAAAGGCACATGTTTGTTCCTCCGATATTGAGGGCGAGAGCTTACGCCGATTCACCTCTTCCAATAGGTTACGGCCAGACAATATCGCAACCCTACATAGTGGCATACATGACGGAAGCTCTTGGTGTGGGTCCCGATGATCGCGTCCTGGAAATAGGTACGGGCAGTGCGTATCAGGCAGCTGTCCTGGGTGAAATAGTGAAGGAAGTATACACTATCGAGATAGTGGAAGAACTGGCAATTATGTCTAAAAACAGGCTCGAAAAACTTGGATATGATAATGTCAAAGTTCTGCATGGTGACGGTTACAAAGGATGGCCCGAGAAAGCGCCCTTTGACGCGATAATGGTAACAGCCGCCCCTCCCAAGATACCCTACGAACTAGTCAGGCAGTTGAGGACGGGGGGTAAGATGGTGGTCCCCGTAGGTGAGTTTTTTCAAGAGCTGCAACTTATCACGAAAACCCAGGAAGGGTACGATGTTGAAAAGTTGATACCGGTAAGGTTTGTTCCCATGGTCAGGTCTGACAGATAGTTTCGGAGATATAAAAAAACCGCCTTAAAGCGGTTTTAGTTTAGCTTTTCTTTCACCTTGTTTTTTTTAATTTTAAGGGGGACAGAAAAGCTAGAAAAGACCCGTAATATCGTTTATAATCGCATCACCTCCTACTGACTTAAGTATACCATACACTTCAGGAAAGGCAAGTTATTCGAGGAACTTTATAAATATCTTAAATAAGTTCAATTAAAGATAACCCGAATGAATAGAACTGCAACTTGTTGATTAAAAGTATTTTACGACATATTAGTACTTGCCAAGAGAAACTTAGTAAATAACTTTAAAAAGAAAAACAATGAGGCTGCATTGGTTAGTAATTTGAAATGATTTTTCGCCAGTAGTGAATAAGATCAGGCAGGGGACCGGTTTGCCCGGTACGGGAAACTGGTGTATAATATAATTGCTCGGTTAACTATTTTGTACGTTGATTTACAGTACTGCAACCCGGGGAGCCCAAATGATTGGGTACACCGTGTTTTTTAAAGTGCTGTTGCTTGTTATACTTATTTTCTGGGGATACAAGTGTTATGAACGCTTTTTCCTGGAAGCAAGCGTGCATAAGCTGTTGGATCAAGTAGGTTTGGGGTACATCAGATGCCGGGTTAGTGACAGTGTTATACTGCACGCTAACAAGGGGTTTATTGATATCTTTGAGCTTGATGCAGATTCCAGGGATGTAGTGGGATATTCTCTCAAAGAATTTTTTGTGCCGATCGATCCTTATGACAGTTTGATCTCGGCGATGACTGATAAGTGTCCTTCCGGTCGAGTTAATCTTCGCGTCAGGACTTTGAAGGGAAAAGAAAAGACCGTAACTTTTAAGATTTGTCGTTTACACCATAGCCGTCCTGTCAGGCAAACGGCTCTTGGTATTGTGGAGGACATAACTGAGAGAGCAGCTCTTTCAGTTTCCATTAGAGAGTCCCGCGACAAGTACGAAAAACTGTTCAGAAATTCCGGGGATATGGTCCTGCTTTTCGACATTTTTGAATCAGACATTCAAGAAGCCAATCCCGCCGCTGAGACCTTTACGGGTTTTACTCTCCAGGAACTCTCCGCGATGAGTGTGGAGGAGCTGATACATCCCATGGAAAGACAAAAGTTTTCGGAAATGGAAAAAGATCTTATTTTTTCCGGTAAAGCGGTTCTGGAAACAGTCCTGGTACGTAAGGACGGTCTTTACCGGGAGGCGCTCATTACCGCTACTACCATAGAAGTCCAAAACAGTAAGATGGCTATGGCCGTCATTAAGGATATTTCATCATATTCGAGGAAACAACAGGAAGAAGCCACGCGCTGCAGGGAACTCGAGGATTTTTGCAAAGCGGCTGTAGAGCGAGAGGAACGAATAAATGAACTGCGCAAAGCCTTGGAAATTGCCAGTAACAGGGTAAAGGAATTGGAGCGTGAACGCAACGATCGGGAAAACTGAAAATAACGGATATGATTTCGTTGAGGGAGCCTTAGAGCATTACAGGAAGCAGCTGGTTTCCTCTTTCAAAACGCGTATTGTATGCGTTTCAGTGGCTTTCTTTTGTATCGTATTGCTTGACCATGTTTTTGGTATAACTGTCCCGGGCGAAGTGTTGACAGTGCTTATTTCATGGCTGGCGTTGATCCTGTTCTACCTGGCAGTATTAGCCCGTAAAACCGTTTTTTCAGATAAAGCGCTTAATGATATACATCTAAGCTACTACGTGCCTGGTGTCCTCCTTTCTACTTCACTGGTGCATTACCTGGGAGGGGCCGAATGGATAGCTTTTGCCATGTATTTTTTCGACCTTATGTACTCCAACATGCTTATGAAAAAGGCCCGGGGCTTTTTTGTGACCGCCTGGATCCTAACTTGCTATTTCTTTCTGCTTTACGCTGAATACAACGCTATCATCCCGCATCATCGCATTATTCCTATAAACGAAGCTTCATATGACAACCTTAATTATATATTGACTACTAACGTGATTATTGTAGGTGCTATTTTCGTTCTTGTAACGTTCGTTATGGGGTTTTTTTCCAAGATGAGGGACCAGAGAGAACTTGATCTTATGGTCGCTAAGACCAGAGTAGACCTTAAAACACGCCAGCTGGAGGAGTTGAGCGATACTCTGAGGACCAGAGTTGAAGAAAACGATTTTTTGCGGTCTAAAGCGGCCGAATACATCGCGGAAAAGGAGGCCCAGATCAGTTCAGTAAAGTCTGATCTTGAACAGCAGATAGAAAATTTGCGGAAAACACAAAGAGCCATGCGCTTTATGATCGATGATCTCAATGAATTGAGTCAGGAACTCAAAAAGGTCAAGGACCACCTTGAGGAAAAAGTGAAACAGAGAACAGAAGAGCTTCTCAACATAAGCAGTAAGCTGCACCGGAGCGAAAGGCTCGCTTTCATGGGGAAACTCGCGGGTAGTGTGACACATGAGCTGAGAAATCCGATGGCTGTCATACGCAACGCGGCGTATTTTCTGGAAGCCCAGAAGGGAAAACACAATGAGGAAAAACTCACTGAGTACATAGGCATAATAGGAAGAGAAATAAGAGTCATCGATTCGATAATAGAGGACATAATGGGTTTTGCCAGGACAGATCCCACGGAACTCGACAAGGTCGACCTGCGGGAGGTTGTGGACGAGACCATAACCTCGCTGAATATTCCCGACTTGGTATTAGTAGAAAAAGAACTTGAAGATGTTCCCCGGGTTATGGCTAACAGCAAACAGCTGGTGCATGCCATTTCCAACATAGCGAATAACGCCATAGTAGCGATGAAAGGGAACGGGAGTTTGGTTTTCAGGGTCTTACGTAAGGAAGATCGGGTGTGTGTGGAAATATCTGACACCGGAGGAGGTATCCCTGACGAATACAGGGATTATATTTTCGAGCCCCTCTACAGT
This sequence comes from Candidatus Omnitrophota bacterium, assembly GCA_007135805.1. Lineage (GTDB taxonomy): Bacteria > Omnitrophota > Gorgyraeia > Tantalellales > Tantalellaceae > SLID01. The sequence continues at coordinate 707 of SLID01000111.1, read as the reverse complement.
ACCAGGCCCAAAGGGACAGGTCTGGGGCTTTCAATAGCCAAAATGATGGTCGAGGGCCAGAAGGGAACGATAGACTTTACGAGCCGTAAAGGTGTAGGCACTACTTTCACTATATCCATGCCTGTCAAGAGGCAGGATGGACCCTCCCCTTTAAAATCCGTCTGAAAGTGGTAGAGAAATTATCGAAATTTTGCTAAAATCACACTTGGACTTTTATCGGTCCAGTAAGGGTGATAGCAGAACGGGGAAGCGGTATCTTGTATCAAGAGATTCTTGCTGTCTACATATTTTCCGTGATCTTTTATGTGTAAGTCGGCCTGCTACGTGCGGAAAGTTCCGAGGCCGGCAGCGGGCCCGGGTAAGTATTGAATGCCGCGGAGAGGTGGCAGAGTGGTCGAATGCGGCGGTCTCGAAAACCGTTGAGCCTTCGGGTTCCGGGAGTTCGAATCTCCCCCTCTCCGCCAGACATTTTTAAGGGTTTCTCGTGGTGCTTATAAATAGGTCGTTACAGCGGGAAACCCTTTATTATTGAGGTTCCTAGGGAGTCCTGTAAAAAACTGATCGTCTCTTCTCATACCTTCGAATAGTAACATCTCAGTCATCCGCAGTAGAATCCAACGTCGTCATTACGAGGAGCCCGAAGGGCGACGAAGTAATCCATAAAATGAAAATATTTCGGGAAGTGACTGTTTAGGGAGGGCTTTTAT
>SLID01000118.1 GCA_007135805.1 Candidatus Omnitrophota bacterium | reverse complement strand
GTGTGTACAGGGCCGCGAGTGACGAGTTAATGACCGTCAGGGATTTCGGGTATGAGGATTTTAAGGGGCGCTTGTCATAGGGAAGGATGTCCGTAAAAAAAAAGAGAGGCCATGGATGAAAACGCGCGTTATCGGTATAGATATTGGAGGGACCAAGGTCGCCGCGGGTATCGTGGACCAAAAAGGAAAGATCCTGGAAAAGGCGTTTTACCCTACAATGGCGGGTAAAGGTCTGAAAGATTCATTGAACCAGGTCTATCTGTCAATTGAACAGATGATCTCCCGTGGAATGCCTGATGGTTCAATGTTTGAAGGCATAGGTGTATGCGCTCCCGGGCCCCTGGACCCTTTGTCGGGAATAGTGCATAATCCGCCCAATCTTAAAGGATGGAAAAACGTCCCGCTCAGGGATCTTCTGGAAAAACGTTTCAAAAAACCCGTAAAGGTTGAAAATGACGCCAACGCGGCCGCCATGGCCGAACACAAATGGGGTTCGGCCATGGGATACCGGCATATCCTGTACGTTACGGTTTCAACCGGTATCGGTACGGGTATACTGATCGACGGCAAGATATATCACGGAAAGAACGGAATGGCCGGAGAAGGCGGACACGTGACGATAAATTACGATGATAATGAGGCGGTTTGTGTTTGCGGTACTCCGGGCTGTATAGAAAAACTTGCTTCTGGAGTAGCGACTTCAAAAAAGCTGGCCGCTAAGATCGGGAGGGGCGATGTGAAAGGCGCTTCACGTATCAAAAAAGCCTGCGGCGGGAAATTAGAGGATCTTGATATGCGGATCATAGGGGATGCGGCTCTCAGCGGGGACAGGCTGGCAATAAGTACCATTCGGGAGCAGGGTACCCTTATAGGAATATGGCTGGGCGGGATGATAAGCGTACTGGATCCGGAAATAATTGTAATCGGCGGCGGGGTATCGCTGCTGGGACAACTTTTGCTGGATCCCATAAGAAAGACCATTCCACGTAATACCATAAACACTTTCGCTTCCCGCACCCCTGTTGTGGCGGCAAAGCTCAGCAGGGATGTGGGAATATACGGGGCGGCATCTATCATGTTTTGAGGGTCTCGGGGATATAAAGTTTTCTGATAGTGAGGCTAATGAGGCGGATATTGAGTGCTGATATTGTTGTTGGTATAGCAGGGTTACTGGCGGTGTCGTTAAGCGCCGTGGCCTCCGCGACTAACGGGTCTGTGTTTTCTTCGCGTGAAGAGAAAATAGATTTTGCCCGGGAGGTGTCCGATATTATCGAGAGTTCCTGGATAAAATGGCAGGATGGTATCCGGATAGAGAACGTGAGGGTCGATGGCGGGTATGGAAGGATACTGCCCGGGGGGCTAACAGGTGATGTTTTCAACGCTTCCGGTATTTTCAGGAACAGGGATACTAAAGGGTTTTCGCGTTATCAGGTAGAGTGTATGAAAGTGGTGGCGGAAGCTGTGGCTGACGCCATGAGGGCCTGGCAGAGAGAGTATTACCACTATAATGTGCCGTTTCCTGAAGGGGCCTCGAGTTCTTTTTCCCTGACCCCCACGACTAATGTTCCCGTAACGGTTTCTTCCGGAAATTCTCCGGGAAAAAGAAGGATCTGTGAAAGTGCTCTTCAGGACTTCATGCTTTATCGAAGTCCCGCGCAGGGCGACGATGAGAGCGTCTCCGAGATATTCCTTGCCGCCGCGGAGGCGTTTTGCGCCGTGTTCAGTGAATGGGAACGGCGGTGTTATGTCGAGGACATAACGGCCTCAGGCGGAGTCGCTCCGGCCCCGGCCCCGATGGGAATGGGTCCAGGGCCGGTCCGGGGGGCCGGCGGGGGAGGGGGAAGGCTTACGGGAGCTTACCTGCCCGGCCGTGAGATGTATACCCGGATGCTTCAGGCGCTTGATATTGACATCGCTCAAGATCAGGAATATTCCAACAGGTGAAAAGGCATCTGTCTTCGGCGGGATATTGCCCGACGGCGGGAAATACTATATCCGGCATACCCTATGCCGCTTGAGTTTTTATCCCGGTTATGCTATAACGAATCTTAATTAAAGGAAAATTTATCCCTCCCGAGAAGTTGGAAAAACAAAAAAGCTGAAATGGCATATCAGACTTTAGCTCAAAAGTACAGGCCTGGAGATTTTTCCGAGATCGTCGGACAGGAGTCCGCTACTCGAACCCTAATCAATTCCATAAAGAAGGCAAGGGTAGCGAACGCCTATATGTTCTGCGGTCCCCGGGGAACGGGCAAAACCTCAATGGCCAGGCTTCTTTCCAAGACCCTTAACTGCGAACAAGCCGGTAACGGTAGTCCATGTAATAAGTGCGATTCCTGCCGCGAGATATCACAGGGTAACAGCATCGATGTTCTTGAAATAGACGGCGCTTCCAATAACGGCATAGAAGAGATACGGACCCTTCGGGAGAATGTCAAGTTCACCCCTTCAAAAGGCCGGTACAGGATATACATAATCGATGAAGTCCACATGCTTTCCACCCCGGCTTTCAACGCTCTACTTAAGACATTGGAAGAACCTCCGGAGCATGTGAAGTTCATATTCGCTACCACCGAGCCTCACAATGTTCTGCCGACAATAATGTCCCGGTGCCAGAGGTTCGATTTCAGGAAAATACCTCCCGCCATGATACACAAGAAGATAAAGGAGATCGCTGACAGTGAGGGTATAAAGATAAGTGATCCGGCGTGCATTCTTCTGGTCCGTTCGGCTGATGGAAGTTTGAGAGACGCCCTGGTAGTGCTGGACCAGGTGGTATCTTTTTCGAAAGGGAAAATAGAAGCTGATGATGTTGCGGAGCTTCTGGGGATGATAGAAGGCGCAGCTATACTGGAACTTGCGGGAGCCGTGATCAACAAAAACCCCGAAAAGGCCATAAGGATGGTTGACGAGCTGGTCTCAGCGGGAAAAGATCCTGTTTTCATTAATTCCAGCCTTATTTCACATTTCAGGGATTTAATGGTAGTAAAGGCCATCGGTGAACCTTCGTCAGATATGGCGATGTCGGATGAAGAGACCGAAGCCATAATGAGCCAGAAAGCATCGGTATCGCTTGAGGAAATACTTTACATACTACAGAACCTTACGCACTGTACATCCCTCATGCGGTGGGCGGCTTTTGCCAGAGGGCCTTTTGAGGTCGCTCTCATAAGAATGGCTAAAAGAGACAGGGCAATGAAGCTGACCGAATTAATGGACAGGATAGAAGCCCTGGAGAGGAAGGGAGTTTCCCAAGTGGAGATATCCGGCGCCCCTTCAGGTGGAGTTGTCTCGGGAAGTGAGGTAAATCCCGATGTCACAGGATCCGGTTTACATTCCTCCGGGATCCCAGAGGCAGGAGGGGAAAACGTGGACAGTATCCCTGACGGGGGTGATACCTCGCCCGGGTATGATGATTTTGACGGACAGAGAAATAGGTGGAAAACCCTGCTTAACTATGTAAAGAACAGGAAAATGTCGGTTTTTGTTTTCTTGAGTTCGGCTCAGCCCCTGGAGATGTCAGGTGATACACTGGTCATAGGGTTCAATGAGCAGGACAGATTCAACAATGAAGCGTTGCAAACCGGTTCGAATAAAAGTGTCTTGCAGGAGGCGGCCGATAAGGTAATGGGACAACCCGTGAGAATAAGTTTTAAAACACTTGATAGCGGAATCAGTGAGCAAAAGGACTCAGCGGAGAAACAGGAAAAGAAGAACAGGGCAAAGGAAAATATGAAACCGGTTGTAGAGAAAGCCATGGATATACTCGGTGGGCGCGTTGTGCGCGATTTCATGGAGGGTGTGTGATGGGAAAAGGGTTCCCTGTCGTAATGGCGCGTCTGATGGATGAGTTTTGCAGGATGCCCGGAGTCGGGGCCAGGTCCGCGGAAAGGATGGTGTTTCATGTGCTCCAGTCCAGGCCGGAGGATGTGGCTTCTCTGGCCCGGGCCATAGAGGATGTAAAAAGGAATGTACGTTTTTGCGCCGAATGTAATAATCTCAGCGAGAGGGAACTTTGCGGGATATGTTCGGATGATAAGCGTGATCGTTCTATCATATGCGTTGTAGAGGGTCCCAATGGAGTAATGGCCATGGAAAGAATGGGTTTTTATAATGGGCTTTACCATGTTCTTCTCGGATCGTTGTCTCCCATAGACGGGATAGGTCCGTCGGATATAAAAGTAGACGAGCTTGTTTCGAGGACGTCAGATCCCGCGGTCAGGGAGGTAATAATAGCTACGGACTTTACTACTGAGGGAGAAACGACAGCTCTTTTTGTTTCGGGCCTCATGCGTAAGTCAGGTATAAAAATTACGCGTCTGGCAAGAGGGGTCCCGGAGGGAGCGTGTGTTGAATACGCTGATGTGGGGACTCTTCAGAGAGCTTACGAGGACAGGCGTGCTGTCTGATCCCTTTCGCGAGGGAGATCAGTAGAAAGATATTGTTCCTCGGTTTTGCGGCTTGTAATGATATAGTTTGACAGTCGTACCTTTGTCATTATAATTGTAGAGAAGAAAGGGAGCGGGGTATCCGCGTGTCTTGTTTTTACCGTATGATCTCAAAAGGAGGTTTTGATGACCATTTTTGAAGCCGCAAAAAAAGGGTTTGCCCAAACCGGCAAATTGATGAATGTGGTTGTGGTGTTTCTGGTTTTCAACGTTGTGGTGGGGCTTATAAGCCTTCCCCTTGCCAGCCCCGAAAGGGCCGGGGATCCCGGAATAGTGGCTGTGTCGGTGTTGTCCAGCATCCTGTTCTTCCTGATATTCGTTTTCCTTCAGGGCGGCGCGCTTGGTCTTGTCAAAGACCAGCTGAAGTCGGCTTCGGCGAGCATGGCGCAGTTCACCGAGTACGGGAAAAAGTTCTACCTGAGGATCCTGGGATTGTTGCTTCTCTACATACTTATAGCCGTGGCCATAGTGCTTATACTGAGCCTTATTTCTGCTGGTATACTTCTTGTCGGAGATAATATGGTTACCAGGAGTATAGTGGCCATGCTGGTGACCGTAGTCGCTATAGCGGTCATAACCTTTTTGCTTTACCCCATATACTCGATAGTGGCGGAGGACAAGGGTTCAGTGGCCGCCCTCAAAAGAGGTATGGAGGTGGCTAAAGCCAATTTCTGGAAAACTCTGGGACTTTTCGCTCTGATGTTGGTCATAAGCTTGGCGATATCTCTTGTGGTAGGTTTTTTAACAGGTATAGTCAGTATGCCTCTGCCCGCTGAGATAGGACAGGTATTGGTTGCTTTGGTCAACGCGGCCGTTCAGTCCTATATACCCATAGTCATGATGGTCGCCTTTATGGCTTTTTATTTGAGCCTTACCGCCGGTGAACCGGTTCAGGTTCCAGGTCAGGATACCCAGATCGATGAACCAGCGGCGTAATGTCTGTTAACGTATCCCGGCGCGCACCGGTCCCAGGAGGGACAAGGACGCGCCGGGTACTCCTTCCACTTTAAAAACTTCTTAACAACTGCCCCGAGCTGTGATAGAATGCTTCGCTCTCAAGCAGTATTTTATAGCATATGTCTTTTTGCGCAAAAATGCGGGGGGAGTTTTTTTGTCCCGCGTAATATTTCGAAACAGGAGGTCGTTAAATGAAACGTGAAATGGTTCCTCATGACGGAAACTCGGCTGTAGCGCATGTAGCGCATGCTACTAACGAAGTAATAGCCATATATCCCATAACACCTTCCTCAGGTATGGGGGAGATGGCTGATGAAAAGTCGGCCAGGGGAGAAAAAAACATATGGGGAACATGTCCCGATGTAGTTGAAATGCAGTCCGAGGCCGGAGCGGCTGGTTCTGTCCACGGCGCGCTTACAACCGGGGCATTAACTACAACTTTCACGGCTTCACAGGGGCTGCTTCTGATGATACCGAATATGTACAAAATAGCGGGAGAGCTTTTACCTACGGTCTTTCATATTGCCGCCCGGTCTCTCGCTTGCCAGGCCCTTTCGATATTCGGGGACCATTCCGATGTAATGTCCGCGAGATCTACGGGGTGGGGCATGTTGTCTTCCGGGAGCGTGCAGGAAGCGATGGATTTCGCCCTCATAGCGCAGGCCGCTACGCTGGAGACCCGTGTGCCTTTTCTGCATTTTTTTGAAGGATTCAGGGTTTCCCATGAGATACAGAAAGTAGAGGAGCTGACTTTTCAGGATATGAGCTCCATGCTTGACGCTGATCTGATCCACGCGCACAGAGCGCGTGGAATGAACCCGGAACATCCTGTTTTACGGGGAACGTCACAGAACCCCGATGTGTATTTCCAGGGGAGAGAATCTGTTAACAGTTTTTACACGGATTGCCCCGGGGTCACTCAAAAGGTGATGGACAGGTTTGCGGACCTTACCGGCAGAAAATACGGGCTTTTTCAATATGTCGGCGCTCCGGACGCGGAACAGATAATAGTTATGATGGGCTCGGGAGCCGAGACCGCGCATGAGACTGTGGAACACTTGAATGCCGAGGGTCGTAAGACAGGTGTGCTGAAAGTTAAGCTATACCGGCCTTTCGACGTGAAGGCTTTTATAAAGGCCATGCCGGCCAGCGTACGGTCTATAGCTGTTCTCGACAGGACCAAGGAGCCGGGCTGCATAGGAGAGCCTCTTTACCTGGATGTCCGAACAGCCATAGGCGAGGCCATATCAGAGGGGTATGCGCCTTTCAAGAAATATCCGGTAACCGTGGGCGGGCGTTACGGGCTTGGTTCAGCGGAATTCACTCCCGCTATGGTTAAGGCTGTTTTGGATAATTTGTCGGCCAAGGAACCCAGAAATCATTTTACGGTCGGGATAGACGACGATGTCGCGGGAACCAGCCTTGAATACGACCCCTCTTTCAGTACCGAAAGTGACGAAACTTACAGGGCCATGTTCTACGGGCTGGGGTCCGACGGTACTGTGGGCGCCAACAAGAACTCTATAAAGATAATCGCCGAAGAGACCGATTACAATACCCAGGGATATTTTGTTTATGACTCCAAAAAAGCGGGAGCGGTTACGATATCGCACCTTAGGTTCGGTAAAAAGCCCATAAGAAGTCCATATCTCATATCGCAGGCCAATTTTCTCGCGTGCCATAATTTTTCTTTCCTGGAGAAGTATGATATGTTGAAGAATCTTGTGCCGGGAGGTATATTCCTTCTAACTTCACTACACGGAAAAGATTCCGTCTGGGATTATCTGCCAGCCAGGGTAAGGAAACAGATAGTGGACAAAAAAATAAAGTTTTACGTGATAAACGCGGTAGATATAGCTGAGAAAATAGGGCTGGGCGGCCGGATAAACATGATAATGCAGACCGCCTTTTTTAAAATATCCGGTGTTATAGAAGAGAAGGCCGCGGTAGGCGCCATAAAGGAGGCGATAAAGAAAACATACGGGTCAAAAGGTGAAAAGGTCGTAGAGATGAACGTAAAAGCCGTTGACGCGGCTTTGAGCAACATAGAAGAGGTAGCCGTGCCTGAGAAGTTCGAAGGAAAAGTTTTGGAAGAACAGATAGTACCCGATAGCGCCCCGGAATTTGTAAAGAAGACTATCGTTCCCATAATGGAGGGGATTGGGGAAACTGTTAAAGTTTCGGAAATGCCTGCCGACGGGACGTGGCCGACGGCTACGGCACAGTATGAAAAAAGGAATATCGCGATAAATATGCCTGTGTGGAACCCCGAAACCTGTGTCCAATGCGGCAAATGTACTATGCTTTGTCCTCACGCCGTTATACGGGCCAAGATATATGAAAAGGACCTGCTCAAGGATGCCCCGAAAACTTTCAAGTCTTCTGAGATCAGACCTAAACCTAGGGAATCTTACGTGTATACTCTGCAGGTAGCCCCGGAAGACTGCACGGGCTGCGGTGTGTGCGTAGAGTATTGTCCCATGAAGGCCAAAGAAGCCATAAAAATGATGCCCCAGGAGGCGTTACGCCAGGCGGAAAAGGAAAACCACGAATTTTTTATGACAATTCCCGACACTGATCCTGAATTGTTCAACAGGAATGTTATGAACGGGATACAGTTCGTCAGGCCTCTTTTTGAATATTCGGGAGCATGCGCGGGATGCGGGGAGACTTCTTACGTAAAACTTCTTACACAGCTTTTCGGTGACAGGGCCATAATCGGGAACGCTACCGGGTGTTCTTCTATTTACGGAGGGAACCTTCCCACTACTCCGTATTGCAAAAGATCCGACGGCAGGGGACCTGCGTGGAGCAATTCACTTTTCGAGGATGCCGCCGAATTTGCCTATGGCATGCGCCTGACGGCCGACAAATACTCGGAATATGTCAGGGAACTGGCGGAAAAGGTAATGTCGGCGGGGAAATGTTCCGATGATCTGAAAGATCTTCTATCCGCGGCCATAAAACAGGATCAGACTGCT
>SLID01000064.1 GCA_007135805.1 Candidatus Omnitrophota bacterium | reverse complement strand
GGTTTCCGCGTATACTATGCTTTCAAAAGCTCTTCTGCCTTTACCCGAGAAGTGGCACGGCCTGAAAGATGTTGAGACAAGGTACCGGCAAAGGTACGTCGACTTGATAGTAAACGATGAGGCCAGGGAAAAGTTCACCCGGAGGATAGAGCTTATACGGAACATGAGAGAAAATCTCAACAGTAAGGGTTTTCTTGAGGTTGAGACGCCTATGATGCATCCAATCCCCGGAGGGGCAGCGGGTAAACCTTTCAAGACGCATCACGCGGCTCTGGATATGGAGCTTTTTTTGAGGATCGCTCCGGAGATATATCTCAAGAAACTTCTTGTGGGAGGGCTTGAAAAAGTTTACGAGATAAATCGTTCTTTCCGCAATGAGGGTATATCGGTGCGGCATAACCCCGAGTTTACCATGATGGAAGTTTACCAGGCATATTCCGATTGCCAGGGCATGATGGAGCTTACCGAAGAAATAATAAGATCTTCCGCTCGCGCTGTACTGGGTACTGAAAAGTTTACGTACCAGGGAAAAGAGATCGATCTTACGGAATGGAAAAAGGTTTCTTTTGCCGAGCTTATGGAGAATAATTTCGGGATACGGGCCGAAGATCCTCTGGCGGACTGGGTAGACAGGCTAAAAAAGAAAGGCATTGAGATAGACGGGGACAAGGTAAGCAAAACCCAGATAATAAATATCGTGGGTGAACTGGTGGAACCCGAGGCGGGCACGCATCCGGTATTTGTGGTAGATATGTTCAAGGAATTGAGTCCTCTGGCCAAAGCCAAGCCGGACTCCCCGGGCCTGGCGGACAGGTTCGAGCTTTACATCGGGGGTATGGAAATAGCAAATGCCTACTCGGAGCTTAATGACCCTGTTGAACAGGAAGAAAGGTTCAGGCATCAGGTACAGGCGGATCCGGATGCCATGATAGATGAGGATTTTTTAAGGGCCCTGAGATACGGTATGCCGCCGGCCGGGGGGCTTGGAATAGGTATCGACAGGCTGGCGATGATATTTACGGATTCCGCCAGCATAAGGGAAGTGGTATTCTTCCCGCATATGCGGCCGGAATAGTATCGCGTTCCCTTCAGGCCGGGACGTTTCTTTACGCTTTTTACGTGGATAATTCGTATGTGGACGTTTTTCTTAAGTATTAAGTATCTGTTTTCCGGAAGAAAAGAGCGGATGATATCGCTTACGGGCGGTATATCCGTTCTCGGGCTCGCTCTCGGGGTGGCTTCTCTTATCGTGGTGCTTTCCATAATGAACGGTTTTGATTCCGAGATAAGGGAAAAGATAATCGGTACTTATTCTCATGTCATGGTCACGGCTGATGGGGGAATATATAATTCAGATGGTCTCGTGTCACGTCTTGAGGCCGAACCGGAGATAGTGAGCGCCGCGCCCTTTGTGACCGGCCAGGCCGTTTTAAGGGCGAGGGATACGCTGACCGGCATAATTGTCAAGGGGATAGACCCGGACAAGGAAATCGCGGTGACCGATGTCATAACTTACTCCGGGGAAGCGGCGTCAAAGCTCGGGAGCGGGACGATAGTGCTTGGAGGGGAGCTAATGAAAAATGAGAGGCTCTTCCCGGGAGAGACGGTGGAACTTGTGCTTCCCTATTCGGTGTTGGATGTAGAAAAAGTCAAACTTGAGGTTGTCGGTAGTTTTACATCCGGCAGGTACGACTACGATTCCAATATCGGTATCGTTGATATAGGCACGGCGCAGAAGATGTTCAGGATGAAGGACGCTATAACCGGTGTCGGAATGAAGATAGAGGACGGTATGAGGGCTAACGCGGTGAGGGATGCCCTGCGCGCGGATCTTGGGTATCCGTACGCGGTAAGAAGCTGGATGGATCTTGACCGCAATCTTGTCATGGCGCTTGCCATGGAAAAAAAGATAATGTTCATCATACTAACTATAATAATTCTGGTTGCCTGTTTCAATATTGCCAGTTCTTTGATAATGACCGTCATGGAAAAGACCAGGGATATAGGCATACTGAAAGCCATCGGGGCGAATTCCCGCGGCATAAAAATCGTTTTCGTTACACTGGGAGTGTTTATCGGGGCGCTCGGTACCGCGGTCGGAGCTTTTCTTGGAGTGTACATATCCCGGCGCGTTAATGTTATAGCGGGGTACATAGAAAACGTCACGGGAGTGACTCTTTTTCCCGGAGATGTGTATTACTTTACTGAGATACCGGTGAAAATATGCCGGAGCGACGTTATAACGGTAGTTGCCGTGGCGGCCGCTCTTACTTTGGCGGCGGGTATGTACCCGGCATGGAAAGCCGCGCGGCTTGACCCGGTAGAGGCCATAAGGTACGAATAACATAAACTTCGGGCGAAAAATGCTGAAATGTGAAAACGTCGATAAAGTTTTTAAAGAGGGCGGAGGTTTCGTGAGGGCCGTCTCAGGGGCGAGTCTGACAGTTGCCGAGGGTGAGCGGATATATATACACGGTCCTTCGGGCGCGGGAAAGTCGACGCTTTTACACATTCTGGGAGGGCTCAGCAGGCCTACTGCCGGAAAAGTTATCGTGGAAGAAAGAGACCTTTACAGGATGGGTGACAGGCGGCGCAGTATGCTGCGGAACCGGAAGTTCGGTTTTATCTTCCAGTTCTACCATCTTCTGCCTGAACTCACGGTTATCGAGAATGTAATGATGCCCGGTATGATAGGTTCGAGAGAGACCCGTTCGCGGATAAGGCGTAAGGCGGAAGCTTTGCTGGAAGCGGTGGGTATGACTTCCCGCTTGAGACATGTTCCCGGTAAACTTTCCGGCGGGGAAGTGCAGCGCTGCGCCATAGCGCGCGCTCTGATAAACGAACCGGAAGTCCTGTTCTGCGACGAACCTACCGGTAATCTTGACTCGGGTATGAGCGAGGAGATATACGGCGTTATAAGGAAACTGAGCCAGCTTCGCAAAATGAGCGTCGTGCTTGTTTCGCACCAGGAAGTCGCGAGAGATTTTTTTGATACCGAATATTTCATGAAAGACGGACATCTTTACGGAGCCGGCGTCTCACGCGATGAGATAATGAGCGCCGGCGGTTTCGAGGGTCATCAAGCGAAAGGAAGAACATGGGGCTGAAAATATTCTTTAACGGCAGTTTTGTCGACAAGCAGGATGCCAGGATCTCGGTGTTCGACCATGGCCTCCTCTACGGGGACGGTGTTTTTGAAGGTATAAGGTCTTACAACAGACGTGTTTTCAGGCCTGAAAAACATATGGATAGGTTATATGAGGGCGCGGAAGCGATAAGTCTTGAGATCCCCATGGAAAAAGATGTCATGCTGGAGAGGGTAGTCGAGACCATAAAAATAAACCAGCTGGATAACGCTTATGTCCGTGTTGTGGTCACGAGGGGCGTTGGTGATCTCGGCCTTGATCCCCGTAAATGCGGTGAGCCTTCGATATTTATCATTGCCGACGGCATAAAACTTTACCCGGAAAAGTTGTATGCCGAAGGCATGCCTATAACGATAGCTGAGACCCGGCGTAACCATCCATCAGCTCTTGATCCCAGGGTAAAATCGCTTAACTACCTCAACAATATAATGGCCCGCATAGAGGCCATAAGGGCCGGGGTGGAAGAGGCCTTGATGCTTACCGTTGACGGTTATGTTGTCGAGTGTACCGGAGACAATATTTTCGCGGTTACCGGAAACGTTCTCAGGACGCCGCGCTCTGAGCTCGGGGCTCTTAAGGGGATAACACAGGAGGCGGTAATAGAACTTGCAGCGGGTATGGGGCTTAGTTCTGAATATTGCGACATGAAACCCGGGGAGCTATTGGACGCCGATGAGTGTTTTCTTACCGGCACGGCGGCGGAAGTTATCCCGGTGGTAAAGATAGACGACAAGGTCATAGGTTCGGGGGTTCCCGGGAAAATAACAAAAGACCTTATGAGGGCGTATAAGGAACTTACCTCGAAAGAAGGATTAAAGTATTAGACTCCTTCCGGGGAGGGTTTTGAGGGTCGGGTGTAACAATGAAATGTGATATTTGCGGAAAATTTGACGCGACCATACACCTTACTGAAGTGGTGAACGAACAGGTGACGAAACTCCACATATGTGAGGTCTGCGCCAAGCAGAAAAGCGATGAGATGCAGTCCCATTTCGGGCTTGCGGATCTTCTCGCGGGCCTGGTCGAGGGCGCCGAGTCCCTTGATGGAGGCGCTGGAGTTCCGGGGCTTGTCGGCAGAAAATGCGCGAGATGCGGCTCGACATACGGGGATTTCCAGGCATCGGGCCGTATAGGTTGCGGGAAATGTTACGAGACTTTCGCGAAGAGCCTTTCCGGGCTTTTAAGAAAGATACACGGCTCCGACAGGCATGTCGGGAAGATGCCGTTCACTAAAGAGATAAGCGTCGAGCAGCGAGAAACCCTTAAGCGGCTGAAGGACGAGCTTAAACAGCTTGTCATGTCTGAAGAATTTGAAAAGGCCGCTCTGGTACGTGACCGTATAAGGGAACTTGAAGGCGCGGACACTGTCACGAAGGATCAGGAAATATGAAGCTTGAAGATATCGCGGCATCTCCCACCGGCTGGCTGAAAGGCCGGGGGCCCAGGGATAGTATAGTTCTGTCTACCAGGGTGAGGGTAGCCAGGAACATAAGCGGCAGGGTCTATGTGGAAAAGGCCGGAGGTGGACAACGGCTCGAGATATTAAGTTACGCTATGGACGGGATAAAGAAAAGCGGAGTTTTTCCGTCGGGTTTTTTTGCCAGACTCAAGGATCTGGACGCGCTGGATAAGAACTTTCTGGCGGAAAGGCATCTCATGAGCCGTGAGCATGTCGATGATCCGGAGTACAAGGGGTTGGTCGTGGGGGACAAAGGTTCCTGCAGTGTGATGGTCAATGAGGAAGACCACATACGCTTACAGGTCCTTATGCCCGGGTTCGACGTTATAAGAGCCTGGAAAAAAGCGGACGAGATCGAGAACATCATGGCTAAACACCTGGAGTTTGACTATTCCAACAGTTTTGGCTATTTGACATCATGCCCGACCAATACCGGTACCGGACTCAGGGCTTCGTGTATGCTGCACCTTACGGCTCTTGTCATGACAGGCCAGATCGACACCGTGTTTGACGGGATATCCAAACTCGGCATGACCATAAGAGGTTTTTACGGGGAGGGTACGGAAGCTGTGGGTGACTTTTTTCAGATATCGAACCAGGTCGCTCTTGGGCGTTCCGAGATGGATATACTGGACAATCTTGTCAGGATAATATCCAAGGTGATCGACCGGGAAGATGATACCAGGAAAAACATGCTCTCAGCCAGAAAAGAAGAGATATCGGACAGGGTGGAAAGGTCCCTCGTGACGCTTAAGACCGCGAGAATAATAACATCGAGCGAGACCATAAAACTGCTTTCGACCGTAAGGCTGGGCATAGATATCGGGATAGTGAAAGATGTCACCCCGGAGTTGGTAAATGAAATGCTGTTACTTTCCCAGCCTGCTCATCTGCAAAGGTCGGGAGAGCGCGAAATAGCCCCGCATGAAAGGGATATAAAAAGAGCCGATCTTATAAGGCACAAGTTCGGCGGAGAATAACAGTCGCCGCGGCGTTGACCGTCACGGCGAGAGCTTAAGACTATTCAGGAGGAGAGAAAGATGCCGGCATTTAACAGATTTACGGAGAGGGCCAGAAAGGTCATACTTCTGGCCAAGGAAGAAGCAAAGAGATTTGACCACAATTACATAGGGACGGAACATATTCTTCTGGGCCTTATCAAAGAGGGCGAGGGAGTGGCCGCCGCGGTTCTGACCAGTCTTGGTATGGACCCTGACAACATAAGGGCGGAAGTTGAAAAACTTGTACAGCCGGGCGCCGCTAAGCTGGCTACCGACGACATACCGTTCACCCCCCGCGCGAAAAAAGTTATTGAACTGGCAATGGACGCGGCCCGTAACCTCGGCCACAACTACATAGGGACGGAGCATCTGCTTTTGGGGCTTATACGAGAAGGTGACGGGGTGGCGGCCCAGGTCCTTCAGAATATGGGCCTTGACCTTAAAAGCGTCAGAGACGAGGTTCTCAATCTTCTCGGGGCCTCTGTTCCGGGGTACCCTATCGGGATCGATTCCAAGCGAAAGAAAAAAAGCAAGACACCGGCTCTGGATTCTTTCGCGCGCGACCTTACGGAAATGGCGGATCAGGATGAGCTGGATCCGGTAATAGGCCGGGAGAAAGAGATACAGAGGGTCATACAGATATTGAGCCGGAGGAAAAAGAACAACCCCGTTCTTATAGGCGAAGCCGGGGTGGGTAAGACGGCGATAGTGGAAGGCCTGGCCCAGAAAATAAATCTCGGCGACGTTCCCGAGCTTTTGAACAACAAGCGGCTTTTGATGCTGGATTTGGCTATGATGATAGCCGGGACCAAGTACAGGGGACAGTTCGAGGAAAGGATCAAGGCCGTCATGAAAGAGATAAAGGAGTCTCCGGACGTTATTATCTTCATAGACGAGATACATACCCTGGTGGGCGCGGGCGGGGCTGAAGGCGCCATTGACGCCTCGAACATGCTTAAACCCTCGCTTCAGAGAGGTGACATACAATGTATAGGCGCGACCACACTCGATGAGTACAGGAAGAATATAGAAAAAGACCCGGCGCTGGAACGGCGGTTCCAGCCGGTGAATGTCGATCCTCCGAGTGTGGAGGAGACCGTGATGATACTTGAGGGTCTCCGTGACAAGTATGAGGCGCATCATAACGTTAAGTTCGTTGATAAAGCCATCGAGGCCGCCGCGAAACTTTCTGACAGATACATATCCGGAAGGTTCCTGCCGGATAAAGCGATAGACCTCATAGACGAGGCCGGGTCCAAAGCCAAACTGTCCACCATGGTCATGCCTCCGGAAGTCAAAGAGCTTGAAAAGATGGCTGAAGAGTACAAAAGAGAGAAAGAGGAAGCGGTGAAAAACCAGGATTTCGAGAAAGCCGCCAAGTTCCGCGATTCCGAAAGGAAAACCCGGCAGGAACTCAAAGATCTCAGAGCCAAGTGGACGACCGGGCAGAGCCAGAAAGAAGTGACGGTCAACGCGGATGACATAGCGGCCATAGTCTCCGACTGGACAGGCATACCTCTCATAAGGGTGGAGGAAAAAGAGTCCGAGAAATATCTTAAGCTGGAAGACAAGCTTAAGGACAGGGTCGTGGGCCAGGGTGAGGCCATAGAGGCCATCGCGCACGCTGTGCGGCGCTCGAGAGCCGGCATAAAAGCGCCCGACAGGCCTATAGGTACGTTCATTTTCATGGGGCCCACCGGTGTCGGAAAGACGCTTCTGGGCAAAAAGCTCGCCGAAGTCATGTTCGGCGACGAGGACGCGGTAATACAGCTTGATATGTCTGAGTATATGGAAAAGTTCAATGTTTCCAAACTTGTGGGCGCGCCTCCCGGATACGTGGGGTATGAGGAAGGCGGACAGATAACTGAAAAAGTAAGGCGCCGGCCGTACGCGGTGGTGCTGCTCGATGAGATAGAAAAGGCCCATCCTGACGTTTTTAACATACTGCTCCAGGTGCTTGACGAGGGAAGGTTGAGTGATTCCTACGGGCGGAAGGTAAGTTTCAAGAACACGATAGTGATAATGACCTCTAACGTGGGCGCGGAGCTTATGAAAAAGTCCGGAGCCATAGGGTTCGCTTCCCAGAAAGAGGAGGAAACTTACCAGGGTATGAAGGGCCGGCTTCTCGATGAGATAAAGAAAACTTTCAAGCCGGAGTTCCTGAACCGGGTGGATGATGTTATAGTTTTCCGGTCTCTCACTGACGAAGACCTTAAACAGATAGTGAGTATCGAGGTAAAAGAGGTGCAGGAAAGGCTCGGGGAGAAGAACATAGAACTTGTGTTGAGCGATGAAGCCAAGACATACCTTATCGAAAAGGGTATGGACAAGAATTACGGCGCGAGGCCGCTGAAGAGGACTATACAAAGATACCTTGAGAATCCGCTCGCCGAGGAGATAATATCGGGGGATATAACGGATGGCAGCAGGGTGGAAGTTTCGGTGGACGGGACCAGGGGAATATTGAAATTTGATAGGTCGAACACAGAACCGGCAAAGAAAAAACAGTGATGCCTTGGGCGCGGCGGACACCTTCCGCGCTTTAACAGGGGTGGTGATACTACAATGGCGGACATGAGGTCGCTTTCAATTAAAAGGCTCTTGAACTTTACCGGGCGTAAAATTTCCGGGTTCACGATATATTTGGGCGGTATTACGGTGTTGTTTCTTAGGACGGTTTACTGGCTGTTTTCCCTGGGAACCCGCAGGCGACAGGTTTTGGAACAGATGCGGATGATAGGGGTGGCGAGCTTTCCGATAGTGCTTCTCATAAGTTTTTTTACCGGAATGGTGCTGGCGCTTCAGAGCGCTTACCAGATGCAGAAAGTTTCGGCCGAGATGTACATAGCGTCCCTGGTAGCGCTTTCAATGACCCGGGAGCTGGGGCCGGTGCTCACCGGCCTGATAGTCGCCGGAAGATGCGGGGCGGCCATAACGGCGGAACTCGGTACCATGAAAGTTACCGAGCAGGTTGACGCGCTTGAAAGTATGTCGGTCAATCCCGTGCATTATCTTGTTGTGCCCAGGTTCGTGGCCATGATAATAATGGTGCCGCTGCTTACTATTTACGCCGACTTTTTTGGGATACTCGGCGGTTACGTTATAGGGGTAGGCCGTCTTAATATATCAAGTTCCATGTATATGACAATGACATGGGATCCCCTGGCGGTAAAGGACGTGGTAACGGGTCTCATAAAAAGTTTGTCTTTTGCCGCTTTAATATGTCTCATATCGTGTTATGAGGGACTTAATTCCGCCGGAGGCGCCGAAGGAGTGGGGAAGGCCACGACTTCCAGCGTGGTCAAGAGTTTTATACTGATAATTATCGCCGATTGTTTTTTTACGGCGCTTTTTTACTTTATCGGGAACTAAAGTACCGCGCAAGGCCCTTGGCCGCCGCGGCGAGAGGATATATCGGGAATGATAGAACTTAAAGAGATAAGCAAGTCTTTCGGGTCTCACAAAGTATTGGATGGCCTGGACCTCACCATAAACACCGGTGAATCCTTGGTGATAATAGGGCGCTCTGGTTGCGGTAAGAGCGTTCTCTTAAAGCACATAATGGGGCTTTTAAGGCCTGACTCGGGCAGCGTGGAGGTAGACGGGGTGGATATGGTCAAAGCCGACTCCAGGACCATAGAGAGAGTTCGGATGGATTTCGGTATGTTGTTCCAGGGAGCCGCGCTTTTCGATTCTTTGAGCGTTTTCGAGAATGTAAGTTTCAGACTGATGGAACATACCGATATGACAATGGATGAGATGAAAAAGAGGGTTTCCGAATGTCTGGGGATGGTGGGGCTTTACGGCGTAGAGAACGTCAAGCCCGCGGCGCTTTCCGGCGGGATGAAAAAAAGGGTGGGTCTCGCCCGGGCCATAAGCATGTCACCGAAATATATACTTTTTGACGAGCCGACTACGGGCGTGGATCCGGTGACGGGAGATCTTATAAACAACCTTATAAGGCGCCTGCACGATACACTCGGGATAACCTCGGTAACGGTGACGCATGACATGAAAAGCGCCTATAGGATAGCAGACAGGATAGCGATGCTTTACGATAGGAAGATAATAGCCGCGGGTACGCCGGAAGAAATAAAAAGTTCCGCTGACCCGGTGGTCCACCAGTTCATAAACGGCGAATCCAAGGGTCCCATTACCAATTAGATCAACGGGATAGCCGCTAAATGCCAGAAAAAGGAGAACGGTATGATAAGGAACGAGAGGATCGAGATGAAGGTGGGTCTTTTTATGGGGATAGGTCTTTTTGTTATGTTCCTCATAGTTTTCTCGGTAAGCGATCTTCATCTTTTGAGAGAAGCTTATGAGGTCGAAGCTGTATTCGACTTTGTTAACGGTATAAAAACAAGTTCACCCGTAAGACTGGCCGGCGTCAATGTGGGGGAGGTGAGTGATATAAACATATTTTACGACGAGGCCGCGGGAAGGACCAGGGTCGGGGTCAAGATGAGGGTCAGAAAAGGTATCAGAATAGAAAAGGATGCTATTGTGAGGGTGAACACCCTCGGGCTTCTTGGAGAACAGTACGCTGAAATAACGCCGGGAACCTTAAGGGAATTTCTTTCCGACGGGGATGTCATCGAAGGACGTAATCCTGTGAATGTCGGGCAACAGATGGAGGTTATACAGGAAGTAGCCGAGTTGGTGGTAAGTATGGTGAAAGACGCGTCTGAGGGTAAAGGCACTATCGGCAAACTGCTGGTCGATGACAGTCTTTACGTGGGGCTGGCTGATGTCCTGGGCAGGATCTCGAAAGGAGAGGGCACTCTGGGAATGCTTCTTACGGACGATGCCATATATAACGACCTTGTTACCATACTCGGGAGGATAAGGGATGGTGAGGGTACGATAGGGAAGTTTCTGGTGGATGAAGAGGTATACGAAAATGTCCGTGATTTTACAGACGACATAAGAAGGAATCCGTGGAAATTGCTCAGGGTCACACCCGAGAGGACTCGTGAGGATACCGGCACCAGAAGAGGTACCGTGGTAAGTCCCAGGTAACGAAGTTTTTTGTACATTTATGCCCGCCGCGAATAAGCGGGAACAGCTTATTATTTAGGTAAAAACGCGAGGTGAGAAATGACTATATTGATAATACGTATTTTCTTTGTTGTTATGAGTGTGGTGAGCGGATATTATATCGGGTCCGATTTTCTGGGTATGGACGCGCGGGCCCCCTTTATTGGAGCGACCGCGGGGCTGGTCGTTTCGCTCGTGGTGATACTGGTGGAAGCCAAACTTAAAAGTGTTTCCCTGAGGAACTTGTCAGCCGCGGCTTTTGGTATTGTTTTCGGTTTTTTTATGGCATGGATGATGACACTTATTGTCCGTCTTGTCCCGATGGAACCCGGTGTGTACCCAGTGGTCCAGATATCCTTTACGCTTATTTTCTGTTACCTGGGGATGGTGATAGCTATCAAGGGAAAAGACGAGTTCAACATTATAATTCCTTACCTCAGATTCTCGCGCCAGGATCAGCGTAATCAGAGGTATATACTGGATACCAGCGTGATCATCGACGGCAGGATAAACGCCATAAGTGAGACGGGTTTTCTGGAAGGAAAACTTGTGGTCCCGCGTTTTGTGCTTCACGAGCTCCAGCAGGTGGCGGACAGTTCCGACGATGAAAAGCGTAACAGGGGCCGCAAAGGCCTGGACATGCTTGACAGGATGAAGAATGTGCCCGGAGTGGAAGTGATAATACACGAGGAAAACCTGCCCGGAATAAGGGATGTGGACGCAAAACTCATACGCTTGGGTAAGATCCTGGATGCCCCCATCGTGACCAATGACTTTAACCTGAATAAGGTCGCCAAGCTGGAGGGAGTGCATGTCCTTAATATCAACGACCTTGCGGGAGCGATGAGGCCTGTGGTCTTCCCGGGCGAGAACATGACGGTACACATACGTAAAGAAGGCAAGGAACGCAATCAGGGTGTCGCTTTCATGGATGACGGAACCATGATAGTTGTGGATAACGCCAGGCGCCTTATAGGCCGTAGCGCGAATATAAATGTTACCAGTGTGTTGCAGACGTCCGCCGGCCGGATGATATTCGCCGATCTCAGCGAAACGTCAGGGCAAAAACCCGGAAATAACAATAGTGGACGGGGCAGAAAGACGCGGCACCCGGAAAACA
This sequence comes from Candidatus Omnitrophota bacterium, assembly GCA_007135805.1. Lineage (GTDB taxonomy): Bacteria > Omnitrophota > Gorgyraeia > Tantalellales > Tantalellaceae > SLID01. The sequence goes on along the minus strand of SLID01000064.1, from coordinate 14,237 downwards.
GAAAAGATTCCCGGGATGAGGGCGGCGCCCAGGCCCAAGGCGGAAATCAGAACACATCTTCCGGTGACGTGAAACAATGAAAATAGGTTTCGGTTATGATATTCACAGGGTCGCCGAAGGCGGCGCCATGTTTCTCGGGGGGGTGGAGGTTTTCCGGGGGAAGCGTCTCGAGGGGCATTCCGACGGTGACGTACTTCTGCACGCCGTGATAGACGCGGTGCTGGGGGCCTTATCAATGGACGACATAGGAGTACTCTTCCCGGATACTGACCAGAGTATAAAGGGTATATCCAGTATGGTTATGCTTGAGAAAGCCGCCTCTATTATGAGGAAAGAAAAGTACGCTCTGGGTAACCTGGACTGCGTGGTAGTAGCCGAGCGTCCCAAGATATCTGTTTTCAGGGAACAGATAAAAAATTCCATAGCTTCCGCGCTTTTTTCCGAGCCGGATAAAGTAAGCGTCAAGGGTAAGACCAAAGAAGGTATCTCGGAAGTGGGTAAGCACCTGGCGGTGGAAGCGTACGCGTCAGTTGCACTCGTCAGGGACATGTAGGCCCGAATCGGCCCCGAGCGGGGGGGAGGGTAAAATGATAAGATGTTTTTTTAGTCTGGTTTTACTGGCGCTGGTAGCGGCCTTTGGTTTTTATTTATTAGCCGTCAGATTTTTTGCCGAAGAGATAAAGGCCGCCCGCGAACGCGACCCGGCTTCCTCGGGGAAAGCCGAGATAATATTCACTTACGCCGGGTTTCATGCCATAGTTTTTCATCGTGTGGCCGGGTTCCTAAACAGAAAAAAAATAGGTTTTGTTCCCCGTTTTATTTCTCAATTCGCGAGATGGGTTACGGGGATAGAGATACATCCGGGAGCGGTTATAGGAAAGGGACTTTTTATAGACCACGGTATGGGTGTGGTCATAGGCGAGACGACCGTAATAGGTGATAATGTTACTTTGTTCCAGGGGGTCACGCTGGGAGGGACGGGTAAAGAAAAAGGTAAACGCCATCCGACTATAAGTGACAATGTTGTTGTCGGGGCCGGGGCCAAGGTCCTCGGTAATATAACCGTGGGCAGGAATGTGATGATAGGCGCTAATGCCGTGGTCCTCAGAGATGTCCCCGATGATTCCACAGTAGTGGGTGTTCCCGGCAGGATAGCCCGGAAAAAAGGTAAGCGTCTTCCCGGCGGGGTGAACCTTGACCACAGTTCCCTTCCGGACCCTCTCCAGCAGGCGCTCGAAAGGATCCAGCACGAGATAGACCACATAGAACATGAACTCGAGGATTATCACGGACATAAAAAAGAAACAGGTTCCGGCGAGGACGGGGAATAGCGGGATGCTTACACTTTACAATACTCTTACCAGAAAAAAAGAGGTATTCACTCCCATGGTCGAGGGACAGCTCAGCATGTATGTATGCGGTCCCACGGTGTATGATGTGCCGCATATAGGGCATGCCAGGAGCGCCTATGTTTTTGATATAGCTCGGAAATATTTCAGATACAAGGGTTTTGATGTTTTTTTCGTAAGGAATGTTACTGACGTTGATGACAAGATCATCGCGAAAGCCGTAGAAGATCTGAAAAATGAAGGCGCGGAGATTACCGGCGAAACCGTCACCGCCATGGTAAAACGCGTGGCCGAGAAATATCTTGATATATACCGCGCCCAGCTCGGCATCCTGGGTATCGAACCGCCCACGCGCGAGCCGAAAGCGACGCGCAGCATAAACGAGATGATAGATTTTACCTCACGTCTTGTAAAGAAGGGGTATGCGTATGTTTCGGGCGGAAGCGTGTATTTCAGCGTAAACAAGTTCAACGCGTACGGCAAACTTTCAAACAGGGATAAGGATGAACTTTTGCACGGCGTGAGGATAGACGCGGACGAAAAAAAAGAGCATCCGCTTGATTTTGTCCTCTGGAAAGCTTCCAAACCCGACGAACCTTCCTGGGAAAGCCCCTGGGGGCCGGGCAGGCCGGGGTGGCATATAGAGTGTTCGGTAATGAGCACCGCTCTTTTAGGCGAACAGTTCGATATTCACGGCGGGGGCATAGACCTTATTTTCCCGCATCATGAGAACGAGATAGCGCAATCCGAGGCGGCCACCGGAAAACCTTTTGCCCGGTACTGGATGCATAACGGGCTTTTGACGGTACGGGGAGAAAAGATGTCTAAATCTCTGGGAAATTACATAACCATATCGGATTTCCTGGAGAAATATTCCGATCCCGACATACTTAAACTGTCATTCGCGTCCAGTCACTACAGGAGCCCGGTGGATTACAGCGATGAGAAGATGGAGGAAGCCCGGCGCGGAAAGGAAAGGATACTCATATTCCTGGACAAGGCCTCGAAACCCATAGCCTCAGCCGGCGCGGAGGGCGCCGGGCAGGGAGGTATATCGGATAAGCTGAGGGAAGAGTTCGAGCAAGCTATGGACGATGACCTTAACACATCTCTGGCTCTTTCAGTGATATTCAAAGCGGTCAAGGCCGGTAATGATATCCTTGCCGGGAGCGATCGCGGGTCAATCGGCCGGGCTGGTGAATTGAAAGGCCTGAAGGACCTGATAGTCGACGGCTCCGGGATACTGGGACTGTCTCTTGACCGGGTCAAGGTCGCGTCAGAGGACGAAGAAAAGATAAAAACCCTTATAGCTGAGCGGGAGGCCGCCCGTAAAGACAGGGATTATGACAAGGCCGACGCGATAAGGCAGCGGCTTTCCGGCATGGGTGTTGTAGTAGAGGACACCGCCGGAGGAACTGAATGGCGGAAGACATGAAAAAAGGCCTTTTCATAACTTTCGAGGGGCCCGAGGGAAGCGGTAAAAGCACCCAGTCGGGCCTTATTTTCGATAGCCTGGCCGCTGATGGATATCTTTCCTTCCGCACGGCTGAGCCGGGCGGTACGGCGCTGGGAGAAAGGATACGTGATATTCTTCTTGAAAGGGACGACATAAGGATGGATAGCGTGGCCGAACTTTTCCTGTTCCAGGCTGACAGGGCGCAGCACGTTGAGGAGGTAATACTCCCGGCGATAGAGGGTGGAAAGATCGTATTGTGCGACCGCTTCAATACGGCTACTTTCGCTTACCAGGGCTATGGGCTCGGCATTGACCTGGATGTTATAAGGTGTCTTGATGATATCGCCCGGAAAGGCCTGGACCCGGATCTTACGATAGTGCTGGATATAGAAGTAGAGGCGGGAATAGCGAGGGCGACCTCTGACAGGATGGCCGACCGGATGGAGAAGAGAGAGCTGGATTTTCACCGTAAGGTCCGTAACGGTTATCTGGATATGGCGAAAAAGTCTCCTGATAAAATAAAAGTCATAGGGACCTCGGGGCCTGTGGAAGACGTGTACAGAAAGGTCCGGAAAGAAGTTTATGATCTTATTGAAGGACATAAAAGGACAGATTAACCCGGTAAGGTATCTTTCCGGTATTTTGTCCGCGCGGCGGATCTCGGGAAGTTATCTTTTTTCGGGTCCTTGCGGCGTGGGAAGAGCTCTTGCGGCCAAAGCTTTTTTGAATGAGATATTTTTTCCGGGTCCGGAAGGGAAAGCCCGCGCCGAGAAAGATCCCTTTACCGTCCGCAAACTCGAAAACATGCAGCATCCCGATGTTAAGTGGATATCTCTCAGGGAAACCGGGGTTATCGGAATAGGGGAAGTAAGGGGCATCAAAGATTTTCTGTATATGAAACCTTATGAGTTCTCCATGAACGCTGTTGTGGTGGAGGATGCTCACAAGATGACAACTGAGGCGGCTAACGCGCTTTTAAAAGTGTTTGAGGAGCCGCCGGAAAACTCGCTTGTCATACTTATAAGCGACAAGAGGGAAAGTATCCCCGAGACCGTACTGTCCAGGTGTTCGGAAGTGAAGTTCGGTTTACTGCCGTATGATACTGTAAAAAGTATCTTGTTTGAGAGAGATGATATCGATGAAAAAGAGGCCTCTATCCTGGCCCGATTTTCCCAGGGTTCGGTAGGGGAAGCTATAAGGGCGAGGGAAGAGGGTCTTGCCGAAAGATACAAGACGCTTGCGGATATCCTGGAACAGCTGCTCGGCGGGGATGAGGAGACTCTCATGACATGGGATACCGAGGATAGGAACGAACTTATCAGGGATATCGACGCGATGCTTATGATGCTGCGTGACGCGGCGCTTGCCGGAGAAGGGTTTTCAGGGCATCTGACCGGGGGAGTATCGGTTTCAACGGTAAAACAATGGGACCTCTACAAAAATGACCCCGGACAGGTATACCAGATAATGGAGCGTCTTTTGGGATTTAAGGACGCTCTTGTGGGTTTCGTTAATCCCAAAATAGTGGCGCAGGCGTTACCCTCAGTCATCAGGGGTTGACAGGGGGCTGTCTTATTTTAAAACGCTTTTTACGGCGCGAACATTAAAAATACCAGAGGACAAGATGCAGGAACAGGAAGTTGTACAAGTACAGCTCAGGGCGATGGGGGAGGTTCTTCCGTTTTTTACCGGGGGCATGAAGTTTGATGTCGGGACCAGGGTAATAGTAGAGTCAGACAGAGGCCTGGAATACGGGGTTGTGGTATCACCGCCTGAAAAAAGTCTTCCGGGAGCGTCTTCGCAGTCTCAGCCTGTCAGGAAGATAATAAGGGTGGCTAATCCCTGGGATGAGGCTCAGATACTGAAGAATAAAGCGAAGACCAGGGACCTGCTTAAAGTATGTGAAAAGAAGGTGTCCGAGCGGGGGCTTCCGATGAAACTTGTACATGCTGAATATTCTTTCGACCGCGCCAAGATAATGTTTTATTTTACGTCTGAAAGCCGTGTGGATTTTAGGGAACTTGTAAAGGATCTGGCCAGTATTTTTAGGGTACGAATAGAGTTAAGGCAGATCGGTGTGCGGGACGAGGCTAAGATGCTTGGTGGTATGGGCCCCTGCGGCCGTAAACTTTGCTGTATATCGTTCCTGAAAGATTTTGAGCCAGTCACCATAAAAATGGCGAAGGTGCAGAACCTTTCTCTTAAACCATCCAAGATATCCGGTATTTGCGGGCGTTTGATGTGCTGTTTGGGATATGAGCATGAATGTTACAAGGAATGTTCCAGGAATTTTCCAAAGGTCGGCAAGGAAATAAAGACCCCCCACGGCAAAGGCAGAGTAGTCTCGGCCAGTCCCCTGAAAGGGACCGTCACGGTCGATCTTGGAGAAGGTGTAATGAAAGAAGTCAGTGTCCAAAAACAGGCGGAGGAAAAATAAAAAGATGGGAAAGTACTACATAACCACCCCGATATATTATGTTAATGCGTCCCCTCATATAGGGCACGCTTATACGCAGATAGCCGTGGATGCCCTTTCAAGGTACCGGAAGATGACAGGGGATAATGTTTTTTTTCTCACCGGGACCGATGAACACGGAGAAAAGATAGAACAAGCCTCTCGAGAAGCGGGTTTCAAGCGGGGCGACGAGAAAAAATTTGTCGACGGGATAACGGATAATTTCAGAAAGGCCTGGAGCGGGATGGGAATAGAGTATGACAAGTTCATACGCACCACCGACGAACAACACAAGACGTCCGTACAGGACCTGGTATCCAGAATAAAGGATAACGGCGACATATACGAGGGTGAATATGACGGTTGGTTCTGCACCCCTTGCGGCACGTTCTGGAGCGCCAAACAGTCTGAAGACGGGCTCTGCCCGGATTGTAAAAGGCCGCTTGAGAAGATAAAGGAAAAGAATTATTTTTTCAGCATGGGAAAATACCGGGACTGGCTTATAGAGTACATAAACAATAACCCTGATTTTATAATGCCTGAATTCAGGAAAAACGAGGTTTTGGGATTTTTGCGGGAGGAACTGGGAGACTTGTGTATATCACGTCCGAAAACAAGATCGCCCTGGGGGATCGAGCTGCCTTTCGACAAAGAATATGTGGTGTACGTCTGGTTTGACGCTCTTACCAACTACATATCCGGGCCTGTCGCCTCGGGGGTGTTCGAGGAAATGTGGCCTCCGGACGTCCATGTCATAGCCAAGGATATTCTCCGCCATCATGCCGTTTACTGGCCCATAATGCTGAAAAGCGCTGGTTTTGAACTACCCCGAACTATTTTCGCCCATGGTTGGTGGAAAATGGGAGGGGAGAAAATGTCGAAGTCTCGGGGTAATATAGCCGACCCCATTGCTCTCGCCTCTAAATACGGTGTTGATGCCGTGAGATATTTTGTCTTGAAAGCCGTCAGTTTCGGCATGGACGGCGTGTTCAGCGAAGAAGCTCTGGTCTCGACGTATAACAGCGATCTGGCGAATGATCTGGGGAATCTGCTTAACCGGACGCTTACAATGGTGGATAAATATTTCGGCGGTGTGGCGCCTGCCGCTCCGCTTGACCCGGGTGACGCTGATCAGGCGGAAAGGAGTTTCGAAACTCTCATGAGGTACGTACCGCTTCTGGCGCCGGAAATACATTCTTGCATGACAAGCCCGGAGCTTCGCTTAAAAGAGGCCCTTGAAAGCATAATGGACCTTGTGGGCAGGGCCAACAAGTATATCGAAGAGTCGGCTCCCTGGACCCACGCGAAAAAAGGTAACACAAAAGCTATCGAGCTTATAATTGCCGACCTGCTCGAAGTCCTTATGACGGTTGCCGTGAGTATTTACCCGTTTATGCCCGATACGTCTAAAAGGATGTGGTCTCAGCTGGGGCTTGGGGGGACTCCCGATACTACTCGGGAAGTTTCCGACCCGGATACCGGCCTTGAAGGCGGTCATGGAGTAAGGCGAGCGTTTTCTCCGGGGACCAGGGTCTCGAAAGGAGAACCTCTTTTTATGCGCGTAAAAGAAGAAACCGCTTCTTGAGGTAAAAGCCTTGACGCGTTTTACGGCGGTCGCCGCGCGGAGGGCTTTTCACACCGGATAGATAAAATTATGGAAGAACGCGAATGCCTGGAACTGATACGGCGGGACAGCACATTGACAACTTTTCAAAAAAAAGTTTTAACGGTCGTTGCCGGTATACCCCGTGGTGAGGTCAGGACCTACGGGTGGGTAGCCGAGCGGGCCGGACATTCCGGCGCCGCGAGAGCCGTAGGGGGAGCGCTCGCGAAAAATCCCTACTGTCCTGAAATACCCTGCCACAGAGTTGTTTGTTCCAACGGGTCCATCGGAGGATATAGCGGGGGAGTTTTCCGCAAAAAGCGCCTACTTGCCGATGAAGGGGTATGGCCGGTCGTCCCAAGGAGGTTACTTAAGAGATGACGCTTGTAGATACCCATTGCCATCTGGACCTGCCCGACTTTACTGACGACCTGGATGAAGTCATTTCGCGCGCCGGGCAGGCGGAGGTAAATAGAATAATAGTCCCGGGAATAGACTTGGACAGTTCCCGGAGGGCGGTAGAGATAGCGGGCCGATATGACAGTGTTTTCACTGCCTGTGGGATACATCCTCACGCGGCGGACAGTGTCACTCCCCGTGATATTGATAAGCTGCGTCGGCTTGTTACCGAGAGCGATAAAGTCGTGGCCATAGGAGAGGTCGGTCTGGATAACTACCGCGGGTATTCGGACCCGGAAAAACAAAAAGACCTGTTTGCGCAATGCTTGGGTCTCGCGAATGAACTTGATCTTCCGTTGATCGTGCACTGTCGTAACGCGGAACAGGATGTTACGAATGTCCTGCGTGGCTCAGCGAAAGGTTTTTTGCGGGGGGTGGCGCATTGTTTTTCGGGAGGGGAAACGTTCCTGCGGGACATATTATCGCTGGGTTTATTTGTGTCTTTCGCCGGCAACATAACTTTTCCCCGCGCGGAGAACCTCAGAAGCATTGCCTCTAAAGCGGGAATAAACAACGTCCTGCTGGAAACGGACGCCCCGTACATGGCTCCCCGGCCTCACCGGGGTAGGCGAAATGAACCTTCTTTTCTTGGATGCCTTACGCCGGTTTACCGCGAGCTTTTCGGTTTGAGCGAATCCCAGGTGGCTCGCGAAACTTCGCGTAACGCAGACGAACTTTTTCACCTGGGACTTGAAGGTGTCGGGAAAGCGGTGTACGGGATAAGAGATTCGCTTTACATCAATATGACACATCGCTGTACCAACCGCTGTGGTTTCTGCGCGAGGCAGGTGTCGAAAGAGGTTAAAGGTCATGACTTAAGTCTGGGAGCCGAACCTTCCAGAAAAGAGATGCAGGAAGCTATAGGTGACCCGAAACAATACAAGGAGATAGTGTTCTGTGGTTTCGGCGAACCCACGCTGCGTATAGGCGCGGTCAAGGAAGTAGCGGCGTATGTCAAGGAAAGAGGAGGAAAGGTCAGGATAAATACCAACGGGCAGGCAAATCTCATATGCGGCAGGGACGTAACCCCGGAACTTGAACGATTGGTCGACAAGGTCTCGGTGAGCATTAACTCTCCGGATGCCGCGCATTACAACGAGCTTTGCCGCCCGGTATTCGGGGAAAAAGCGTATCAGGGTATAAGGGATTTTATTTTCGGATGCGCATCGAGGGGCATAGAAACGGAAGTGACCTGTCTTGACCATATAGGGGAGGAGGCGATACAGGCCTGCCGGGCTATAGGCGCGGAACTGGGAGCCGGTTTTCGTCTGCGGCATCTTGACCGCGTAGGATAGTTTTATCGAAAAGAGGTAAATGGAATGGGCAGATTGTTAAAGGTGGCGCGAAGGGATCGTGTGTATATCGTGCTGGGCTTCGTGCTGGTATCGTTTAACCTTATGATGTTCTCCGCGTGGCTGGGAACAAGGTCCGTGGAGAGACAGGAAATAGCCCGATACGCCTCGCCCGAAGAAGCGCGGGAATATGTTGAGGAGGCCCCGGTAAAGACAGATCTAAGGGGGCCGAAAGTTGAGGAGAGAGCGAGGCTTATTGAGGAAATATCCCGGGAAAACCCTATGCTGTATTTTTTGCTGGCCGTAGTGAATCTCAGTATATTTTTCATCATACTGGTAGGGTTGATACTGGACGCGTATCTTTTGATACGCGCGAGGAAAAAAGAGCCCCTGGATGTGAGGCTCGCTTCCTCGGAACAGGTCCACTGGGGCGTATCCGATGTTTTAAGGGCCGTGATAGTTTTTGTTTTTTTCGGTTACTTGTTCGCTTTCCTGCAAGCGGTCCTCTCGGGATTTTTTCCAATATTGAGGAACCCGAATTTCAGAATGATATCTGATACCGCTTTCATGGGTATGGCGGGTATAGCCGTCATATTTTATTTTGTTTTTTTTAAATACGCACAGGGAGCTTCCGCGATAGGTCTCTCTCGTGTTCATTGGGGTAAGGCGGCCCTGACCGCCGCCGCGGGATACGCCGCGGTCGTACCCGCGCTCGTGGGAATAATGGTAGCGACTTTTTTCGTTATACGGGCGATAGGCTATGAGCCCGATCCACAGCCCATAGTAGAGGTCTTTATCGAGGAAAAGAAAGTGCCCATACTGTGGATGTCGACATTTTTCGCGGCTGTTTTCGGGCCCGTGGCGGAAGAAATATTCTTCCGGGGATTTATGTATCCGGCGGTAAAGAAAAAATGGGGTATGGCGGCCGGTGTTTTGGGGACCTCTGTCATATTTTCACTGCTTCACGCGCATACGGTCGGGTTCCTTCCGATAATGGTCCTGGGCGTATTTCTTGTTTACCTGTATGAAAGAACGGGATCTTTGGTGGTACCCATGATCGCTCACATAATACATAACGCGGGAATGATAGTCCTGGTTTTTCTCGCCAGGGGCATTGGGGCGTAGGTTGGCAAAAAATATGGGATCGGATAAATGAGATATGATACATTACGGATCGCGGGTGATAGAGTGGAAATACTTGACCAGAGGCTTCTGCCGGGTAAAGTGTCTTTTGTCAAGTGCCGTTCAAGCGAGGATATTTTTGACGCGATAGTGAAAATGAAAATAAGAGGCGCCCCGGCCATCGGTATAGCCGGGGCTTTCGGGGTCTACCTCGGCGCTCTCCAAAGCTCCGCCCGAGAGGCGGAAACTTTGAGGCGTGATATAGGGAAAGTATCGGCTCGTCTGGCCTCGTCGCGTCCCACGGCGCGTAACCTGTTCTGGGCTCTCGAAAGGATGGAAAAAGCGGCTTATGGGGAAGGGGACGCTTCCGTGGAAAAGATCAGGATAAGATTGCGGCGGGAAGCGGAGAGGATACTTGATGAGGACAAAACTATATGCCGCAAAATAGGCAGCAAGGGCAGGCAGGTCATAAAAAAAGGTTTCACGGTACTTACTCACTGCAACGCCGGATCCCTCGCGACGGGAGGTAGTGGAACGGCGCTGGGGGTAATAACGGCCTCGAAAGGCAAAATAAGTAGAGTGTACGTGGATGAAACACGCCCCCTTCTTCAGGGAGCGCGCCTTACGGCATGGGAACTCAAGCGGGAGGGTATCCCGGCGGTACTTATATGCGACGGCGCGGCGGCGCATTTCATGTCACTGGGGCGTATAGACGCGGTGATAGTGGGCGCCGACAGGATAGCTCGGAACGGTGATACGGCCAATAAGATCGGGACATACGCCCTCGCGGTGTCCGCCAGATACCACAAAGTCCCGTTTTACGTTGCGGCACCCGTTTCAACGTTCGACGCCGGTATCCCGGGAGGGAAGGATATCCCCATAGAGCAGCGGCATGGAGATGAGGTGAGGAAGATCTCCGGAAAACTTATCACTGTAAGAGGGGCGCGCGTTGAGAATCCCGCTTTTGACGTAACACCGGCGCGTCTAATAACCGCTATAATAACAGAAAAAGGTATTGTCCGGGCGCCGTACACGAAAAGCATAAAGCGAATTCTTGGTGGGGATGGAGGAATTTAAGTTAATAAGACAGATACGTTCGCGTTACGGCAAGCCGGGAAAAGGCCTGGTGCTTGGCATAGGGGACGACTGCGCCGTTCTTGAGAAAGACAGCGGCAGTTATCTTCTCTGGGCATCGGATATGATAGTAGAAGGAAGACATTTCACTGTCCGTGACGGGTATGAAAGGATCGGCCGGAAAGCCGCCGCGGTAAATATAAGTGACATCGCCGCGATGGGGGGCGTACCCGGGTATATATCTGTCAGTATAGGAGTTCCGACCTCTGTTACGGCAAGGGAAGTGTTGCGGATATATAAAGGGATAAATGGCATATGCTCCGAATATGGCGTTCGGCTCTCCGGCGGTGACACCGTAGGCGCGGAAAGTATTGTTATAGACGTTTCGATACTGGGTACCGTAAGAAAGAACGCGCTGGTTAAACGTTCCGGCGCCCGGGCGGGTGATGTTGTGGCCGTGACCGGGCCTGTCAGGGACGGGAAAAAAGAGCATCTTGATTTTCGTCCCCGCCTTGCAGAATCCGGGCTACTGGTTAAAAAACACAAACCCAACGCCATGATAGATGTTTCCGACGGTATCGCCCCTGATATAAGCAAGATCTGTGAAGAGAGCGGTGTGGGCTGTGTTCTGTACCGGGATAAGATACCCCTCGTCCCCGACCTCGGCCTGGAAGACGCTTTGTATTACGGTGAGAGCTTTGAGCTTTTGTTTACAATGGCCCGCTCGGGTTTTGAGAAAATTTCCCGGCACCCCAAGCGCGGAAATCTCGCGGGATTTTACGAAATAGGCGAGATAGTGCCGCGGGGCCGGGGTTTAAAGATCCGCGGAGGGTCTCACGGTGTGGAAAAACTTGATCCGCGGGCATATGACCACCTCAGACCCAGCGGCCGGATGAAGGCGGGAGCATGATGTCAGAAATATCCACAATTACCCGGTCTCCCGGCGAGACCATGATCCTTGCGGAAAAACTTGCCGGGTACATGAGGCCCGGCGACCTTATAGCTCTCTCGGGGGACTTGGGCGCGGGGAAGACGGTTTTTGTCAAAGGTCTGGCGAAAGGATTAGGCGTCTCCGAATACAACTATGTTAACAGTCCTTCATTTGTGGTGGTCAAGGAATACGCGGGTACGATGCCATTGTACCATTTTGATGTTTACCGCCTGGACTCTAAACTTTTTTGCGAGACCCTGGATTACGAGAAATACTTTTATTCCGAAGGAGTGACGGCTGTGGAGTGGGCCGAAAAAATACGCGAGACATTGCCCGAGGAATATGTGGATGTGTTTATCGGGTACGGAACCGGCCCGGAGGAACGAGTAGTGAAAATTGTCTCTGTAGGCCCGCGGGGCGAACATGTTCTCGGGGAGATGGAGGGGGAAAGCATCGTATGATACGTACTCTCGCTTTAGATACCTCTACGAAATTTTTGAGCCTTGCCTGTTTCGAGGATGATAACGTCGTTTCCGAATTGCACGAAGACGCGGGGATAAGCCACAGTGAAATACTTGTTTCAAGGATATCCGATATGCTTAAGAGCGCCGGGTGGGGCACGCGTGACATAGCTCTTACGGCGCTTGGCATAGGTCCGGGCTCATTCACCGGTCTCAGGATAGGCACGGCGCTCGTCAAGGGGCTCGCGATGGTCTCGGATATGAAAATAGCGGGTGTCCCCACTCTGGATGCCATAGCGTGCAGGGCTCCAGCCGGAAGCGGACTGGTCGTGCCTGTATTGGATGCCCATAAAGGCAAAGTGTATTCCTGCGTTTATGAAAGGCGGCCTGATGGTATGCCGCTGAGGAAGACCGATTATCTTCTTTGTGAAGTCGGGGAACTTGCCGGGTATGTCAATGAAAACGCGGTTTTTTTCGGCAATGGACTTAATAAGTACGCGGAGGACATAAGCAAAATACCGGGGGCGGTCCTGGAAAAAAATGTCGATTGGTATCCCCGGGCAACAGATGTCGGGCGGATAGGCATGGAGCTAGCCCGTACAACTACGTATACTCCTGAAAGCATAGATCCGATGTACCTGCATCCCAAGGAGTGCAATGTACTTCCCGGAAAAGTGAAGGCAGCTTCTTCGGACAAGACCCGTAACAGGGAGTGAATGGAATGAAAAAGTTCGGATGGCTACAAAATGAAATATAAAAAATGCCGGCCTACCTGGGCGGAAATAGATCTTGGGGCTATTCGGCACAACCTTGCTGTTGTAAGAGGCCTTGCCGGTAACGATGCCCGTATAATGGCGGTGGTCAAGGCCAACGCTTACGGACATGGTCTGGGAGATGTGAGCAGGGTTCTTGTCGAGGGGGGTATAGATTATCTGGGGGTAGCTACAGTGGACGAAGCCCTGTCACTGCGCGAGAAAGGCATAAATGTCTCTATTCTGGTCATGGGAGCGGTTCTGGGCGAGGAAGCTGAGGCCTGTGTAAACAACGGTATAACCCTTACGCTGAGTGACGGCAATCTGCTGGACAAGATCCTAGAAGCCGCTTCGGGGGCCGAATATCGCCCTAAAGTACATATCAAGGTCGATACGGGAATGGGGCGCATAGGAGTCTGGCATGAGGACGCTCTCGGGCTTGTGAAAAAAGTCTTATCCTATCCGGAAATAGAATTGGAAGGTATTTATACCCATTTTTCATCCGCTGCCAGAGACAAGATCTTCACCCGAAACCAGATATCCAGTTTCATGAGAATACTGCGAGAGATGGAAAAGCAGGGTATAAACGTAAAATACAGGCATGCCTCTAACAGTATAGCCGTGATGGATTGGTGTGACGCGCATTTCAACCTGGTTAGGCCCGGTATACTGTTATATGGTGTTTGCCCCAAAAGGAACTCTTCCGGCAGGATCGATCTCAGGCCGGTACTGAGCCTGAAAACCAGGATAGTACATCTTAAAGATGTCCCGGAAGGACGTTCTATAAGTTACGGAAGGACTTACATAACTAAAAAAAGCACGAAAATAGCCACGATACCGATAGGATACGCAGACGGTTACAGCAGGATATTGTCCAACAAAGCCAAAGCTCTTGTCCGGGGAAGATATGTCAGAGTGGTAGGTATGGTCACTATGGATCAGACAATGCTTGATGTCGGCAATGTCCCCGGGGTCCGCTCCGGCGATGAAGTGGTGCTTATCGGAGACCAGCTGGACAAGGAGATACATATAGAAAGGATCGCCAAACTTTCCGGGACCATACCTTATGAGATCTTATCCCAGATAACCGACCGGGTCCCGAGAACATACAAAAATTGACGGCCGGTTAACCCTTCAGATTTTGGTGACACGCACTTTTTTTCAAGTTTTAATTTTGTTTTAGTTGCTTATCTTTTTGGTGACACGCACCTTCGGTGCATGCCACCAGTAGCTTTCGTCACCTTTGGTGCATGTCACCATGAGCGTTGCCAGGATCCCCGCAG
>SLID01000135.1 GCA_007135805.1 Candidatus Omnitrophota bacterium | reverse complement strand
GTCCAATCTTAAAGCGTCTATCTGATAATTCTCGAACCAGTAGAGGGCGTTCCGGATAAAAAAGTCCCTCACAGCGTAACTATACGAGTCATCAAAATTTATGGCCTTGCCCCAAGGAGTCGTATACCTGTCGGTGAAACACGGCATGAATTCGGGCAGAAAATTACCTTCGGGACCAAGGTGATTGTATACGACGTCAAGTATGACAGATATGCCCAGGGCATGGCATTTTTCCACAAACTCTTTGAGCCCTTCCGGTCCGCCGTATGAATTCTGCACCGCGAAAGGATAAACCCCGTCATATCCCCAATTGCGGTCACCGGGAAACTGCGCGACAGGCATAATTTCCACCGCGTTGATGCCAAGTTCAGTTAGGTAAGGCAGCTTTGCGGCGGCGCCGTCAAAGGTCCCTTCCGGAGAGAAAGTCCCGACATGAAGTTCGTAAATGATCATTTCTTCGGGGGGAAGACTAACGCGTTCTGACATTTTCCATTTAAAAGCCGCGTGATCCACGATAGAAGACGGACCGAAAACACCCTCCGGCTGAAAATTGGAAGCCGGATCAGGCCGGTCAACTTTCCCGTTCAATCGGTAAAAATACCTGTCCCCGGGACTTATTCCTTCGGCTGTCACACTGAAGTACCCTTCCCGGTCTTTTCGCATGGGCAAAATGCCTTGCTTTTCCGAAACCATGTTTAGTGAAATTCTTTCCACAGAAGGCGCCCAGACCTCGAAAAGGCAACGACCGCCGCCTTTATAAAAAGCTCCTGTCTTCCTCAAGATCACATCCTCCCGGTCTATCTGTGTTCGCCAAGAAAAACACTTACACTTCTTGCCGCGAAATAATGCTGTTCCTGCTTTCTCAGCAATCTTTCCTTTTTCTCAGGGCGGAAGTCATCTCCGGCCCTTCTGGAAGTATCTACCAGACGGTACCATTTGACACCTTCGTGTCTCGGAAGATCCAATCTCGCTCCCCTGTGGCCCATATTGAAAACAAGAAAAAGATAATACTGCTGCCTCTCCACCGGGGCGGCTTTTCCAGCCAACCGGTAGCAAAGCGTCTTAACTTTGGGGCTGGACCAATTCGCCTCGTCGAGATGTTTGCCGAACCATGATATGTCAGGCGCGCCGTCGCTTTCCGCGCTCTTTCCGGTAAAAAAGCGCCTCGCGCGAAGTATGGGGTATTCTTTCCTGAAAGCTATGGCTTTTTTGACGAATTCCAGGATATCCGCGTTCCTTTCCATATATTCCCAGTTCAGCCAGGTTATCTCGTTGTCCTGACAGTAGCCATTGTTGTTGCCTTTTTGCGTCCGTAAGACCTCATCCCCGTAAAGCATCAGGGGTGTCCCGGCCGCGAACAAAAGACAACATAACGCGTTCTTAACCATCTGCCTCCTGAGGCGTATTATCCCTTCGTCATCTGTTTCTCCCTCCACTCCGCAATTCCACGAATAATTATGATCGGCTCCGTCACGATTATTTTCAAGATTGGCTTCATTATGTTTGTGGTTGTACGAAAAAAGATCGTTCATGGTAAAACCATCGTGGCACGTTATAAAATTAACGCTGTTATGTGGTTTCCTGCCATCGTCCTCATACAGGTCCGCCGACCCTGTAAGGCGTGTCGCCATATCCGCCGCCTGGCCGTCATCTCCTTTGATGAATTTCCTTGCCGTATCCCTGAATTTCCCGTTCCATTCCGACCACCCCTTTGGAAAGTTCCCGACCTGGTAGGTTGTCAAGTCCCAGGGTTCAGCGATCATTTTGACTTTATTCAGGACAGGGTCTTCGGAAACAGCTTTAAAGAAAAGCGAGTCCCCGCTGAAACGCCCCTTCACCCTGGCAAGTATAGACGCCAGATCGAACCGGAAACCGTCAACATGCATCTCTTCTGTCCAGTACCGCAAAGAGTCCAGGACAAGACGCATCACCGCGGGGTTCTCTATATTCAGAGTATTACCGCATCCGGTATCATTAAGATAATACCGGTAAGGTTCCTCGTGGCTCTCCCCGTTAGAGATAAGCGAATAATAGCTAAGATTATCTATACCTTTGAAACACAGCGTCGGGCCCAGTTCATTACCTTCACCGGTATGGTTATAAACCACGTCAAGTATGACTTCAATGCCTGCTTTGTGGAATTCTCTGACCATTGTTTTGAATTCCCTGACCTGGCATCCGGGTTCGGCCCCGGTACCGTAACCTTGTTCGGGAGCAAAAAATCCAATGGTATTGTAACCCCAGAAATCCGAGAGTCCCTTGTCCAAAAGGCCGCTTCTCGCGTAAAATTCATGTACCGGCATAAGTTCGACCGCGTTCACCCCCAAGCTCTTGAGATAAGGTATTTTCTCTATGAGCCCGAGATACGTCCCCGGATCTTTGACCCCGGAAGAAGGGTGGGCCGTGAACCCTTTCACATGTGTTTCGTAGATTATCAGGTCCGGCATCGATATGCCGGGGCGGCGGTCCGACTCCCAATCAAAACTGTCATCGACAACTATGCACTTAGGGGCGTCCTTGAAATTATCATGCCGGTCCATGACAAGGTCTTTTTTATCGCCGCCAAGGTCGTATCCGAACAAAGAATTGCCTTCGTTCCTGAACTTTCCAGAAAAAGCCCTGGCGTAGGGATCGGTCAGAAGTTTGTGGGGGTTAAAACGATGTCCCCTTCCCGGATCGTATTCTCCATCGACCTTGTACGCGTAAAGCTGTCCCGCTTTCAACCCTTTAATAAAAATATGCCAGATGTCATCTGTCCTGTTCTCTATCCTGATCACATCGGAAGGGTCCTCACCGTGCGCGTCAAAAAGAAGCAGAAAGACCGCTCCAGCATGTTTGGAAAAAATAGCGAAATTGACACCCTCGGAAGAGAGGACCGCTCCCAGAGGATCCGAAAAACCGGCCGATATCTCTCTTCCGTCTTTTAAGCGTGTTTCTTCCTGCATACCATCTCCTCTCACCACGTATAACGCGGCGCCGCTCTGCAACACGGGAAATTAAATACACCCTTACCTACAGGTTGTATTTTACCACAAAAACATAACTCTATTTTAGTTAAAAAAACTCGAACGGAGTATCGGGAACCGCGGCGGTCTTACGCGAGGCCGAAATGTTCAATTATTTTTTTCTCGATAACATCCCGAACTTTCCGGGTCTTTGCCAGTTTATCGTCTCCATTTCCCGTAAACCCTGACGGGTCCGGAAAAACCCAGTGGATTTTCAGTGCTTCCCCGGGAAAAACCGGGCATGTCCCCGCCTGTGACTCATCACATACGGTTACTACCTCATCATACGACCTGCCCTGCCGGTAAAGATCAAAAACACTTTTTGTTTTGTTTCGTGAAATATCTATCCCTGCCTCTTTCATTACCTCGACCACAACAGGGTTGAGAACACCGGGTTCAAGACCGGCACTTTCAACCTCAAATCTTTCTCCCCCGTGTTTTTTCAGGAAAGCCTCGGCCATCTGGGAACGCGCCGAATTATGAACGCATACGAACAAAACCCGTCTTTTATCCATCAAAAACCTCCTCTTGCCCAAACCATCCACGTGTTCTTAAACAGAACTTCACAAGCATGAGCATGACCGGAACCTCGATAAGCACTCCCACAACAGTAGCCAGGGACGCTCCCGAATTCAGTCCAAAAAGCATCGCTGAAGTAGCTATTGCCACCTCAAAATGATTGCTTGCACCTATCATCGCCGCGGGAGCGGCGTCACGATATTTCAATTTGATCAGCTTGGCGATAATGTACCCCAACGCAAAGATCAAACATGTCTGGATAAAAAGCGGAACAGCTATCAGGAATATCGTCTGCGGCTGCTCGATTATCACATCACCCTTGAAGGAAAACAAAAGCACAAGCGTCACCAGAAGAGCCGCGATAGAGACAGGTGTCAAAAAGTGGAGAAATTTTTCCTCGAACCATACTCGCCCCTTGTTACTGATTATCCACCTGCGTGAAAAATATCCCGCCGCCAGAGGCAGCGCTACGTATATCAAGACTGACAGAATTATGGTAGCCCATGGAATAGGCATTTCGTTAAGCCTCAATAAAA
The DNA here is from genome assembly GCA_007135805.1 of Candidatus Omnitrophota bacterium. Taxonomy (GTDB): domain Bacteria; phylum Omnitrophota; class Gorgyraeia; order Tantalellales; family Tantalellaceae; genus SLID01. The sequence continues at coordinate 4,453 of SLID01000135.1, read as the reverse complement.
AACCTCCAAGAAGACCGTATAACAAGAGCATGGTCAGCGAATTAATAGCAACCATTACCAGTGTCAACCCGTCATTCCCCTTTGACAGATAACTCCACATGAGTACCATCGCGGTACAGGGGGCGATACCCAGAAGTATCGCTCCGGATATGTATGACCTGTAAAGTTCAACCTGGGCTCCATCCTTGACGATCTCAGTACCGGGCAGAAAATCTTTGAACAGATACCCCAAGAAGAAGGTCGCGATAAAATACATGGTAAACGGCTTCACAAGCCAGTTAATACCCAGAGTAAGCATAACAGGTTTGGGGGTTTTACCCGCCTTTACAACCTCGGCAAAATCGATCTTCACCATTATCGGGTACATCATAAAAAATAAACATATCGCGATGGGGATAGATACATTTGCCACTGAGATACCATCCAAGGTCTGGGCAACCTCCGGTGCGATCTTACCTAAAAAAATACCCACCGCGATACAAATAAATACCCATATAGTAAGATACCTTTCAAAAAAGCTTAGCCCTCGTTTAGGATAAACGGTTTTTTTCATAAAAACAAACTCCATCTGGCCCGGGAGCCTTTATTGTTCGCCGATAAACTGTTTGATCTCTTCTTGAGATAATACCTTTCCTGAAGATACTACAGAACCGTCAACCACCAGTCCGGGTGTCAGCAGTATCCCGTACTCGGTTATTTTACTCATATCAGTTACTTTTTCCACCCGGGCATCTATACCCATTTCTTTGAGCGCGGCTTCCGCGTTAGCGGTAAGCTGTTTACATTTAGGACAACCCGTTCCTAATACCTCGATCTTCATATTATCCCTCCTTGTATCAAAACTTCCTTATCCGACAATATATCCGAAAAGCATGCCGCTTAAAGTCGCCATAACGACTACAAGCCCCACATATACAATGGTTTTCCTGGTACCTATGACGCCGCGTATGACCAGCATATTAGGCAAACTCAGCGCGGGCCCCGCTAAAAGAAGCGCGAGAGCCGGCCCCTTTCCCATCCCCGAACCTATAAGGCCCTGTAATATCGGCACTTCTGTAAGCGTGGCAAAATACATGAACGCTCCCACGATCGAAGCGAAAAAATTAGCCGCCATAGAGTTCCCCCCGACCGCGCTTTCTATTATCCGGGAAGGAATAAAGCCTTCTTCTCCGGGCCTGCCAAGCAAAAGACCTGCCGCAATTACCCCCAGGAAGAGAAGCGGCATTATCTGCTTGGCGAATGTCCATGAAGCCGAGATCCAGCAGTTTATCTCTTCTTTGTTGAACCACCTGAGGAGCATTACCCCCACCAGCACGAGGAAACCCGCTGAAATGTACCATTTAAGTGAATATACCGCTGCCCAAAGACCGGTCGGCATTTCCGGCCTCGCCCAATTCGCAAAGATCAGAAATCCTATCATCGAGGCAAAATACACACCGTTCTTGAGCAGAGACCGTTCTTCTTTTTCTTCCCCCCCCACCAGGTCCCCTTCTGCGAGACGGACCTTTTCTTCCTTTATAAATATGAGGTGCATCAGAAAACCTATAACAACACTGAAAACTACCGCGCCCAGAGCCCTTCCCACTCCCAGCTCCCAACCGAGTATCCTGGCCGTCATTATTACAGCCAGAACATTTATAGCGGGACCGGAATAAAGGAACGTTGTAGCGGGACCCAACCCCGCCCCTCTTTTGTATATACCCGAGAACAAAGGAAGCACTGTACACGAACAGACCGCCAGTATCATACCGGAGACAGATGCCACCCCATAGGCAAGAAACTTATTGGCTTTGGCCCCAAAATACCTTATTACTGACGCCTGGCTTATAAACACCGATATCGCTCCCGCTATAAAAAAAGCCGGAACAAGGCATAAAATAACGTGTTCCCTGGCATACCACCTGACAAGCGCCAATGCTTCAAAGACCGGATTCCTGAAGGGGAACATCTCCACGGGAAGATAAAAGCAGGCCATAAAGCCCGCCAGCATTACCAAAAATTTTCTCGATTCCCTCATGATACCATCCCCCGAAAGCGCCGAAAGTTAAATGTGTTATCACTGAGACGTCTCAAAGGCAGCAAAGGTTGGTCCTGTTCGCCTCATCTATCTTTTTTTTGTCCCCGGATATGGTCTCGTCAGAACACATCCAAGTTACCAGGTTCTTCAGAAAATTTTCCGCGTAGGCGTTTTTCGGACAAAGATAGTAATTTGTCCAGAGCCCCTCATGCTCGCTTTGAATAAAACCGGCACTGCTGAGTTTTCTGAGATGCCTGGACACGCTTGGCTGAGAGATGCCCAGCACAAAAGCGATCTCACATACACACATCTTTCTTGTCCTCAGCATATTAAGAATCCTGACCCGGTTGATGTCGGCAGAAGCCTTAACCGCCTTCTCAAGATCCCTTATCTTAAAACCTGTTTTTTTACCCACGTCAGCCCCTTTAATCTATATAGCCATTCTGCTATATAGATTACACTAAAAAACCCCTTCCGTCAACATTAAAATCAACGGAAGGGGTCAAGGTCCATTTCACGGATAAGGATCCCGCAGCTATCCCACGCGTTCAGTGCCGCGCGAAGCGGAGTCAAATGTAAGCGCCATTCCCGCCAGACAGGCCTGTCGAGATACTAAGGGGTTTCGCCATAAAATGGCGCGATCGATCTCTTTGATCATGCTCCCATTATGCTTTGGTAAAGCTGCTCGTGGGACAGAACCCCTTCGCTTCCGGCAACCCTCATTGAATCTCCGGAAACCTCGTCGATAACTGCGAAACCATTGATATTTCCGAACTCGACCTTTATGTCCAGAAGACGCAAACCTTTCTCCTTCAGGTCTTCACTTATGTAACCAACAGCCGTCTTGGTAAGCTCCACCAGTTCCTCAACCTCGGATCCTTTAAGAACACCCAGAGCCGACAGGCTGTTGTTATTTATCAGGGGATCCCCACCTTCATCGTCCTTAAGGGTTATCTCTACCACCGGCTCTTTCAGCTCCTGGAACTCTTCCGGTATAAGCGTTTTATAACGCCTGTAAAAACTCCCGCAAGCGACCGACCTCCAGACAAACTCCAGCCCCTTACTTCCGAAAAGTTCGGCTTTTTCAACTTCCATGGTCTGTTTTGAGTCATCCGCCGCTACGAGGTGGGTCCGGACACCTTTTCTTTTCAAAAGGTCGAAAAAGTAACGCGTAAGTTCGTATGACATCTTACCCTTCCCGGCGATCTTGCCGGTAACGGAATTGGCTCCGGGATTTACTCCGGTTTCATCCCCGGTAACATCATCTTTGAAAAAAAGTACCAGATTTCCGTTTTCCTTCTGATAAACATCTTTTGTTTTTCCCGAAGCTATTTTCTTCATCTTTTTCGTACCTCCTCGAAATTGTTATTCTTCTCATTTACCGGACATGCAAAACCGGCTACAGACATAAATTATATGGATACACCTTCTTTATGTCAAAGTTTTTGAACAACTTTATCTCCTGAGTAAATTGGAGCGGGCTATCCCGCGAAAAAGCCGAAAAATGTCAGGATACCGCCGAAAATTAACACGAAAAGCGCGTGTAAAGTTAAAAGCGCTTGATTTTCCCGGTATATCCGTAACATCTTAAGTACCGCTCCCGGAAAAAACACCATCCACGTCCCCTTGACAAGCGCTGCCCAACCTATAAGGGTCACAAGCACGGTCCAATCCAATACCCACACATTGTGCGCCAAAATGATAGTTATCCCGACGAAAAAAGCGAACAAACCGGCATAGAGGATAACTCCCGTGTTCTCAAACGCTTCATCGATCGCCTGCCGGAAAAGTTCCCGGTTAAAGGCAAAGAACCCGCCGACGGCCATGTAGCACAGTCCGAAGATCCTGGCTATCAGTATGGAAACTGTCATGATACTCCCTGCTCTCCGCCTTACTGAAAAACGCCCCCGGCTATCTTTTGCTTACCGAAGCGGCATAGATCGTAAATTCATCATCTCCGTCGACCATAACCAGTTCATCACAAAGCTCCTGGTCATAGGCGGCGATAGCGCAGATCCCGCAATCGGCTGCCTGGCCAGCCAGATAAAGATTCTGGCAAACATGCCCGGCATCAAGCGCGATAACCTTATGCGCCGCTTCCGCGTAGCGCCATTCCATCCTGGCGGGAATAGCCGTCCAGAAGAACACCGCGGCGCTCTCTCCCGCGAAATCCTGGCCTAAAAGAGCCAGAGTCACGCGCGGACCTATATCCGGGCATTCGCGGACCGCTATAAGCTCGTGACTTAACGGCAGGTAGCGGTAAACACCTTGTTCAAGGCCCTCAATGCCGATAGCCGCGATATATGACTCGAAAGAGTGTCTGCATCCCGCCGAGGGCACTACTTTGAAAGCGTGTAAAGGCAGTTCTTTACGCGTAACACCCTGGGTAGCCCACAAGAGAAAAGACAACTCAAGAAAAGAAAGTTTTCCTTTCGT
>SLID01000004.1 GCA_007135805.1 Candidatus Omnitrophota bacterium | reverse complement strand
GGCTCCGGAGCGGTGAAAACGGCGAATCTCTACGAACCTGCTGGCGCGGTCGGCCCGACGATGCTATTGGAGTATGAAGATGTCGGATCGAGGAACCAGTTCGGAAGAGTGATATCGATAAAGAGAACGAGTCCCGATGAGGACGGAGTGTTGACGCAGACCATTGATTATGTACAACCTGATTGCGACCAGGAACGCGTCGTGTACGGTCATAGTGACGATAACTGGAGTGATCTTGTCGTTGTTTATGAATACTACGCCAGCGGTAATTTCAAGCGGATCATAAGGTACGACGAAATTGGTGACGTCGAAGAGATAGCTGAATATGTTGACATGGAGATCGACAGTACCCAATATAACCTGCTGGTGCTTTTCTACGAGACGGATACGGGAATAACCAAGACGTGGGAATGGGGCGAGCCCAAGGAGGAACAGGTAACTGTTACCGAATATCTCTGGGATTACACCGTCGAGGTAGGCGATCCCATAGCTACCGATATTCCCGGGGACAAGACAGTTGTTTACATATATGACCACTACGGTAACTACGATGCCAATGGTGATGGCTGGGTTTTGCGTGTGAAAACTACTTATCCGGCGCGGGTCTACTACGACGGCGAAGGACGGGTGGATGTCTACTATAACGGGAGCAACGAGTACAGAAAATATTACTGGGACGTTCCCGCGGAGGGACAGGTAACGGTAGATTTCTACGAGGGAAGTTATGACAGGACTGTCGGTTTGGTTGCGGATGAAAGGACAAAGACAGCCGTGTACCATAACCACGGCGTAGAGGACGATATAAACACAAATACCAACGATTGGATAAAAGTTGCTGAGAAGTTCTATGCCGAAAACGGCGTAGATGTGGTAAGGGAAGATACCTGGTACTACTCTACAGAATCCCGTGAATCAATTGTTTACTTTTCCGGAAGTGATGCAGAAGGAAGGGTATACCTTTACTATTCTTTTGATGTTCCGGGCCGACTGGACACTGTGGTAATGGACGAGGCGCAGGCGGCTGATAACGGCGCGGTGGGGTACCATTACGAGTACTACGAAGGGCCTGACAGTATCGTTCAGAAGAAGACCGGGTTTTCCGCGGTGGATTATTCAGATGTTACCGATCCGCTCATAGATTGGGATAACGATAAGGTGATAGAGCATATGTACGACGAAGCCGGTGAATGGCAGCAGACTATATGGTATCGCGAGAACGGAAGGCCGTTGAAAGAGCTGACCAGTGACGGGACTGCTAAGATATACTTCGATGCTGATGGATGGGTAAACGAGACCTACTGGAGCTCGACTGGGACCATTGACCATTATGAGTCGGTATGGCATGCCCAGACCGGAAGGAAATCCTTTCATTTCGACGGAACAGAGAAGATAACCTATGTTTACTATCCCAGCGGACGGCTTCAGTATGTGAATTTTTACGAAGATGTGGATGGCACTTTCACATGGTACAATACCGATGCCAGACTGGATGAAGGCGATCCGATATGGGGCGAATGGGATCCAAACCAGCCTACGGAACGTCCCGATGGAGTCGATGAAACGGTTGTGTTCACTGTTGAAAAACCCCAGCGGACAGGTCTTGAAACTACGTCCTTACTCAGCGGTTCGGAGGACATTTACGCCGGGTTGGCGGAAGAAATAAACGCTTTCTACAGCGATGTCGAGGCGCTTAAAGCCGGGTATACCGGGTCTGGCGTCACGATAGCGGTGCTTGATACCGGTATAAACGCCGGGGCGATATCGGCCGAAGTTATAAGCGGGTACGACTTCATGTACAATACCGAGAGTTATACGGATATACTCGGGCATGGTACCATGACGGCCCGGGTGATATCGGAGACGGCTTCAGGGGCGGAAATACTGGACTTTAAAGTTTTCAGCGACAGCGGTGAGACCTCCTCAAGCGTGGTATCTGACGCCATATATAGAGCGGCCGATATGGGGGCGAGGGTTATATCGATGTCTTTCAGCTTGTTCCCGATGAGCGGATATCTTGAGTCGGCCATAGATTACGCTTTCAATAAGGGCGTTATCATGGTTACGGCGGCCGGTAACTCCTCGAGCAAGATATTGTCCTCAAGTCTCGCTTCGAGTGACAAGGTGATAACTGTCGGTTCGGTAAACTCTGATGGTTCGTTCTCGGCGTGGAACAATTATGGAAGCGAGATAGATCTGTACGCTCCCTGGGATGTCGTGACTTTTGGTGACGGTGATCCCGCTCATGGAGGAACGTCGCTTTCGGCGGCTTTTGTCTCGGGTATCACGGCTCTTATACTTGAGGAGAATCCCGAGTATACGACTCATGACGTTCTTATGGAACTTAAACTTTTGACGGCCGGGTTCGGCGCCGCTCAGGATAATTTGACGGACGAAGTTGCCGGGACTGATCTTGCCTCGGAAAGCTTTAAGATAAAGGGTGTTTGCGTCGATGAAGTGATGTCGAAGTATGAGGCTATCAGGCAGAATCAGGAGCTCTTTGACGGACATAATATGGTATTTGACCATTATGTGGGGGTTAAGGATTAATTTGAATTCAGCCCGTGACGGGGCTTTTTCAGATCTCTGAAGAGGGGGGATGACGGAACGGTGCGGAAGGTGTATAATAGAGTTAAGGCGTAAGTAAAGGGAGTAAGTCTTTAACAGAGGAGACGGAGGTAAGGAGGCGGAAGTGACTGAAAACTTGGAGAAAAGAAAGTATCCGAGAGTGAAGACCCACATCCCGGTCCGGATAAGGAAACTGAAAGACGATCCGGCAGTGGAAGGGGAAGCTTCGATCACGAAGAACCTCAGTACGGGCGGGATCCGGTTCAGGACAGGGGAATTTATATCCATGGCGTGCCGGCTTATACTGGAGCTGGATATTCCCATGTTCACGAAACCCGTAAAGGCCATCTCTAAGGTGGCCTGGATCCGCAAGATGCCGGCGGGCACTGATTACGAGGTAGGTAATCAGTTCCTGGAGATGTCGAAGGAGGATAAGGAACTTGTTTCGGAATACGTGAGCAGTCTTAACATGTATAACGACGAGGACCTTACCGAGACAGATCCGGCTGGGAGCGTGTTGGATAATAAAGACGCGCTTTAGTAGATGAAAATTGATAAAAAAGTATAGAACAGCTCCGGGAGAGGTGTAGGGGGGTCTTTTCCGGCGCGCAGGGAGAGTACAATGTTAGATCAGGAAAGAAAAGAACAGCGAAAACACCCGAGGGTCATGGCGCACTTGCCTGTAAAGTACAGGAAGCTCAGTGAGCCGTGGAGCGCTATGCAAGACGCCACGGTGACCTGTAATATTTCTGAGGGCGGCGTGAACTTCAGGGCGAAAGAGTTTATGCCTAAAGCCGGAAGAATAGTCATGGAAGTTGACCTTCCCGGGCAAAAACCCCTTAAAGCCATATCCAGGGTAGCGTGGATAGTCAAGTCCCGGCATGGAGAGGACTATAGCGTGGGTAACCAGTTCCTGGAAATGTCCCGGAAGGACAAGGAAACTCTGTTTTCGTACATTGAAGGCCTCGTAAAGGGGTCGGTTTAAGGAAGTCGCGGCGTACCGGAGGGGTTTTCCGCTAAACCGGTACGCTTGTATCTTAATGCGTTGACAACCCGCCTTACGTTGATATAGAATTAGGAACGTCAATAAGCCAATCAAATTTACTTTTTAAGTTAATTACAGGCCTTTACTATGTCCAGAAAGATATTCATCACGGTCCTAAGTTTTTTAGCCATATTGTTTTTTGTGGAAAGCGCGGCGGTCGCTTTCTGGGTGTTCACGCCGAGAGACAAGAATTTCGTCAATCCCAAATATGTTGTGAAAGACACTCCCGAAGAGCAGTTTCACTGGGCCATGCGTTTTTATGAGTCGGGAGATTTTGAGACCGCCGCCAGGGAGTTCACCATGCTTACCGAAAGTTACGCTGATTCCACCTTCGCGCCGGAAGCCCAGTTCTACGCCGCAAGGTCTTATGAGGAACAGGGACGCTACTGGTTCGCTTACCAGAATTACAAGAAGACCATAGATAATTATCCCTTTACGGTAAGGATGGACGAGATAATTGAAAGGTTGTATAACCTCGGCCGTATGGTGGAAGGTATCGAAACGGCCAGGATCATGGGTATAGAGCTTTCAGAGTCCCTTGAACGGGCCGCGGCCATATACAAGACGATAGTGGATTCCAGCCCTTTCAGCCCTTACGCCGATAAGGCCCTTTTCCGGTTGGGTGACGTTAAAAGAAGGATGCGGAAATATCCCGAGGCCATGCAGGCTTACGCGAGGATAATGGCGGATTATCCGGAAAGTTCTATTCGGGAAGAGGCGAGGTATCAGCTGGCTTTCACGAAATACGAGGCGTCCTTGTCGCCCGAGTACGATCAGGAAAGCACCGAAAGGGCTTTACGCGAGTTCGAGGAAATAGTGGATACCTCCGCCGTGCCTTCAGCCGCCGCCGAAGCCGAAAAGATGCTCGCCGAGCTCAGAGAAAGAAAAGCCGAGAGTACGTTCAAGATAGCCGAGTTTTATGAAAGGCAGGGCAGGTATACAAGCGCCATAATGTATTATGATTCCATAAGGGGGAAATTCGCGGGTACGTCCGCGGCGGAACACGCGGATGAACGCATAAAGCGTTTGGAAAACAGGATGGGACGGTGATGAAGAACATTATATTGGTGTTGTCATTGGCGGTACTTTCTTCCGGGTGCGGGTATACCGGAAGCTCGCTTCTTCCGGATAAGTACGATTCGGTGCATGTGAAGAATTTCGTCAACAAGATAGACCCGGCGGCCGAGGTGTCCGACAGGAGGATGAGCTATACTTACTTTCCGGGGATGGAAAACCAGATAACGGCGGCCATAATTGACAGGTTCATGTTCGACCGCCATATCACCGTTACAAGAGAGAGCGACGCTTCCATGATACTTGAGGGGGAACTTATGGACTACAGGCAGTTCCCGCTCAGTTACGATAAAGACGAAAATGTCGAGGAAATGCGGTCCCAGATAAACGTCTCCCTGGCGCTTTATGACGGTGATACGGGCGAGATCATATGGCGGGAAGGCGGTTTCACCGGCTGGGCGAGTTATGACCTTACTGGCCCCAACGCCGCCACCGAAGCGGAAGGGCTTAACCGGGCCATTGATGACCTTGCCCGGAGAGTAGTGGAAAGAGTTCTGGAAGTATGGTAGAAGGCGGGAGCGATGAATTTTCAGAGGGTAAATGGCCAGTAACTTCATTATAGTGGGTGACGATACTTACCTGAGGGACAAAGAAGAAAAAAAGATAAGGGACAAATTCCTTTCCAGAGAAGAAATAGACCTCAATTACGCGGTGTACCCCCCGGAAGATTTCGGTAAAGCTCTTGACGACCTGGGGACCTCACCGTTCCTCTCCGAAAAACGAGTAGCGGTAATACGCGATTACGACAAACTTCCGGAAGAGGGCGCGTCTTCCGTGATAAAATACCTCGAAAAACCTTCGCCAACCGGAGTTCTTGTGCTTACCTCTGGGGCTGAATTCCGTAAAAAGGCCGCTTACAAGAAGATAGCGGGCCATGTCACTGAGATATCGGCAGATAAACTTACCTCAAACAAAGTCAAAGCGGGTATAAGAAAATTCTTCAGTAAAGAAGGGATAGAGATATCTCCCGACGCGGTAGACCTTATTTTTGACCTTAAAGGCGCGGATGCCTCTTCCATTATAAACGAGATAGAAAAACTGGCGGCTTTTTCCGGCGGGGAAAGAATAGAGACCGAACATGTAGAGCGGATGGTGGGGCGCAGCGTGACCGAAACTGTTTTCAAGCTTGTTGACGCCCTCGGCGCGGGCGACATGAAAATGGTCTTTCGCGTATTGAACGATCTTTCCGCGCAGAAAAAACAGATACCCGAGATAATCGGGTACCTGGCATGGTACATAAGGACTATACAGAAAATAAAGTTCCTGTCTGCCCGCGGCGCAGGGATGGACGAAATGGTCCGCTCAGCGGGAAAAGCGGCCTACAGAACGGCGCCCGTGGCCAGGAAATATACCTCTTCGAAGATCGGGAAATGGCTGGAATTTATACTGGAAGCGGAGACGGATTACAAGAAGGGAAGAAAAACCCCCGCCCTGGCCCTGGAAATGCTCGTCGTGAAACTCTCTGGAACCTGAGAATACCCCGGATCAATAAAAACATATCTTTGCTAGAGCGGGATTACCGGTTAAGCGGGGGTCGTTTTTACTTTTTTTCCGGGGAAGGTTTTGCCCACTCCGCGCGCAACCTCGCTATCTTGCGCGACGCGGTGCCTTTTTTGATAATGTTCTTTTTTGCCGCTCTGTCAAGCTTGGATTCCAGTTTTTTTAGGGCGGCATCCGCGTCTTCCGGTTTTTGCTCGGCTATTAAAAGGCGCGCTTTTTTCGTGAGAGTCCGCAGTTCGGACCTTGTAGATATGTTCCTTGTGTGTCTTTTTTTGTCCTGCCGCAGGCTTTTCAGGGCGGCTTGTTTGTTGGCCATTACTGTCTCCTTGACTAATTTGTCTTTATTTGGCTAACTTTAATGCCGTAAACGGTTTAAAACTATGTTTTCCGGTCCGAAATCACGGGGGGCATATACCGAAGATACATGCCCCCCGTAAGCGAACTGATTAATGAATATATCATGAGGCGGGGTGGTTTGTAAAGGTTTTTTTGGTTTTTGGGCTTCGCGAAGCCGGGATATGTTTGTTTTATGGGAGGATTGTGGTAATATATTGCCCTATAGTAATATAAGAACCTTTAAAGCGTCTGAAACGGGCGGTAAACCGGAATATGACCAACAGGAAACTGCTTAGATCTACGGGAGTTATAGGCGGGGCTACTGTCACAAGCCGTGTGCTGGGGTTTATAAGGGATATACTTATAGCCGGCAGTTTCGGTACGGGCCTTCTTGCCGACGCTTTTTTCGTGGCTTTCCGTATACCCAATATGCTGAGGGATATGGTGGGCGAGGGCGCCATGACCGCGGCCATAGTTCCGGTACTTACCGAGTACAGTCATACCAGGACGCGTGAAGAGTACTGGCAGGTCGCGAGGGTCATTCTTAACCTGATGCTTGTCGTGCTTGTCACGCTGTCGGTAGCGGGTATTTTTTTCGCGCCCATAATAGTGCGGCTGATAGCTCCCGGTTTTGTCGCCGATCCGGAAAAATTCAACGTCACGGTACAGCTTACCAGGATGATATTTCCGTACCTGCTTTTACTTGGTATGGTAGCTTACAGTAAAGGCGTGCTGAACTCTCTGCACTATTTTACCTCACCCGAATTCGCTCCGGTGGTCTTGAACGCCACTATGATAACGGCTCTTATACTGCTTTGCCCGGTTATAGGGATAAGGGGGCTTATAGTCGGGGTACTTACCGGGGGAGTGCTTGAGGTGGCTTTGCAGATAAAGCCTCTTAGAACGCGCGGGTTCCGTCTTAAAAAAGATCTTACCATGCGCCATCCCGCCGCCAAAAGGATAGGCAGGCTTCTTCTCCCCAGGGCAATGGGGACGGCGGTGTATCAGCTCAGCGTTTTCGTGGATACCGTACTCGCGTCTCTTGCCTGGATAGTGGGGCCTGGAGGGGTGGCGGCGCTGTACTATTCTAACCGGCTTGTGCAGCTTCCTCTGGCGGTTTTCGGGATATCTCTCGCCACGGCGGCATTGCCCAAAATGACAAAAGAGGTGGCGCTTAACGATATCACGCGTCTTAAAAGCACCATATCTTTCTCGCTTAAAGCGGTGTTCACTTTGATGGCGCCCGCCGCCGCGGGGCTTGCCATATTGTCAAGGGACGTTATACGGGTACTTTTCGAGCGCGGTGAGTTTACATCTTATTCCACCGGAATAACTTCGTGGGCCCTTTTCTTTTACAGTTTCGGGCTTTGCGCTTATGCGGGCATAAAAATACTTGTCGGGGTGTTCTATTCGATGGGGGACACCAAGACCCCGGTCAAGACGGCCGCGGTTTCGCTTGTAGTCAACGTAGTGCTTAATCTGATTCTCATGTGGCCTCTTAAGGTGGGCGGTCTTGCCTTGGCCACCGCCGTAGCCGCGACCTTGAATTTCATAATGCTGTATGTGTTCTTGACCGGAAAAATAGGAGATTTCGGGACCCGGGATATACTTATCTCGCTGGGTAAGGTCTTGGCCGCGACCACGCTCATGGGTACTTTTACTTTTATTGCCCGGAACGTCCTGTTTCCCGCGCCGGAAGGATTTTTACCGCCCGTTTTACGCTTGGCGTCAATAATAGCGGGAAGTGGAGCGATATATGCTATTTCATGTTACATTTTTCATGTTGAGGGAGCAAAATATATTATAAAGGTCCTTAAAAACAGGCGTTTTGGAGAATGATATCCAAAAAACTGCGCGAAAAAATAAAGGCGCTGCCTTCTTCTCCGGGGGTCTATAAGTTCCTCGACGGTGAAGGCAGGATCATTTACATAGGCAAGGCGGTAGACCTCAAGAAGAGGGTCTCCTCCTATTTCCGAAAAGGCCGGGCGCTCGACGCCCGG
>SLID01000031.1 GCA_007135805.1 Candidatus Omnitrophota bacterium | reverse complement strand
GATCCTTCTACACAAACGGCAATATCACGGTCATTACCGTACCGCGGTTTAATTCGCTTTTAACCTTGATCTCCCCCCCGTGAGCTTTTACCACATTATAACATATCCCCAGCCCCAATCCGGTACCGTGTTGTTTAGTTGTAAAAAACGGCTCGAACACGTTTTTCTTTACCTCTTCTGGAATGCCTTTGCCGGTATCCTTGATGTCAATACGCAAGCGTCCGTCTTCCTTACGGGTCTTAATTGATATCTTTCCTCCTTCGGGCATTGCCTCTTTCGCGTTGACAACAATATTGGTAAATACTTGGTTCATCATCTGCTCGTCGATCGAAATATCCGGAAGCTCGCTGTCATACTCCCTTGTTATGCTTACCCCATCAGACTCGAAATGTTTGACCAGGGGCCCCACCACCCTCTCCAGGCTCTCGTTGATGTTGACCTTGCTGACCCTGCCCCTTCCGGGCCTGGCAAATTTGAGAAGTCTTTGCATAATGACCTTGGCTTTTTGACTTTCTTCCAGGATCACCCTGAGACTCTCACTGACTTCCCCGCCCAAGGACTCATCCATCAGGGATATCTGGGCGTTGCCGAAAATTATCATCAAGGGATTATTCACCTCGTGGGCTACTTCCGCGGCAAAGTTGCCCAACGAGGCCATCTTCTCCGCCTGTACCAGCATATCCTGAGCTTCCTTCAACTTTTTAACGTTTTGTTCCAGAACATTTCTTATTTGGATATTGTCCTCCAGCATACTGTTAAGGACCTCCCGGTTCCTCTCTTCTCGCTGCAGCGATCTTATTAAAGTCGCTTCTTTCTCTTTTCGGAGGGTAACATCCGACACGGTAAACAACAGGAACATCTCATCGCCTTCTCCTATCCTTGAAACCAGGACCTCTGCCGGGAACTCAGCGGCACCCGCCGTCTTGAACGTCCACTCAAAAAAACTTGACCCTTCCTCTCTCGCCTGTTCTATGAACCTTCCTGCTTCATCATGAGACGATACTCCTTCAGGCTGCTGATCCGGTGACAGGCTCAAAATGGACCTTCCGGCAAGTTCCGCTTCATCCTGAAATCCGAAAACATTCACAGCCGCGGGATTTCCGGAAAGAATATGACCCTCGATATCGACCATTATCATAGCGTCCATCGACTCCTTGAAGACGGAAGAATACAACAGCTCGCTTTTTTCCAGCTTACGCTCCATTTCCCTGAGCCTGGTAATGTCGGTATCTGAACCCCTGTAGCGCGCAAGATCACCCCGTTCGTTCAAAACAGGAATACCGGAACTTAAAATCCATACTATCTCTCCGTTTTTGGACAAGATAGGATTTTCAAGGCCGGTAACTTTATCTTTTTTTTCAAATATCCCGGCAACTCTTTTTCTGAAAATTTCCCTTCCGGCGACAGGATGCATATCCACAACGCTTTTGCCCAGAAGTTCGTCGGGACTATACCCGGTGACATCCTCAACTGCCGGGCTCAGGTATGTGTACCGGCCCGTATTGTCCGTTTCCCAGATGAATGTCCGGCTTTGTTTAGCCAGCTGATCCAGCATGTCGACCGTATCCTTCAGCTCTTCCGCTATTTTTCCACGCTCTTCAACCTCTTTATTGAGCTCAGAAACAGATACCATAGAGTGCTTTAACTTTACGACCATTGCGTCAAAAGCACGTGAGAGGTACCCTATCTCATCTCTCGCGTCGCTTCCCACCCTGCAATTCAAGTCTCCGCTTCCTATTTTTTCGGTCCCTTCGCGTAAATCTTGGAGAGGCCTTGCAATATAGCCGCCAAGCACCGTGCCCATAAGCCATGCCAGTAAGACCGCGCCTAATACGATAAAGAAATGCAGCCATCTGACGGCAAAAAGGTCCGAAAAAGCCTCTTCCGTGTCAACTTCAGCTATAACGGTCCATTCCAACCGGGGAATAACATGATACACACCCAGAACTTCAACCCCCCGGTGGTCATGGTAGATTTTTCCCGTCAGGAACAGGGTCGGAACGTACTTTTCCCCCTGGCTATACCGGCGGGATTCAGCCACAGGCTGGGTTCGTACTTTACGCTCCGATACCTCTTCTTTTTCTTCCCTGCCCGCTAAAGGTCTCAACATATTTCCATATCGATCAACAACGAACACCTTGCCCGTTTCCCCTAAACCTGTCCCTTCCGACGCGACAGCGCATAGCTTGTCCCCTTGGAACCTGAGGGCGACAACTCCCATAAACTCCTTTGTTTCACTGCGAAAAACAGGCGCGGCCGCAATTAAACATATACCCTGGTGAACAGGGCAGCGCGGCACATCGCCTATAAACGGGATTTTCATACCCTCAATAAAAACAACGTCATCGGCCTTTTCCTCTCCTATAATGTTTTGGTCGCTGGACGCGACCACTCTTCCGGTTGTATTCATAAGAAAGTATTCGTTTACCAGCGGGTCCAACTCTTCGGCCTTTCTCAACCTCTCATTCGCCGCGTCAAAAACCTCGTTCCACCCGGCGCTTTCCTTGTCGCTCATACCCAGAAAATCCCGTAAAACCGAACTCAATGCCAATTGTTCAACCGAATGCTCCAAGGTGTTGAGATGACACTCAATATGATCTATCCGCGAATTTAGCACGGCCGCGAGTTTATCAAAAGCGTTTTCCTGCAGAACATTCTCCAGATAGACCTGCACAATGGCCACAGCGCTAACCGAGAGCAGTATGGCAACCAACGCGAAAGAAAAACTTATTTTGCGCGCTATCTTCACAAAATTCCTCCAAAACCACTATTCCCGTGTAACATTGTGCCTGAAAGGGATTTCCTTCCGGACCGCGAAACCGGTTTGGACAACTTTTTTTCCCGAAGATAGACCGGTCTCGCGTTTATCAGGCCTTCCCCTCAAGCTCCTTTTCCAGGCGCTTCACTTCTTTTTTAAGTTCGACTATCCTCTCTTCCCTGCCGATACTCGCTTCATAGAAGATCTCCAGTTCCCTTAAATGTTTCTTTTCCTGGACCTCCCTCTTCTTTGCTTCACTAATGTCCAGATCAATACAGTAAAGCTCGGGGTCTTTATCCGTACGAAGAACTAAAAGATGGGTCGAATAGACCGGGATACGGGATCCGTCCTTGCGCATAAGCTCTACCTCTCCGGGAGGGGCGAATTCTCCGGATGCGGTCATCTTTCCGGCGACGGCCAACCCTCTCCTGTACAGCGGCTTGACTTCTTCGGGGATTATGAGGTCTCCAAGATCTTTACCTATCGCTTCCTCCGAGGTATATCCGTAAATTTGCTCACTTTTTTGGTTCCAGTAGAAGACACTGCCGCTAAGATAATAACCCTGCACTCCCAGCGGTATTTTTTCAGCCATCAATCGAAAACGCTCCTCACTGTCTTGGACAAGTCTCTGGTATTGATTTTCTTGCTTTACATCCCGCATTATCCCGGTGAGATAAACGCCATCTTCTGTTTGTATAACAGCATTAGTTATTGCGACCTCAATATTTTCCCCACCTTTAGACACTAAGGTAGTTTCTATGGGATCTTTTTCTCCCATGACTCCTTTGTCGAAAATACTCATGGCCTCTTCCCGAGATTCCTCAGGATGTAGCTGTTCAGCATTCATTGATATTATCTCGTCTCTGGTATAACCTGTCAGCTCCAGGGCCTTTTCGTTACAGTCTACCAGGTCTTTTGTCTTCGCATCAGCGACAAATATGGCGTCACTTACACCATTAAAAACGGCCTTGTAACGATGTTGACTCTTTTGTAACGCCTCGTACGATTTTTTGCTATCCGTGATGTCGACACTGATCGCCAGGACTCTTTTAGCTCCATCGATCGTGATCGGCTTTAGACATACCTCTTCCCAGAAGATCTCACCCGTTATCTTACGTCCCGGCCAATGCGCTGTCTGGGTTCCTTCGGAGACTGCCTTACGCACCATAGACAATGCGTCCTTTTGGGAATACGGCGGATCAAGCCAGATATCGCCAGTCTTCATCTCATCTAATGAACTAAATCCATAAGACGTATAAGCAGCCTCGTTCGCGTCCAGGACCTCTCCCGTATCCGCGTCATGGACTATGATCGAAACAGGCGACTCCGAAAACAAAACTTTGAAATACGCAGATCCACTGCTAATTTCCTTTTCATCCAGCATGTGGTCAGTAATATCAGTCAGCACGCATACCAGTATGGCGGGTTGCGTCAGGTAACACATTACATCTAAATGCATCTGGAACCGGTCGGAATAATAC
Source organism: Candidatus Omnitrophota bacterium (assembly GCA_007135805.1). Lineage (GTDB taxonomy): Bacteria > Omnitrophota > Gorgyraeia > Tantalellales > Tantalellaceae > SLID01. Next base: position 4,377 of record SLID01000031.1, on the reverse strand, counting down.
TCAAAATGTACGGTCTCCCCGGCCATAACTTTTTTGCCGTACTTTTCTACGCAGCACGGCTCTTCGCACGGTAATACATCCTTGACCGCTCTGCCCCTTATTTCCTGTTTTTTCAGTCCGGTCATACGCTCAAAGGCCGGATTGACATCAAGAAAACAATAATCGGCCACATTTCCCTCACGATCATATATAACCTCGTATTGAACAACACCGGCAGTCATTCTGTTAAAAAGAGCTCTGTAGTTTTCCTCCGCCTTTTTGCGTAGCAGACACGAGCCTACCTGCCGGGCTAGAAGTTCCAGTTGTTCGATCATCTCGAGAGTGAACCCGTCTTTTCGACGAATACTGAAATTGATCAGACCAATAACCTTGCCCTCACAGCGCATCGGGACCAGTGCCACGGAAGAATATCCTTGTTTCAAACACCTGTTACGGGGATTATTTCGGGGGTCCTGACCGGACGGCGGATCAGAAAAAGAGAGGGAATCGTTTGTCCACGCACTCCCTCCCTCTGTAAATAGCGGATGGTCCTTATGCGGCCCTCCCAAGATCACAAGCCCGCAAGTGCACTCCAGGATGACCCCGCCGTCTTTGTCCCGGCAAAGCCCACCTTCATAGTCCCGCTCTAACAGGGTGTTTTCTGAGCGCAAAAATTCTTTCGTGAACCCATCATGTGCGATATATGGAAAGTCATTACCTTCCCGCAAGCGGATACCTACGGCATCGCACCCGGCATACGTCCTCAGTTTTGCAGCCAATCTCTGAGCGGTTTCGTGTAAACCGTGCGGTGCATCGATGATTTCCAGAATTTCATTAAAAGCTTTTTCCATAGCTCACCCTCCCCGCTTGCGTAAAGCAACATGCGGATGCGGCCTCATACGACCGATGTGTTATTGCCTAAGAAACGTATGTGTCACTAGTATGTACTTTTAGTCGCTTGCCAATGAATATCCCAAAAAAGCAGCCCTAATATGGGCATATATACATAAGTGGCACAGGCAACGGAAACCGCCTCAGATCCAACCTTATCAAACAATTATACATTACATCAACTACTATTGCCAATTCGAGGATAAAATCAGCGTTGTCAAGTTTTTAGGCACTCACCACAGATGTGACCCAAAAACACCTCATCCCTATACTACCGCGAAACAAAAAACGGAAAGACAACCGCATTCGCGATCGTCTCCCCGTTTTCCAGGAGTAAATAACATGACTTATCCCTGCTGTTTTCTGAGTTCCTGCGCGTAAACGTTCATTCGCTCAGTAAGGGCCCTAACCGAATCGTTTATCCTGGCTATATCATCCTTAAGAGCTCTCGCCTCATCCCCGAGCATCTGGGCCACGGGTATCTCCTGAAGTCTGTCACTGAACTGTTCTATCTCTTTTTGCCTGGTCTGTATGGCGCTCTCGTATCTGGCGACTATATTGCTCAGTTGGGTCAAGTTCACACCTCCAGCTTCCGCCCTGACCTCAGAAATTGGCCTTATTTAATCTATACCTCCCCCGCGTCAGGGGAGAAAAAGGATAACAAGAGAACCGGGCTCACCATTAAGGCAAGGTCTTTCTGAAGTTACCTTCCGGCTCTACCACGCATTCCCTGCTGAGCTTTCGCGTCCTCTCTCTCCATTTGTCTTCTTTGTTGTGCTGACTCTCTTTGCACTCTCGCGGCGGCCCTATCGGCCTGTCTCTGGGTCCTGATAGCTTTCGCTTCTTCAGGGCTCTTACCGCGGGTCGCGAACCAGTCGCTCACACGGTGAAAAATGGCCTGGTCGCTGGCTTTCTCCACGGCTATCGCGCTGGCTCCCCTCACGTCTCTTCGCTGAGCAAAAGCTGGAGTCGCCGCGAACGCGACCGCCATGACCAACAGCATAACAATTGTTTTCTTCATTTCTACCTCCCTTTTTTAGTCTGATCCCGTCACCGTAAAGATCACATTTTTTCCCGCAAAACCATGGTCGAGCAAATAATCTCGTTCCCCAGTAAAGCTCCTTCTTCTTTCTGGCTTTCCACATAGTCCATAAACAGTTCCATCTTATCCGGGTATTTTTCTGCCAACTCCAGGCAACGCCGGGAAATTTTACTGAAAATACCTTTCTCTGTTCCTTCTATTTCTTCCCTGCTTACAAACACTTCGTCAACCACCATCATCCCGGAATCTCTTATCTGTCGCGTAACATCAATTCTCTTCTGGACCGAATTATGCGTAAAATCACTGCTGTCTTCGATACACCCGTCATCAATGATCACTATACCGTCGCGTTTTACAACTTCTGATAAAGCGGTAAGCGTCGAAAAATAATCGCCCAGAACAGGCCCTATGGAACCAAGAAGGACAATATCGAGATCTTTGTAACCTTTAACTTCCTCACGAATATCGCCTTTTTTGAATTTACATATGTCCGAGACTTCGAACTCTTCAGCTTTTCTTCTTGCCTCTTTAATAAACTCTTCAACCGCGTCAACGCCCAGACACTTGTATCCAAACTCTTTTGCCACCTTTACCGATACAGCCCCTTTACCGCATCCCAGATCGAGAAAACTAACCCCTGAACGTTTGGTTAGATGTTTTCGGATAAGCCCTGTAACTGTCTCCGGAGATGTCCCCAGTTCCCACATATCCTGAAATATATAAGGCAAAAATGGGAAAAGCTCTTTGTCTCTCCCATCCATCGCCCTTACCACACTTTCTTCTAAAGTTCTTTTGAGGTTGCTCATCTCGCAAAAGCCCCAGACGTGTTGGGCATCTTGTTTATTCAAAAGAAGTTGCCATTTAAATGCAGTAAGCTGTATTCCGCTGTCTATGATAGACAGCCAACTAACCGTTGTTTTAAGTAACCTGTCCCTGAAACCTTGTTTTATCAAGGGCCTGTCTAATATATACACTATTCGAAACAACAAAAAAAGCTTTTTTGTTTTAACTTTCCGCATTTAATTTGCAAATGACCTATCTATAAGGACTTACCCAACACGTCTGAGAAAATCCGAGAAAAACTAACCATTAATCCTTAGCTCTTTTTATCATAAAATCAACGTTCTCATCAACATTTTTAACTATGATCTCTTTATCTGGATTCTTCCCAAGCCATACACGGAATATCTCATCAGCAAAACCCTGGCCTATAGCGTCTATACCCTTGAAATCAAGCATAATGGTCTTGAATTCCTCTAGTCCGATTAGCAACCGCCGGGCTTGCGACCTTGATACATAACTGGCATCCTTGTCATATAGTTTTATTGTAACCTCAGTCTTGCTGAAATTGAAAGCATCATCAGTATACTCCCTGAAAATTTCACCTATTTCCTTTTTGGAATCCAGGCCTACGGAAAAAATAACCCTTGTACCCTTACTCTTTTGAGCGCTGTTCATAAGAAAGACATCTTCCATAAGATTGTCGAACAGGATCTTTTTTTCTGAACTCTCAATTGTCAGGATATCGCCGACCCGAGAAGTAAAAAAAATGCCTTCCCCGCTATGAGAAGCGGGTTCAGTCGTCTGTTTACCTTTAAGAAGGTCCTGAACCGCCTCCAGTATGTTACCAAGGTGTTTCTTTCGCATTATGTTGTTATATATCCCGACACCCCTGTCTCTTACCTCAAAAAAAACATTATTTTTTTTCTTTTCAACACGGACTTCAATTTTTTCAGATCTTGAGTGTTCTATAGCATTGTTGAGCATTTCAGTAAACGCGTATTCAAGTATTTTTGACACATTATCTTTGAGCCCCTGAAATATGCCCGTATTTTTCACAATGTCCCTCAATACCGCGTCTTCATTGAGATCCTCGTTTTTTAGTATACGGTATACTGTTGTTATTGAGCTTTTTTCCTTATGGATCAACTCTTTGTTTGCGGGTATATATCTGGTTCTGTTAGCCTTTCCTATGCGAACGAGTACTCCTTCCTCCCTTAACTCCCTTAAAAACCGGTTAACATATGCCCGTGAAAAACCTGAGATCCTCATTATCTCCGAAGCCCGGACTTCGCCTTGTTTCTCTAATTTCTCCGTTATTAGTGCTTTTATATTCATTCTCCCCCCTTTTTCACTTAGTTTACAACTTAAGTATATCATAAGTTTTTAAAGCTGTAAACTAGTTGGCACAAATAGACTATTAGTTTACAACTTTAAAAATATCTATTTTTTTAAAGTTGTAAACAGGTTTCCCAGGCGTGTTGGGCATCTTCTTTATTCACAATGGTTTGTGACTTAAATGCAGAAAGTATCATTTTGCTGTCTCTGCGAGGCATCCAATATCTTGTTTTAAGCGACCTACACCGAAAATCCTTATTTTATCCAGGGATTCTCTGCTAGACACTATTTGAAATTAAAAAAAGGTTTTTTTGTTTTTATTTTCCCGCATTTAATTCACAAATGCT
>SLID01000098.1 GCA_007135805.1 Candidatus Omnitrophota bacterium | reverse complement strand
TTACAAGCGTCTTCGAGGGCCCCGGCCCACCATTTTATTTCAGGGTTTTTCTGGGGCGAAGACTCTCTTCTCACGTATCCAGCTATCTCTCCCGTCCTGTTAAGAGTTTTCCGAACCTCTCCCAAAGCCATATCCGGGGACTTTAAACCTTCCCCGGCCATAGCGCACGCGTCAGCGATATCCTCGCCGATATCGGCGCTTTTCTTTATTTCTTCATCAAGAACAGTCCACGTATCCTTTACTCCCCTGATCACGTCTTCGGGAACAGGAGGTCTATCCCGGAATTCCATTATGCCCTGCCGTAGAACAAGAAGAGCCCCCACGAGGTTCCCGCTGTCTACCGAAGATATGTACAAGGGATTAAGGGGTTCCATTGTCCGGGTGTCATACCAGTTATAAAAATTACCCCGGAACCTTTTCAGCTTTTTCATGCTTTCCAGAGTCCGGGAAGTCCTTTTCAGAAAGTCTCCCGGTGTAAGGTACCGCAAGTCACGCGCCGCCAGGGTGGACAAAAGTGCCATACCCATGTTGGTCGGTGACGTACGGGAGGTAACTACTTCGACGGGTGTTTCCTGATAATTATCAGGTGGAAGCCAATTGTTTCCGCTGTCAACAAATTCCTCAAAATAGCGCCATGTCTTTCTTCCCGTAACCCTCAAAAACTTCTCATTGTCAGCGGAAAGAGCAACCTTCCGTACCGGTATTTTCCGGCTGAGATTCCAGGAAATAACGGGAGAAAAGAACCACAGCGCCAGAAAAAACAACGCGCCCGGCAATTCCGCCGGGGCCTTAACATAAATCCATCCGCCCGCCAATACCGAAAAACAAGGCGCGAACCACATAGATTCGTAAAAACCTGACAGCCCGGTGTGCGCGCGCCTTTTCATGTCACTCGACGTTACCCACTCAAGTGTCTTTCGCCTGGTAATGGCAACGCGTGTAAGAGCCCTTACGATGCCGTCAAGGTTCAGGAACGCTTCAAACACGAGATTGGTCATTGAGAACAATGCCTGGCAAAGACGTCTAAAAACCCCGTTGAACTCGCCTCTTAGATGTGTAATTACCGATGCCGCGGGTGGCTTTCTGAAAAGATCAAGCGCGGAAACAAACATGTGTGGAAGAACGATGATCGCGCCTACAAACAACGACCAGAAAACAGCGTCCCGATCAAAAGCCCATGACAGAGCGAGCAGCAGAACCATCGCGGGAGCTACAAGGGATCTTCTCAAATTATCGAATATCTTCCATCGTGAAAGCCCCGACAGGGGATTTCTCTCACGCTTCGACTCCCCGGCCGGTACCGAGGGCATCAACCACGAAAGTATCTGCCAGTCTCCTCTCACCCATCTATGCCTTCTATTCACCTCCATGGCATAACTCGAAGGGTATTCCTCAAAAAACTGTATATCACTTACCAGGCCGCTCCTCGCGTAGCACCCTTCCAGAAGGTCGTGGCTGAGTATAAGGTTCTCGGGAAAACGGTCGTGCATAGACCTTATAAATATGTCTACATCGTATATTCCCTTGCCTATGAAAGACCCTTCTCCAAAAACATCCTGATAAACATCGGAAACCGCCCGGGTATAAGGGTCTATCCCCGGATCACCCGTAAAAAGTTTAACGAACCACGACTTGCCGGCGCTGGCCATACTCACTTCAACGCGCGGCTGCAATATGCCGTATCCACACACGACCCTGCCGCGGTCCTCATCATAAACCGCTCTGTTCAGGGGATGCGCGATAGTTGATACAAGTTCCCTGGCCGTCCCAAGGGGCATATGAGTGTCGGTGTCCAGCGTTATAACATACTTTACTTGTCCAAGCGGTTCAACATCTCCCACAACAAGATACCCGTCACCCCTGAACCCTTTACCCCTAAGGAGGAGGTTTAGCTCGAATAACTTACCCCTCTTCCTTTCCCACGCCATCCATGTGTTCTCTGGTTCGTTCCATGTTCTCGGGCGGTGAAAAAGGAAAAAACGGTCCTGTTTCTCCGTACCGTATTTTTCGTTGAGCAACCTTATCCCCCCGGCTGCCTCCTCAAGAATATCACCGTCTTCAGGCATCTGCCTTGCCGCGGCATCGGGAAAATCGGTAAGCAAACCGAAGAAAAGGTTGTTGTCCCTGTTGGCCAGATACCTGACTTCCAAGTCCTCGATGAGATCCTTTACAGCGCGCCTTGAATCTATTATCGTGGGAACAACGGCAAGTGTCCTATATTCCGGAGGTATGCCTTTGGAAAAATCCATACGGCCCAGCACTCGGGGAGAAACAATCAGCGTCGCGAGCCAGTTGGTAACAGCCAGACCGAACCTGGTCGAACATAAAAGAACCAGAAATCCCCCCACCCATAAAAACCCTGAGCCGCCCCCCCCGGCGTAGGCCCTGCTCAGGGCCGTAGCCGCGGCGAGTACCGTGAAAAATACCGCCGGGATGAAATAAAAGAACATAGGAAAACGTCTCGCCTGGGCGCACAGCCGCTCTTTCAGTGTTAGTTTCAGACCGATTCCCCGGGCAAGGGCCGCGAAGCCATCTTCCCTGAGATAAAACCCGACATGCGAGGTCCGGTCGGCGGCCCCTTTCTCCCTGGCACTTTCACGCGCAAGTTCGACCGCTTTTTCCGCGACTTCTTCTTCTCTAAGGCCGGTCCGTTTGGATATTTTTTCCACAACATGCCGGTACCTGTCGCGTGTGGCGAAATTCATGGCATGGTAAGAACCGTTGGGATCCGCTCTCAAGGCCCTTTCCACAACACTCATCTCATCGACAAAATCACGCCAATCGATAGCTCCAAGTGTCCTGAGACTGCTTATGGTATTACTGACCGACACCTGGTCCGATGCCTGCTGCTGCCCTTCTATCTGTATCAGCCTTTCAATACCTATACCCTGTTCAAGAAGACGCTGTTCCATCCACGATATAGGCAGGGCGAGAGAAGGGCTCTGGCCCTGAAGGCGTCGTGTAAGTTCGGCCACAAAAGGCGCTGAAAGAGGGGGGTCCTGGCGGGCCATATCCGCGATCTCAAGTATGAGATTATTCGGCTCTTTCTCGGCTATTCTTATCATCCGATCGGCCCAGTAAGTAGCGCTGTCCCTTTCGTGCCTGGCCGTTCCCACGCGAAAAGCTATCCGGCGGAGATTCTCAACCAGCGCGAGACGTATCATTATTGGTATGGCCCAGAGTTCACCCAGGTTAAGTGGGCTCACAGACTGGTAGGCGCTGACAAAAGCCGATAGACTTTCGTTGTCGACCCTGCCGTCATTATGGGAAATAACATGGAAGGCTATCTCATAAACCCTTGGAAACCCAGCTAAGGGCCCCTTAGTGAGCCGGGGAAGTTCCCTGCTGTATGACCTTGGAAAATGGCCCCGTATGGTGCGTATCTGTTCCTCAATAAGATAGAAATTGTCCAGAAGCCATTCCGCGGCGGGCGAAATACTTCTTTTTTCCTGGACGGAAGACGTTATAAGCTTATGTATACGAACGAGGAGTTTACGATTATTCTCAAGACGCGGAAGAAGTTTGTCGCGGCCATGTTTAAGGTTGATATTACCAGTACGGGCTCTCGCCAGGAATTTCGCGTATCTTTCGAGCTGTTCAAGGCTGTAAAGATCATCGCGGAGAGGATCTTCCCCCCCTTTGCCACGGACGCGGCCCATACTGCCGGCGATCAATCTCGCCCTCCGCTTGATATTTCTAAAAACTCGGACACTCATGCCTTTTCTGCCCCCCTCCCCAAAAACCTCGCAGAACAGTTTTTTATTATACCATCATTGAACGGAAATTTCGCTTAAAGCTTATGTCACCGGTGAGTTCGGGCCGGCAGACAAGCTGAATAAAACTCAAGTGCCCCAGTTCCCGTGACGCAGCCGCGTAAAATCGAGGGCGAGCCTCCAGATTTTACGCGGAAATATACTTCAAGACCTTCAAAACGCTCTTTTCCTTATCTTTTATTTCCATCATTATATCGGAGTCTATGCCGGCATCCCTCACCATCGCCATAAACTTAGCGAACCTGCGGACATTCACGCTATGGGCGTGCGCGCCTTCCCTTTTTCCTTTATCCTGCTCTGAATAATCTATCATGAACGGACCATCCTTCTTCTTCCAGGTTCCAGCAGCTTTCTTGAAAGCAGCGGATACCCCAAGCCCGCCCGACAGGCACTCATGATGGAACACATCGAAGAGAACAGGGACACCGGTTTCCCGGCTTATGGCCACACAATCTTCCACGGAATACGATCTGTCGTCGTTTTCTATGACCAGACGCCTGGATACCGCCGGGGAGAGCCTGAGGGATCTTTCTACGAACCGTTTTATAGCTGATCCCTTATCGCCGTAAACTCCCCCTACATGTATCTGTATCTTGGCTTTCCGGTCAAGCGCCATGGAGTCCAGTACCGCAGCATGGTACTCCAGTTCCGCCACACTCCGGCGGACTATGTCCTCCTTTTCGGCGTTTATAAGGACAAACTGGTCCGGGTGCATGGAAACGCGCATTCCGCTTTTCTGTATATAACGCCCTATGTTACTCAGTTCTTTAACGAAATGTCCGCGCCAGTCAAAACCACATATTTCATGCGAAGCGAACGGTATCAGATCCGAACTTATACGGAAAAAATCTATACCTTTGTCCGCGTTGAACTTAAGTATTTTCGCCAGGCAATCCAGGTTCGCTGAAACCGTTTCGATCATTCTTGTTTCAGAATATGAGGCAAGCCGAAAAGTGTGGTTGGAGGTACAGCCGATAGAGCGGTTTATACAAGGATACCCTATACGTATTTTTACAGGTCTCTCATACATTTGATCACCTTATTCCCGATAAGGAAACTTTCGCGACGTGAATTCCAGAACACATAAGACGGAAAAGACCTGCGGATCCCCCGGTCACTCTGCGGCCTTCTGCGCAAAAACGATCTCATCCACATGCTGGAAACTTGTCACGACTATATACTTTGCTACCTCTATCCGCATAAGGACGCATCTCGGATCATCGGCGAAATCTTTCAGAAAAGGAAATTTTGACAGGTAAAGTGTCCTCAAAACCCGCTGACGCTCCACAGGAACCTCGCGGGCATCGCCCAAAGCGGTGACCGCCGCGGCTTCTTTGAAATCGGATTCCCGGTTCTCACTGCTGGTTACCAGCATGGAGACTCCGGGGTTGCTCTTTATGTTAGAATATTTGCTGGTATCCCTGAAAGTTGAAAAAACTATTTCTCGATTGTCACCGGAAACGGCAAAACCCACAAGCGAAGTGTACGGATAACGGGAACCTTGTGTAGCCAGTACCCCCAGGGACTGTTCCGTCATAACACTTCTCACAACTTCCATACTCACTTTATCAGGCACTCTACCCCTTTCCTTTTATACCGCCATGTGGGTCATAGACCCGGACCTCGGCTTTATATCTCGCCAAAAAATTATTTTAACTTCACATGGCGCATAAGACAAGCAAAAGTACGCGCTCGCCTCTCCGCGGGAAAAATATGGTATTTTACAGTGATCTTATAAAACTTAGCCTCGCCTCATACATACGGGCAAGGTCCGCGAGATCCATCATCTCAGCATCCGGAATTATGATAAACCTTTTGCTTTTTTCGCCTCTTACGATGGACGCTCTGAGTGCCTCAGCGATCTTTTCGAGAAGCCTGAGATCTGTGGTCCCGAGATCCTTAGTTCCTAAAGAACATTCGGAAACAACGATCTTTCCAAAAAAGGCGCCCCCCTCCATATACTTGAGAAACTCATTACGGTTTTCTATAAAAACGTCTTCGGCGCCTATTATGACCATATTCTCTGTTTTGATCTCCCAGTTCTCCTTTTCAGACCTTATAACGGCCCTGTCGATCTCATCGGCAAGGTCCCTGCCATTACCCCTTACAATGACTATTGAATCCGTCCCCTTCATCCCGAACATATTGCTGAGACCATTCAGCATGCCCTGTATTACCGCTCGCTGCTCGCGAGGTATCCAGCTCATATCAACAGCCACCATTATCCGTTCTCCGCTGTCAGCGCTTTCTCGTGAATCTATCGCCTGAATTACGCTGTCGACAAAGAATTGAGCTATCATTGCCTGCGCCCCGCTGTACCCCGGCTCTGTCAACGCCGCTTTTGTTCCAATTTCCCGGGGAGCGGCTCCTGTCATCGCCAATATCGCTTTCGAGCTTTCAGAGCCGTTTTTCTGGGCCCTCTTTATTTCTTCCAGGGTCCTCATATCCCTTTTCCGGATATACCCGGAAAGTTCTTCCGGGGTATAAAGTTTTTCGTTTACAAGACCTTCCCGCTCCAACGCTATATTCGCTCCGGGGATACTGAAACTTAGTCGCGTGCCTATTGCCATATTCTCAAGTTCCCTGTTAACAACGTTAAATATCAACTGTCTACCCACTCCTCTGAACGCTGTTCCGCCATCCACGGACAGCCACCTGTTACGGGGCCTTATTTCCAGACAATTCACCATGGGATTACCGTCACCAAGGTCATCAACCGTGATAATCCCCTCCACGGTAATGGCATCATCGCCCGATATGCCGGGTCTGCTAAAAGCGAAATACACCCTCTCGTGCATATACTTATGTTTCTTTACCGAACCATCCTTCCTGTTCGCTAGATCCTCTATTATCTGCCCCAGAAGAGACCTGTGTACAACCGGCTCCCTCCGTTCCCAATCGCGTATGGAACGCTTAACGTCCGTTAGAATGTCCCCTTTCAGATCGCTCATTTCCACGACCTCAAGCAAAACCTGATCTGCGGCAGAGGAATCGGAAAAATTGACACGCTCTACCGGTATAGCGGAACGGAAAAAAGTCTTTGGGGTTTCATCGGCATCTGTTTTTCTGGAAACCCCGCTTTGCGCGGGCGAGGGGCCATGAGACGATCCAGGAACAACCTCTGATAACCCGACGTTCATAGCCTGGACCGCGGAAACCAGTTTTATATAATAGTCATCCTGCCTTGCCGCGAAGTCCTCAAAATTTTCCAGACCTTGCTCCATACTTTTTATGAATTCCACGGTGCATCTTATTGCAGATTCAACGATCCGCGCCACCTGCTCGTCGTCATCGATATCAAAGGGCATTTCATCGCTATCCATGTCGGAAAAATAACCTCTTAAAACTTCTTTTGCCGGGAGTAAAATACCGTTCTCCTCGCAGAGATCCGCCGTTTTGCCGTACATGACCGTCCCCAGGATCATATTGATATCGTTCATAATAAGCGTCATCCGGTCTTCCGGCCTTACCCTCTTCAAGCTTCCGGCCGAAGAAAGGTCAATAAGTACGGGCGAATCCATGTCCCCGGATATGTTAGACAAATTCATCTGTCCGTGTGAATAGCCAAGACGGTGCTGATCCGCCATGAGCTCTCCGTACCTGAAAAGGAAGTTCCTCAGGTATAGAGGGAAAAACACCTCTGAAAGATCCTCCTGGTCTGCCCAGTCAAGCGCCCTTTCCGCCCTCGCCAAAACCCTTTCACGGTCTTTTTCCCAAATCTCGGCTTTCTCGCGGAGACGGTCGCCCCATCTGATATCATCCTCGATAAGAGAAATATTAAACCCCTGCGGATTTCCCGTGGACGAGTCCTTATCAATAAAATAGCCCGATGCCAGATGAGGATTTGACTTAAAGTAGTGATTATCAAAAAAGAACATCTCATTCGAAACAAAAGATTCCCTGTAAGCATCCGCAAGGTCAGCCCCCCCTATTACGTAACTCCCGCTCTTCCGGTATTCGGCCCTCCCTTCAAAGGCCTCTATGACGTGTTTAGGCTGTCCCTCTATCGCTCTCACCTCCTCAATATCACCGGCGGGCAAAAGAATATACTTGAGCTTAGCGTATCTGAAATTTCTGCCGCTTACGCTTACGGGGTTGCGCAAACGAATAACCGCGTTTCGCACGAAGGGATATTCCATAGCCCCCGATATGCCGTCGATATAATCTTCGTTGTGTTCTCCAGACTTATGATCGACAAGATATTCTCGCCCTGCGGTAAGCGCCCTTTTTATCCTGGCCATATCCTCTGGTGATATTAGACCGGTTATTTCATCGTAAAAGACCGCTTGCGCGGGGAGAGGACCATCCAATCTCCGCCCAAACTGGTCCATGTAGGCTTTTATGTCTTGTTCCCCCGCGTCGTATGAGGCGGCTTCACGGGGTAGGAGTCCTTTGGGGCCGGCGGCAGGATCCCCTATAGGTACCGTTTCAACTGAGAGTTCGACTGAGTCGCTTATAGCCACTTTCATTCCGATCTCAGTTCTATCGGGTCCCTCACCTGTACGGTGAAATCTCAAGATCCACTTTTTTACATCAGTTTCTCCCTCTTGCCCAGGGACTTCCGAAAAGTGGATAAGAGGCAGACAATAAGACCTTCCTTCCCTGTACAGAACATCGGCATAATTCGCTGCCTCTTGAAGATGTCCTGTATGTCTGTCAAGGATCTCCCGTAGGCCCGAGGTACTCAATACCGGGCCGTGTTTTTCAAGAAGATCCGTGATCTTGAGGACAGTATAAAAAAATCCAGCGTCATGGGGCATTTGTTCCGCGAACCCCCCGCCAAAACGAGTCGGCGCCGCAAGAGTTTCACCGGGTGTTTCCTCCCCCGAGCTAACAGGGAACATCCGGACGGCAAAAGCAAGATCAGATGCCATAAAAATAGACACGACGGCAAAAGCTA
>SLID01000115.1 GCA_007135805.1 Candidatus Omnitrophota bacterium | reverse complement strand
GATCTTGTAAAAATATTTAAAGCGCTGGCTGATAAGACCCGCCAGGATATACTCGAACTTCTCGGTTCCGGTGAACTCAATGTAACGGACATATGTTCGGAGTTCGGCGTTTCACAACCCACGGTCTCACATCATCTTCAAATATTGCGGAATTGCGAGCTTGTAGGTTGCCGCAAGCAGGGAAAGAAAGTCTACTACTATGTAAGGCATGACGTTGTTGTAAGCGTTTTCGGCCAGGCGACCCGTAAGATGAGTATCAGGATCATAAGGAAAAAGTAGTGTTTTGCCCACAAATGACAGACATTCCCTTCGAGGGACGCTCGATTTCCCCAGCGAGGAAATCTTCGCTCGGCGTACTCCCTCGCTCTCCCGAGGGCTTTTGCCCTCGGGAACCATGCCCGCTCGGTCGTCCGACGCCCACTCCGGGAATGTCTGTCATTTGCCGCAATATGGATACATAACCTCGCTTGCTGTTCCAGAAAAGCCATCCCGAGTTCTCTTTCCCGCTCTTCCTCTTCCATTTGGGGTTCCGCTGTGATATTATGGTAAAGCCATGAAAACTGTACTTATAGTAGATGGGTATAACGCGATAAACGCTATTCCCGAGACAAAAAAACTTCTCAAAGATAGCCTCCTTTCCGCGAGAAGCAGGATAATAATGCTGACCCGCGAGTATGTACGTTCGAGCGGATACCTTACGGATTTCTGCGTCGTATTCGACGGTCAGGACAGATACAGGTCCCTGGAAAGGATGTATGTTCCCCGGGACGCTAAACACGCGTTTTCCCGGACCGGGGAAGGTGACGAAAAGATAATCGAGACTGTCCGGCAACATTCCTCAAATCCGGGGGTGCGGGTCGTTGTCGCTTCCAACGACAACTACGTGCGTAATAACGCCAGGGGGTACGGCGCGTCGCTTATTCCTTCAAACGAGATCGGCGGCAAAAAGATCGCCGGCCAAAAAGGGAGTGAAAAGGCAAAGGAGAAGGGGAACGGCAAAAAATTGTCGGCCCGGACCATAAAAAAGATAAACAGGGAATACATGGAGGAGCTCGGGCTCTAACGGAGGGTTTAACAAAGGTCGCCTCATTAGTAAGGAAGAAAAAGGAGAAAAATTGAAATCCAAAGAGGGTTTTTTGACAGCGCCGGAAAAAACGCTAAGATCCGGCGGAATAAACGATATGCTGGATGCGCGCGTCATACTCGCTCCTATGGCGGGAGTCAGCGACGCGCCTTTCAGGATCATGTGCCGCCGGAACGGTTGTGGTTTCGCTTTCACTGAAATGATAGACGTTAACGGTATTTTTTACAAAAATGTAAAGACACTGAAATATCTTGATACATTGCCGGAAGACAGGCCTCTCGGGGTTCAGCTGGTGGGAGCGGATGAGAAAAGGATGCTGGAAGGCGCGATGCTCTGCCGCGATAAGGGGTATACCGTGATAGATATAAACGCGGGGTGCCCCGCCAGAAAGGTCGTGAAAGGGGGTAAAGGCGCCGCTCTTCTTAAAGACCCCGCTAAGCTGGGGCGTATAATAGGGCTTATTTCGTCAAAGCTGGATGTGGATGTTACGGTCAAGATAAGAGCGGGATGGGACGCGGAAAGCGCCAATTATCTTGAAGTGGCAAAGATAGCCGAGAGTGAGGGGGCAAAGGCCATATGTGTTCACCCGAGGACCAGGGAAGAGATGTACCGCGGGCGGGAGATATCACATCACCCTACGCGTGAGATAAAAGCGGCTGTCAACATACCGGTCTTCGCGAGCGGCAACGTCTTTTGCGCGAAAGGCGCCGAAGATATACTCCGGAGTACCGGATGCGACGGTATTTTCGTGGCCAGGGGGGCCCTCGGCCGCCCCTGGATATTCCGCGCTATCGGCGCGTCGCTGCGGGGTGAAGCCTCGCCCGGGGAACCCTGCCTGGACGCCATAAAAACGGCAATGGCGGATCATTTTAGCCTTTCGGAGAAATGGTACGGCAGTTTTCTTACGGTAAAACGCATGTATAAGCATGTCACTTGGTATTTGAAAAGGTACAAGAACCTTAATGCCGTAATGGAATCCTACAGGGCCGTCAAGGATGCCTCGTCGTTCGAGGGTTTTCTGCGGGCGATAGAACTGGATGGCAGGAAAATGGTCATTGCCGAAAAAGTCCGAACTTAAGGAGAAAGGCCGCGTAATGAGAAAGATAGTGCTCGCGTCAGCGTCCGAGAGAAGGTCCCGTATACTTAATGAATGCGGCATTCCGCATGAAGTTATCGTGAGCGGTTATCCCGAACACGCCGCGGAACGGGAAAGTGTATGGGATGTAGTGGCCCATAATGCCTTGAAAAAAGCCGAGGTCGTTGCCGCTGAGTCAGAAAACTCGCTGGTCATAGGCGCCGATACGCTTGTTTCCCACAACGGCCAGGCGATCGGTAAACCTTCCGACGCGGGTTCCGCGAAGGCTCTTTTGAGGGGGTTTTCAGGCAGCCGCATAGAAGTTTACAGCGGGATATGCCTGATAGACAATGTTACCCGCGCCAAAGCCTGCGGGATAGACTGCAGTGAGATATTCGTCAGGGAGATAACCGAAGACGAAATAGAGAAATATTTTAAACTTCTGGGGCCTTACGACAAGGCCGGAGGGTTCTCTGTGGAGGGTGTGGGTGCCCTGATATTCGATGATATACGGGGATCATATTACAATATTCTTGGTCTTCCAATGACATTGCTTTACCGGCTTTTCAAAGAGATAGGCCTGGATATCTCGGATCACATTAAGAAATGAAACACTATACTATCCCTTTCTTTGTGCCCCACATGGGGTGCCAGCACCAGTGCGTTTTCTGCGATCAGCGCCGGATAACCGGGAAGGAGGGTGACGGTATCCCCGGGCCCCCGGACATTATACACAAGATAGAAACTTACTTATCCACCATGAGATCTCAGCCCGCGCGTGTACAAGTTGGATTTTTCGGGGGCAGTTTTACCGGTATACCGGCGGAAAAGCAGGCAAGATGCCTCGAGCCGGTAAAAAGTTACATAAATAAGGGGGCTATCGACGGGATCCGCCTTTCAACGAGGCCGGACCTGGTTGACCCTGAAAAGATAGATTTTCTTAAGAGCCGCGGAGTTAAATGTGTTGAGCTCGGCGTGCAGTCCATGTCGGATAAGGTCCTTGCCGCCTCGAAAAGGGGGCACACTTCCGGGGATACAGTCATGGCTTCCCGCATGGTCAGGGAGATGGGCGGGTTCGATCTTGTCCATCAGATCATGCTCGGTCTTCCCGGCAGTTCTTCTGAGGACGAGCTCCGGACCGCTGAAGTGTCGGCCGATCTTGGCGCCGGTCAGGTAAGAATATATCCTGTCGTGGTCATGAAGGGCACGGAGCTCGCCCGTATGTGGGAGCGTGGGGAATATACCGCTTTGTCCATGGGGGAAGCTGTCGAACGCGCCGCCCGCCTTATGGCTTTTTTTGAAAAGCGCAAGGTAAGGGTCATACGATGCGGGTTGCATCCCACGGAGGGGCTTTTGTCGGGCGATGATCATCTGGCCGGCCCTTTTCATCCGTCTTTCGGGCATTTAGCCAGAGAGCTTTCCCGACAAAAAAGCGGAACGCTTCCATGCCGGTAAATATCGTGATACATGATAAAAGGATACCCCGGGCGTATATAGAGGCGCTGGAGAAGAAATTGCCCGAGGCCGTTTTCATGCCATTCTCTCATGATGCCCCTCAAGTTTACGGTTCAATAGCCCATCATCCTGACATATATTTTTTCCAGGCAGATAAAGATATGCTTGTCCACTCACCGGATGTCGATAAGACATTTCTTGAAAGATTGACGGATTTTGGAATAAAACTTGTGAGGGGTTACAGATCCCCGTATGGTAAATACCCTTCAACGGCGCTTTACAACGCGGCGCGTGTCGGGAAAAATATTTTTCTTAATATCGAGAGCGTCGACAGAGCGGTACTGGAGACCGCCCGGGGGAAGGGGCTTACCCTGGTGGACGTCACTCAGGGCTACACAAGATGCTCTGTACTCAGCGTAGGGGAAAAAGCCATTATAACGTCTGACAGAAAGATAGCCGCTGAAGCCCTGGATAAAGGGCTGGATGTTTTTGAAGTGTCGCCGTATCCGGTACTGCTTCCCGGCGAGACCCACGGTTTCATAGGGGGCGCGGGAGGATCGTCTCCCGGAGGTGAAGTTATACTGCTCGGGGATGCCGGGCTTCACCCGCAGGGCGCTGAAATAAAGGACTTCATATCCGTAAATTCGGCGGGCTGTGTTTTGGCGGAAACTCTTCCGCTGTACGACGCGGGAAGCCTTGTTATCTGCGGGGTATAACGATGAACGCTGAAGAAAGGGCTTCTTTTCCAGTTAAAACAAGACTTGTCAACCGACTGTCCGGCGGGGTATAATCACCCTTAGTTCCGCTCCGGACCGCATGAGAGTGTTTCTCCGACAAAAAAGAAAGGAAAAAGCAACGTGATAATAGAGGGATTGAGAAGATATGTTCCTTCCGCAAGGTCTGTTTTGATGACTGTTCTGATCCTGGCCAATACTTTTTTCTCTTCGGGCTGCGCGGCGGCGTGGTTCGTTTTGGGGGCCGGAGCGGCAGCCACGGCCATAGCGGTAGTAGACGATACCCCGGATTCATCCGAAAACAAATAATTGACCCCTCTAAGCCGGTCCTTATGAAAAAGTTTTCAGCACTGGAATGTTTCAGCGAGGACGGTGTCCTGTCAAAAGCGCTGGAATCCTATGAGTTTCGTCCGCAACAGCTCGATATCGCCCTCGCCGTGGAGGATGCCATAAAGGCGGACAAAATCCTGATAGCCGAGGCGGGCCCCGGTGTGGGCAAAAGTTTTGCTTATCTTGTCCCTTTCATAGTATGGGCGGTCAGTAATGAGCGTAAGGTCGTCATATCCACCTATACCAAGGCTCTTCAGAATCAGCTTTTTGTGAAAGATCTGCCTCTTCTCCGGGAGGTGCTGGGCATCGATGTTGAATATGCCCTGTGCATGGGATCGGAGAACTACCTTTGTCTGAAAAGGTCCGCTTCTTTTGATGGCGGGGATCTTTTCGGCAGCGGAGACGGTAATAAAGGCATCAGGCGTATTATGGACTGGGCGGGGCGCACCGTGACAGGGCTTCTTACCGACATGGATTTTATCCCGGACGGCAGAATATGGGAAAAACTGCGAAGAGAACCTGATCTTTGTTCCGGGAGAAGGTGCCGCCATTTTGAGAACTGTTTTTTTATGAGGGCCCGAAAACAGCAGGCGGCTTCTCACATTCTCATATCCAATCACGCTCTTCTTTTCACGGCCCTTAAGGGGAGCGGGGGGATACTTCCCGATTTTCAAGCTCTTGTCATCGATGAGGCCCATACTGTCGAAGATGTGGCTACCTCGCATTTCGGTGTAGAGTTCTCTTCATGGGGAGTGGAAAAATTAACTTCCAGAGTTGAGGACCTCGCTTCGGCCGGTAAACTTGAGGCAGCGAAGACCGGGAAGGCCGGAGAAACCCTCGAGATCCTGCGCAAACGCGTCGGGGAGTTGAGGCGCGTCTCCGGAGAGTTCTTTGATAAGGCTTGTTCACGCCTGCCGCGTAAAGAGGTAGCGAGCGAATTTGATCCCCGGGATATGGGCTGCGGCAGTATAAACGACGCTCTCAAGGAGCTGTCGGGAGCGCTTTCCCTTTTCAGCTCCGAAACCGCCGATGAAGATCTCATCGAAATGTCCGGAGCGTACGCGGAAAGGGCGGACAAAATGAATGAAAACGTATCGGTTATTTTCAGAGAACGTCCTCCGGGATATGTTTTCTGGGCGAGGGTACGAGAGACAAAGGGAGGAGCAAATGTAGCGTTCAACGGCTCACCGGTGGATGTCAGCGCGCATATGAGAGAAAATGTTTTTGAGAAGCTCTCTCCCGTGGTATTGACTTCCGCGACTCTTTCAGCTTCATCACGAAAGGGAGACCTTGCCTTCCTGAAGAAAAGGCTGGGGATCGGTGACCCACTCGAGATATCGGTCGATTCGCCCTATATGTACGATAAGAAAGTGCTGCTTTACGTTCCTGAGGGAATTCGTGACCCCGCTTCGGACAAGTCCGCTTTTAAGGACGACCTTGTGAGGCACATAACCGAGATATATGACGCTATGGGGGGCAGGATATTCGCTCTTTTCACAAGTTATGAGATGTTATGGGCCGTTTCCGCAGACATATCCGGGAGTCGTCCGGACATATATCTGCTTAAACAAGGGGACATGCCGAGGTATGTACTCTTGGACGTTTTTAAAAATAACCGTAAGGGTATGCTTATGGGTACCACTACTTTCTGGCAGGGGGTGGATGTACCCGGCAGTTCTCTGGAATGTGTTATCGTGACCCGGCTTCCCTTCGGAGTACCTACTGACCCTGTGAATTCCGCCAGGATAAGGAATATACGGCAGTCCGGAGGCAATGCCTTCACTGAATATCAGATGCCGCAGGCCCTCATAATGTTCAAACAGGGGTTCGGCCGGCTCATTCGAAGCCATTCGGACAGGGGTGTTTTCGCCGTGCTTGACCCCAGGATCAGGACTCGCCGTTATGGCAATGACTTTCTCAAATATATCCCCCAATGCGAGGTTACCGAAGTTATTCAGGATGTAAGGAGTTTTTTCACAGAACACCAGGCCATGGGTTGACATTATATAGCCATTTTGCGTCCAAAGTATCTTACTGTTTACCCTGGAAAGCGAGATAACAATCTGGCTATTTATCTCATTCATGACCGGCTTATCTGGTCTTGAAATAGTAGCAACGTTGTTGTATATTGAACTTGATTATAATTAGACTATGCGTGAACGAGCTATTTAGTAAGCTGTATAACAAGGAGGGTACAATATGAACGGCGGGATAACTGTTATAAACGAAAAAGTCCAGAAAGAGAGCGTTTTTATCAGTGACCTTGTCTCCGAGATACACAAGGTGATAATCGGTCAGGATTATCTTATAGAGCGGCTTTTGGTAGGCCTTCTGGCCAATGGCCATGTTCTCATAGAAGGTGTGCCGGGGCTTGCCAAGACCCTGTCGGTAAGAGTTATAGCCGACGCGATAAATACTGGGTTCCAGCGCCTCCAGTTCACACCCGATCTTCTTCCCGCCGATCTTGTGGGAACACTGGTGTATAACCCCAAGGACGGGGGTTTTACCACCAAAAAAGGACCCATATTTTCCAACATAATACTTGCCGACGAGATAAACAGGGCCCCCGCGAAGGTCCAGAGCGCTCTTCTTGAGTCGATGCAGGAGAGGCAGGTCACGATAGGCGAAAATACCTTTAAACTGCCGGAGCCCTTCATGGTGTTGGCGACGCAGAATCCCGTGGAACAGGAAGGTACTTACCCTCTTCCGGAGGCCCAGGTAGACAGGTTCATGCTGAAGATAAACATAGGGTATCCCAACAGGAATGAGGAGTTAGGGATACTGCGTTCCATGGCTGTGACCGACAAAAAGATCGATGTGAGACAGGTTGTTGAACCGTCCAGGATACTGGAATCCCGCAAACTGGTCAACGAGATATACATCGACGAGAAAATAGAGCGGTACATAATAGATATAGTTTTCGCGACGAGGGAGCCGTCCACCTACGGGATAAAGGAACTCGACGGTCTTATAGAATATGGCGCCTCGCCTCGGGCCAGCATTTACCTTGCTGTGGCCGCGAAAGCGTATGCTTTTCTCAAAGGAAGGGGCTATGTTACCCCGCAGGACGTAAAGTCCATAGGTATGGATGTCCTTCGCCACAGGGTGACCCCGAGCTACGAAGCCGAGGCGGAAGACAGAACGGCGGAGGATATTGTCAGGAAAGTGTTCGAGGAGATAGAGGTTCCTTAAAAAGTCCATACCGGGGAAAAGGGTCTATGATACCTAAAGAAGTTATTCGCAAATTACGCAGGATACAGATAACCACTTCCCGCAAGGTCACGGATGTTTTCGCGGGCAAGTACCAGAGCGTTTTCAAGGGTTCTGGTATGGAGTTTGACGAGGTTCGCAACTACAATCCGGGCGATGAGATAAGGTCGATAGATTGGAATGTAACGGCCAGGATGGGGCATCCGTTCGTCAAAAAATTCGTTGAGGAAAGGGAACTTACCATAATGCTGATCCTTGACGTGTCGATGTCCGGTAAGTATGGCACGGTATCAAGGATAAAAAGCGAGCTCGCGGCGGAACTTTGTTCTGTTATAGCGTTTTCGGCCATACAGAATAATGACAAGGTCGGCATGATAACGTTTACCGACAGAGTAGAGAGGTTTATCCCTCCCAGAAAGGGTCTGCGTCATGTCCTCAGGGTGGTCAGAGAGGGGCTGTACAATGAACCCACCGGGACCGGCACGGATATCAAGAACGTCCTGGAACATCTCAACAGGGTTTCGACCAGAAGGACGATAACTTTTCTTATCTCGGATTTTATAGATGAAGGTTACGCTAAAACCCTTTCTATAACCAATAAGAGGCATGATGTCATAGCGGTTTCCATAACCGACCCATCGGAGGTAGAACTTCCGAAAGCGGGTATCGTCAGGTTGCGCGACGCTGAGACCGGTGAGTTTTTCATGGTCGATACATCTTCGCCCGAAGCATCCGGATATTTTTCGAGCTCCTCGGAAAAATTTTTGCGGCGGCGTTCGGATATCTTTAAGGAATGCGGGGTTGACAATATCGACTTGCGAACTGACCGTTCTTACGTGGAACCTCTTATAAGATTTTTCGCCAGAAGAAGGAAACGTATGACCGCGGTTTGACCGGGGAGGACGGATGACACGTATACCGGAAGCGATCAGGCTTATTGAAAAGGGCGCGGCACGCGGAACTATTATGTTTTTGACCGCGGCGCTGTTGCTTTTTTTGTCCGGGCCGGGTCTTTTGTTTTCGTCGTCCCGGCCCGAAGTGACGGCCGTGGTGGACCGCGAAGAGGCATATATCGGAGACAGGATATCGCTCGAAGTTTCCGTGCCTTTTGACAGAGATACGGAATTTCAGTTTCCAGATACTCCGGAGGATGTCGGGAATTTGTTGTTTACGGCCTCCGAACCATTGAGGACGGGATTCCTCGGCGCGAGGCGTGAGGGACAGATCTATACTCTCACGACTTATGATACGGGTATCCATGTCATCCCGCCGGTAGAGATCAAATACCGGACCAGAGGCCAGGAAGAGTGGGAAAGTGTTCTAAGCCGTCAGATCCCCATAGAAGTGAAGAGCCTTCTGGAACCTGCCCCGGAGGATATACGGGACATAAAAAGCCTGTTCGGACGTTTTCGCCGAAGTGCGGTAATCATCGCTGTTCTTCTGATATTGCTGCTGGTGATAGGGGGGTTGTTGTTCTGGGCCCGCAGGAAAAAAGCAGAAGCCCGAGAGGCCGCCTTGCGCGCCAGGCCGGCGCATGAGGTAGCTTATGAAAAACTCAGCGCGCTTAAGGCGATGCGCCTTCCCGAAAAAGGCATGATAGAAGAGTATTATGTTCGTCTTTCCGAAATTGTAAGGTATTACCTTGAGGGACGGTTCTCGTTCAGGGCCCCGGAGATGACGACAGAAGAATTTCTGGAAAGCCTCAAGGAATCTCCGGAACTTAAAGAAGACCATAAACAACTTCTAAGGGATTTTTTGTCCCATTGCGACATGGTCAAGTTCGCCAGATACGGGCCCACGCCTCTTGAGATGCTTGACAGTTTCACCGCGGCTGAGAGACTGGTGGAACAGACCCGCCCGTCCGGGGATGAGGGGGGTGAAGATTGATGAATCTGCGCTTTGCCGCGCCATGGATACTTTCAGCGCTTCTTCTTGTGCCTGTTTTTGTTTTCGCCGCGAAAAAACTTGAGTCCCGCGTGCATAGCTCGATACGTTTTTCCAACAAGCGGCTTGTCAGCGGGATACCGGAGTCTGTAAAGATCAAACTGCGCAAAAAACTTGTTTATCTCAGGGCGTTCGCCCTTGTTCTCCTTATAATAGGACTTGCCCGTCCTCAATCCATGCTGGAAGAGGTTCGGCGATACGTAGAAGGGATAGACATCGTGCTGGCGCTGGATGTTTCGGGAAGTATGAGAGCCATGGATTTTGAGATACGGGGAAGGAGGGTGGACAGGCTCGAGGCCCTGCTCTATGTAGTGAGGAACTTCATAAAGAGGCGACCGTTTGACCGGATGGGGATAGTCGCTTTCGCGGGTGTCTCTTATACGGTATGTCCTCTTACGCTCGACCATGACTGGCTTGAAAAAAACCTGGAAAGGGTAAGTATAGGCATGATCGAGGATGGCACCGCCATCGGGACCGCGATCATAGGTTCTTTGAACCGGCTCAGGGGGTCTGACGCCAAAGACAGGGTCATAATATTGCTGACCGATGGACGGAATAACGCTGGCTGGATATCTCCTCTGGCGGCCGCGGAGACCGCGAGGGCGATGGGTGTCGTGGTGCATACTATAGCTATGGGTACGAGAGGAGTAGCGCCTTACCCATTCCAGGACAGGTTCGGTAATGTCATACTTCGTGATGTAGAGATACCTATAGACGAGGAACTTTTGAAAAAGATCGCCGATAAGACGGGCGGGACGTATTTTCGCGGCGATGACACGGCCGAGCTTGAAAGGATATACAGAAAGATCGACGAGCTTGAAAAGACCACCATAGAGGAAACCGGTTACAATATCTACAAGGAGCTTTTCGGGTTTTTTCTGTGGCCGGCGCTTTTCCTCGTATTGCTGGAGATATCACTTTCTAACACGGTACTCAGGAGGATACCCTCATGAGGTTTGCCTCGTATGAACTGGCTGTATTCTTGTGGCTGATACCGGTACTGGCGGTGTTATTGAGCGTTTCCCTTACTGCAAGGAAAAAAGCCATGGAAAGATTCGCTGAGGCGCATCTTCTTTCCGAGATCTCCGGGACTTTTAGTGTTAAAAAACTCCGGAGACGCAACATACTGATAGTCGCGGCCGTTACTTTCATGCTTCTGGCCCTAATGCGTCCCCAGTGGGGGTACGAGTGGCAAGAGATAAAAAAAATGGGGCTGGACATCATTGTGGCGCTTGATGTGTCAAATAGTATGCTGGCGGAAGATGTCAGGCCGAATCGGCTGAGGCGGTCAAAGATGGCGATAAAAGACCTTGTCGAGAACCTCAGAGGTGACAGGATAGGGCTTATAGCTTTTAGCGGTACCGCTTTTCTGCAATGCCCTTTGACTTTGGATTACAGCGGGTTCCTTATGGTCCTGGACGATGTCGATACGCTCACGATACCGGTCGGGGGAACTTCGCTGGCAGCGGCGATAATGACGGCTGTTGAAACGTTTGAAAAAGAGGCCAGTGAGGAAAGGGTGCTGATAATAGTAAGCGACGGGGAGGATCATGAAGGAGGTATAGACAGGGCCATAGCCTACGCGAAGGCGAAAGGCGTAAAGATCTTCTGTCTTGGGGTGGGGACTCCCGAGGGCGGGCTCATACCCATGCCCGGAGAGAGGGGAAGGGAGGGGTATTTAAGGGACAATGAGGGAAATGTGGTCCGAACAAGGCTTATAGAGTCTACTTTGCAGAATATTGCTTTAGCTACCGGGGGGATGTATATCAGGTCCACCGGTGCTGAGTTCGGCCTGGACCGCATTTACAGGCAGAAACTGTCCAAACTGGAAAGACATGAACTAAGAACAGAGATGGAAAAAAGATACAACGACAGGTTCCAGATACCACTGGCGCTGGCTCTGCTTATTCTGGCGCTGGAACCGTTCGTGGGTGATAGAAAAAGAGGCGAAAGATCATGAATGGACGCGCGGGGGAAATGGAAAAAAACAGAAGAATTTTCAGTAAGGGCGTTTTAGTGTTAATAGCCGTACTGTTCTTTTTCTGTAACGAGTCTTTAGCGGCTGGATCCCGCTCGAGAGCGTCACGTCTCTACCTGGACGAGAGGTATGAGGAAGCGCTCGAGGAATATGAGAGGGCGCTGGAACGCCGGCCTGATGATCCCGAGCTTATGTACAACAAGGCGGTTGTGCTATACCGGAAAGGCAAGTTTGCCGAGGCGGAAGAGGCTTTTATAAGGTCCGCCGTGATGAGCGGAAGGTCACTGGAGGCAATGGCGGCCTATAACGCCGCCAATGCCAAATTCCGGGAGGGCGAACGTCTGGAGAGGTCGGATCCCGAGGGGGCGATGGCGAAATATGCCGAAGCTCTCGACTATTACAAAAGAGCTATCGATCTTGACACGCATGACCTTGACGCCAAATACAATTACGAGTTTCTCAGGAATAGGATGGAACAGCTTGAAAACCTTATGGATGAAGAGCGGGATCACGAAGACAGGCAGGACCCCGACCAGGATCCGGAAGATGGCGACCAGCCGGAGCCCCGTCCCCGTCCGGATCGTGACGAGGACGAAGATGAGGAAGAACCCGAAGATGAGGACGATACGGACGATAAAGAGGATCCCTCCGACCCCGACGAGGGGGAACCGGAACCTTCAGACCCTGATGATGAGGATCCCCGGGAAGCCGAAAAGGAACCCGCTTTGCCGGATATAGATTCAATTGAGCTGGGGGAGGATAGGCCCGAGGCGCCGGATGAAGACGCTGACTGGGATCCGGATGAGTTGTCGAGTGAACAGGTTGAGATGATATTGCGCCGGCAGGAAGAAGAAGAGAACCGGGTCAGGGCCGAGGAGAGAGAAAAGAGGCGTGACGAAAGGCCGCCGGTCTTGAAGGATTGGTAAGGAAGTACGGACTATATGAAAAAGGCAGCCATGACACTTTTGTTGCTTCTCGCGGGAGCGGGAACTATCAGCGCTTCCGCAAGGCTCGAGGCCTCACTTGAGATGGACCGTGTGTATAAAGGTAATCCCGTTTACCTTTACTTGAAATTTACCGGGTCTACTGACGTGCGGCCGCCGGAAGTCGATACCGTCGAAGGGCTTAACATAAGACAGGTTGGGTCGTCCACACAGATGTCGGCGGTGGGAGGCAAGGTTTCCAGGTCCATAACGTACAGCTATCTCGTATTACCGCGTGAGGGCGGTACTTATACGATAGGGCCTTTTTACGCTTTTTTGGACGGACAGACATACCGGGCGGATCCGGTCACACTCAGGGTCGATGAAGCTCCTGATACGTTACCCGCCTCGCCGCGTGCCCCATCCGCGCCCCCGGGAGCTCCTTTACGGCCTGACACCGGGTATTATGCCGGAACTGACGTTTTTCTAAGGATGGAAGTCCCGCAGCGGACTGTTTATGTGAACGAAGTTCTTCCCGTTACAATAACGCTTTATGTGGATAATGTGGGTCTCAGGGGTATAGAGTATCCTGTTTTTCCGCATGAAGGTTTTTCAACGGGAGAAGTGGTGCAGCCGGAAAGAAAAAGAGCCAGCTACCGCGGCAGGGTATATGATACGCTCCAGTTCAGGCAGGAACTTTCGGCGTTCAGGGAAGGGGATTACACTATCGGCCCGGCAACCCTGAAGAGCGAAAAGGTTTCCAGGGCTCCCAGACCGACGCGGAGGTCATCGATATTCGGCGTGAGCGTATTTATGGATGACCCCTTCAGTACGGGGACACAAACTACCCCCATAGAACTGCGCTCCAACGAACTGGCTGTCACGGTGCTTCCATTTCCCCGGGAAGACAGGCCTGAGGACTTTAAGGGGGCCGTGGGGATATTTTCATTTGAGGCGTCCGTGGCTCCCCGTGATGTTGCCGTGGGGGATCCCATAACCGTAACAATGAGAATACGCGGTGAGGGTAATCTTGATATGGTGACCGCGCCGGAATTGAAGGCGGGCGATGATTTCAGGGTATATGAGCCCGAAGTTTCAAAAAAAGGCAACTTGAAAACCTACGAACAGATACTGATACCCAGAACCGAAACTTTAACAGAGGTCCCCGAAATATCTTTCAGTTTCCTGAATCCTTCGACCGGCAGGTATGAGACCCGAAGGGAAGGCCCTTTCCCCATAAGGGTCGCTGAGGCCCCGGAGGCCAGTTATCCCGTGCAGATGGTGGCTATGCCTCTCGGAGAACACATTTTTCAGCCCGAAGAAGAGATAGGAAGGGATATATTGCACATAAAATACAGTATCGGCCGGTTGGTCCCCGATGAGCATGTTGTTTTGAGAAAACCTTATTTCTGGGCGCTGCAGCTACTGGCGCCTTTGGCGTTCTTTGTTTTCTATTTTTCGCACAGGAAAAGAACAAAAATAAGGACGGACAGGAGGTACGCAAGATCGTTGAAAGCTCCCCGAAAAGCCCGATCGGACCTTGCAAGAGCCCGTTCTTTTCTTGCCCGGGGAGACTATCCCGGTTTTTACGACGCTATACAGAAAACGCTTCAGGAATATCTCGGTAATAAGTTTGACCTGTCTCCTGGACGAGTAATGTCACATGAGATATCTGAAATACTTTCCCTGCGCGGAGCGGACAGGGATATCATAAGTAAACTTGAGGGTATCTTTTCCAGGTGCGAGATGGCCAGGTATGCCTCTTCGGCAACTGGGGACGGCGGCCACAGGAAAGTGTATGAGGACACGAGAAAAGTAATAGACCATGTCGAAAAATTGAACGCAAGGTCCGGCCCGGCGCGGGGGAGCGCCGGAAAAGGAAACATGAAGGCGTTATTCATCGTGATAGCGGCGGCACTATCTGTTATTCTTATGGGACCAGGTTTTTCTGACGCGGAAGAGAACGTAAAAAGATATTTCGAAGAGGGTAACCGCGCGTATGAGGAGGGAGATTACTACGCCGCCGCGGAAAAATTTGAAAAAGCCCTTTCGTCAGGTAAGACCAGCGCCTCTTTGTTCTATAACCTGGCGGGGGCCTATCTCAAGAGCGGGGAAATAGGCAGGGCTGTACTGAACTACAAAAGGGCTCTCGCTATCTCTCCCCGGGACCCAGATATCAGGAGTAACTACAGGTTTGCCAGAAGTATGGTGGCGGGAAGGGTCCCTCCCCGAAGCGGATTCCTTTCATGGCGTCCGGTAAAACTGTACGCCCGATTTTTCACCTTAAACGAACTAACGGCCATAACTTCATTTTCTTTTTTTCTTGTGTTTGTTTTTCTAGCTCTTGCGGCAACAGTCGGCGGCGCGCGAAAGAAAATGATCATGTTGGCGGCCCTAACGGCCATTTTCGTTTTTTTGAGTTCGATAGTAGTTTTTTCCAAACTCAGAGAAAAAGATTCTTATGCGGTTACCGTTGTCCCCGCGGCGGATGCTCTTTTTGGTCCTTTTGATACGGCTACCAAGTTTTTTACCTTGCATGAGGGCGGTGGTGTTATCATAACAGAGGAAAAAAGGGGCTGGTACAGGGTAAGGAGAAGTGACGGTATGGAAGGCTGGGTAAAAGTATCCCAGGTAGAGAGGATATGATGGGCAAAGGTCTCAGGGAAACGCTCCGCGTAAAGACACTTATACTTGACGGCGCGTTCGGTACCTACATTGAGGACAAGATAGGCCGTGAAAAACTAACGGATATGGCCTCTGGCTGTATGGAACGCCTCTCTGTCGCTTTCCCTGAAGCGGTCTCGGGAATTCACGCTGATTACCTTGAGGCGGGCGCTGACGCGGTTGAGACCAACACATTCGGCGGGAATGCCCTAAAACTCGGTGAATATGGCCTCGCCCGCGACGCGTACGGGATAAATATGGAGTCTACGCGTCTTGCCCGGAAACAGGCTGAAAGGTTCAGTACGGGCAAATGGCCCCGGTTTGTCATCGGAACAATGGGCCCCACCGGCAAACTGCCGTCATCTTCCGACATTTCCATTGGGGCCTTAACTTACGCCGAACTTGTGGGAATTTTCCGTGATCAGGCCGCGGCCATAATAGACGGGGGCGCCGATGCCATCCTGATAGAGACCGGACAGGACCTTCTTGAGATGAAAGCCGCCGTTAACGGCGCCAGACAGGCTTTGAAAGAAAAAAGAAAAGATCTCCCCGTCATGGCCCACGCGACGTTGTCAAACAACGGGCGGATGCTTTTGGGGTCGGATGTTTCGGCTTTTATGGGGGTTATGGGTTCTCTTGGGGTAGATGTCGTGGGCTTGAATTGCAGTACCGGGCCGGCGGAGATGGAAGGCGCCATACGGCTTTTGAGTTCTTATGCCCCTTGTTTTGTGTCATGCGTGCCTAATGCCGGAATGCCCGCCGAAGACCGGGGCAGACTGGTTTATCCCATGTCCCCGAGCGAAATGGCCGGGATCATGGTTCGGCTCGCCGAGAAATACCGGATAGACCTCATAGGCGGCTGTTGCGGCACTACTCCCGGCCATATTGAGGCCGTCAGAGCGGAGCTGGGAAAGTACGCCAAGCGTGAGTTCTTCACGGGACATTTTTGCGCCAGTTCCTACAGGGGCTTTGACCTTGCCACGATGCCCCGTCCGGTCAGGATAGGCGAGAGGATGAATACTCAGGGGTCGCGCAAAATGAAGTCTCTTGTGGAGAATGATGACCATGACGGAATAGTGGAGCTGGCCAAGACCCAGGAGCGCGCCGGCGCGCATCTTCTGGATCTTTGTGTGGCGCTTACATCCCGTTCTACCGAACGGGAAGACGCGGCTTTGCTGGTCAGGCGTCTCGCGGAAAGTGTCGAAGTGCCTCTCGTGATAGATACCACGGATGTCGATGTTATGAAGCAAGCGCTGGAATGTTACCCCGGAACGGCGGTTATAAATTCCGCTAACCTTGAGGACGGGGGCATTAAGGCCGGCAAGGTGTTTTCTCTGGCGCGTGAACACGGCGCGTTTGTGCTTTGCCTGGCCATAGATGAAAAAGGAATGGCAAAGACCGCGAAAAGAAAAATGGAAATAGTGGACAGGCTTTATCGCATGGCAGGCAAGGACTATGGGCTTTCTCCCGGACGCCTTGTTTTTGACCTGCTTACGTTCACGCTCGGGACCGGCGAAAAAGAGTACCAGGGTTCGGCCGTTGAGACCATAAAAGCCGTTGGTATGTTGAAAAAGAAATATCCCGGGGTCTTTTCAGTGCTGGGAGTGAGCAATGTTTCTTTTGGATTTTCACGTCCCTCCAGAAAGGTCCTTAACATGGCCTTTCTCGGCGCGGCGGTCGAGGCGGGTCTTGATATGGCGATAGTGGACCCGTCGGAATACATTCCCGCGGGGGACCTTGACAGGCATGAGAGAAAACTCGCGGAGGACCTTGTGTTCAATAGATCCCCCGAAGCTCTCAACCTTTTCATGGACTACTTTTCCGCTAAGGACCCGTCCAAAGAAAACGCCCCGCCTCCGGAAAGGTCGATCCCGGAAGATATTCCAATAGAGGAGAGAATATCCCGATGTGTTATTTCGAGAGACTCTTCCCGGATAATACCCCTTGTTAAGGAAGCCCTGGCTGTGGTTCCCGCGGAAAAGATAATTAATGAAATACTTATGGGTACAATGGAGCGGGTAGGAGAAAAACTCGACAAAGGTGAAATGGTCCTGCCGTATGTGCTCCAGGCCGCTGAGGTCATGAGCAGGGCCCTGGAATATCTTGAAAAACATATCAAGCCTGGTGACGCGAGAAAAAGGGGGAAGATAATACTCGCTACGGTTGAAGGGGATGTTCATGATATCGGCAAAAATCTCGTCAAGATGATACTGGCCAATAACGGGTTTGATGTTACGGATCTCGGCAAACAGGTTACGGTAGAGCGCATATTGGACCAGGCCCGTAAGATAAAGCCCGACGCCGTCGGCCTGAGCGCCCTTTTGGTGTCTACGTCCCGGCACATGAAAAGATGCGTGGAGGCCATGGACAGGGCCGGTCTTGAATATCCCATTGTTGTGGGAGGGGCGCCCGTTAACGAAAGTTTCGCGATAGATATCGCGAAGCTTGACGGGGGTCGGGTGTACGGAGGGGGTGTGTTCTATTCCAGAGACGCCTTCGCGGGGCTCAACATAATGAAGATGCTTGTCGAGGAGGGCAAAAAAGAGGAATTGCTCCGGCAATACAGGGAAAGATGCGCGGTGGAGAGCGGAGAGACCGATAGTGTTCCCCGGACAAGCGGGATGCCGGACGTTCGAGTGAAGAAGCCTTCCCTCGAGACTACTCCCGAACCGCCTTTCTATGGGGTGAGGTCTCTGAGCAATATTCCCGCCGATGAGGTTTTTCAACACATAGATAAAAAGATGCTTTTTGAGCTCTCATGGGGTTCGAACGTAAAAGACATCGGGGAGAGGACCCGTCTCATAGGGGACGAGTATGAGACAGTCTTTGCCGAACTTAAAGAAGAGGCGCTGCGTAAAGGGTGGTTGGATATGAAGGCGGTCTACGGTTATTTCAGGTGCGGCGTGGAAGGCAGAAAGATGAAGGTATTGGCTCCTGATAAGAAAGTTCTCGTGACGATAGACTTTCCCGACGTGCCGGGAGGAAGGCCTTTAAGCGATCATTTTTACCCGTATGACCTTGTGGCTTTTCAGGCAGTCACTGTCGGGGGCGAAATAACCAAAGCTGTCGGGGCCCTTTCTGACAGTGGACAGAACGCGAAAGCTTTTTATCTTCATGGTCTGGGCGTCAACCTGGCCGAGGCGCTTGCCTCTTATGTGCATTTCAGGATATGCCGGGAGTTGGGCCTACCCGAAGGGAGCGGGAAAAGATATAGCCCCGGATATCCTGTCTGGAAGGATCTCAAAGACCAGAAAAAAATATTTCAGCTTCTTGAAATAACTGACCGTATCGGCATTGAGCTTACCGAAGATCACCAGATGATACCGGAGCAAAGCACTACCGCCATTGTTGTATGTAGTGCCGCGTCCGGTTCGTGACGGAGCTCCGTTATGTGTGTTTTTTTAACGGGCTGAATATAAAACCGCAATTCGCTATAACAAAATTTGCTCCCCTTCCGGGAACCAAAAGGGGAGCGCCGCCTGAACGGATACCTCAGGATGCTGGGGATGGCGGCCTCAAAAAGGGAGGATGGTATGGAATGCAAGAAAAAGCAAAATATGTCGAGGTGTAACTGTTCCTACAGCCCCTGCCCAAGAAAAGGCATGTGCTGTGATTGCCTGCATTATCACCTTGGTTCCGGACAGATACCGGCCTGTTTTTTTCCGGATGATATTGAAAGCGCTTATGACCGGAGCGTATCGAATTTCGTTAAAGTATGGCAGGATCGAAGGCATATCTAAAAAAAAGAGCGAGCATGACTAAAAGATATTCTGTAATAGTGGTTGGAGGAGGTCACGCTGGATGTGAAGCCGCACTGGCGTCCGCGAGGATGGGGGTCGACACTCTTCTTATTACCATGAAGAAAGATGCCATAGGGTACACCTCTTGTAACCCGGCCATCGGCGGCATCGGAAAGGGGCAGCTTGTAAAAGAAGTGGACGCCCTTGGAGGAGAAATGGCCAGGGCTGCCGACAAGAGTTGTATACAATACCGGATGCTCAACCGTTCAAAGGGTTATGCCGCTCGTTCGTCCAGGATGCAGATAGACCGGCAGAGGTACAACGATCACATGTCAGATAAGATCTTTTCCCAGAACTGTCTCGATGTGATCGAAGACGAAGCGGTAAGCGTGATGTCTTCGGGTGGCGAGTGCCGGGGCATAACAGGCGCGTCGGGAACCTGTTACACGGCGGCATGTGTCGTAATAACCGCGGGAACGTACATGAACGGGACCATGCATATCGGGCTCGAACAATTTCCCGGGGGCAGGATGGGAGAGAGCCCGTCTAAAGGCCTTTCTGAAAGTCTGGCTTCCCTGGGTTTCAGGATGGGCAAGCTTAAGACCGGCACCCCCGCGCGGCTGGATGGGAGGACAATAAATTTCGACGGTCTTGAAAGCCAGCCCGGGGATCATCCCGTTATACCTTTCTCGTTCTCGACTTTATCGGTCGGTCTGCCGCAGCTTGAATGCTATATCACCAGGACCAGCTCCAGGACCCATTCCATAATACGGTCTTCACTTGACCGGTCACCGCTTTATTCCGGCAAGATCCGGGCCAGGGGAGTGAGGTACTGTCCCGCCATAGAAGATAAGGTGGTCAGATTTCCGGAAAGGGATTCTCACCTGGTCTTTCTTGAACCGGAAGGACTTAATACCCGCGATTTTTATCCTAACGGTGTTTCCACCAGTCTTCCTGTCGATGTCCAGAAGGATATGTACCGCAGTATCAGGGGACTTGAGAAGGTCGAAATGGTCAAGCCCGCTTATGGCATAGAATACGATTATGCAGATCCCACACAGCTTTCCCACGCGCTTGAGGCGAAACATATCTCCGGGCTTTTTCTGGCCGGGCAGGTTAACGGTACTACGGGTTATGAGGAAGCCGCTTCTCTGGGCTTAATGGCGGGAATAAACGCGGCCCGGAAAGCTCGGGGAGAGTCCCAGGTAGTTTTGAACCGGCCCAGGGCTTATATAGGTGTTCTTATCGATGATCTTGTAACTAAGGGGACTACCGAACCGTACCGCATGTTCACATCCCGCGTGGAATACAGGATACTTGTAAGGGAGGATAATGCCCCGGAACGTCTCTCGGATCTGGGTTTCGACCTGGGTCTTGTAGACCGGGTCACGGTCGAGAGGGTCCGGGCTAAACAGGAAAAAGTGCTTAGGGCGCGCGCCGCTCTTGAATCTGTCAAGGTCAGCGCGGCCGGCAGTATGCCGGAATTCCTCCGGGAGAGGGAGATATCTCTCGGGGAGGGGGGAGTTTCACTGGCGAATGTTCTAAGGCGTCCGGATATTTCGTACGATGACATCGCCCGGGCCTGCCCCGGACTCGAAGAATTGTCTTATTACGAAAAAGTTTCCCTTGAAGTGGACATAAAATACACCGGCTATATCGAAAGAGAAAAGGCCCGGATAAAAAAGATGGCTTCCCTTGACCGGATAACCATCCCTGAGGGGTTTGATTATTTGTCGGTTCAGGGTCTTTCAAATGAGATACGTGAAAAATTGGACAAGGTAAGGCCTGTCTCGCTTTCCCAGGCGGCACGGATCTCAGGGGTTACACCCGCCGCCATATCCATACTTATGGTCCGGCTTTCGTCGGACAGCGCGGGAAAGCGCGGCGCGGCTATTTAGGCCTTTTCAGTGGGGAGATCTCCGCTATCCCGCCGGTGTAAAGTCGAAGGATGGGAAGGTGCAGGCGCCATGGGCAGCATGAGGCGATATTACCGTTTTAGCGAATATCTTAAAGAACGTTTTGGGGAGAAGGTCAGGCGGGTATGTCTTGATCCCGGATTTCCTTGCCCTCATAAGGATCCGGTCTCCGGCGCGGGGGGATGCGTTTATTGTGAAGGATCGTCCTTTAGCGGTTCACAAATGAGGGGGGTGTCCGTAAGGGAACAACTTTCTTCGGGGATAAAAGCATCGGCCGCCGGAGGGATAAAAAAACACATCGCGTATTTCCAGAACGCTACACCTACCAATGCCCCGGCCGCTGACCTCAGGAGAGCTTTAGAGCCCATAAGGGAATTTCCCTCAGTCGTGGCTCTCGCTGTTTCGACCAGACCCGATTGCGTCGACGGTGAAAAACTTGACCTTATAGCGGAATACGCGGGTGACTACGACGTCTGGGTGGAATACGGTATCCAGAGCGCTAAAAATTCCACTCTTCACGCTATCGGGCGGGGACATACTTTTCAGCAGGCCGAGAATGCCATGAAAATGACCGCTGAACGCGGAATAAAGGTCGCGGTCCATGTAATTCTGGGACTTCCCGGGGAAACGAAAGATGATATCATAAATACCGCCCGGGAAATTTCACGTCTTCCAGTGTGGGGGGTAAAACTTCACGTGCTGCATGTCCTTGAAGGGACCGCTCTCGCGCGGAAGTATTTTAAGAACGAGGTCCCTCTTTTTACCATGGAAGAATACGCGCGCGTGGTGTGTGATTTTCTTGAAAATGTGCCGGGTGACTGTGTCGTATTAAGACTGGTGTCCGATGCCCGCGGGGAGAAACTCATAGCTCCGCTATGGATAAACGACAAGATCCGGGCGATAAATCTTATAGACTCGGAATTCGCGCGCCGGCGCACCTGCCAGGGGTGCGCGATCGAATAGGTACAGCAGAGAGCGGGAACCGGTTTTTTATTTCACCAAAACGGGAACTTATGATAACATGGAGGCGTCAAAGCAAGTGGGGTTAGGCAGATAACAGACAGGTAGCATGATAAGGATATACAGGAGGTGCGATATGGTAGCGAAAATATTTTTGGGTATTGTGATAATGTCGCTTGTCATGGCGGTGCCGGTAGATCTTTCCAGAGCGGATTCCAGTTCAAGGGACATATTGCGGCAGGGACTTCTCGGCGCCGGATCAGGCGCAGTGGGTGGAGCCGCTTCAGGAGCTAAAGGCAGAGATGTATGGAAGGGAGCACTTGCCGGAGCCGGTGTCAATATCGTCGGCGGGGCTCTGCTGGATTCTTTGAGCGGTGAGAGGGTTTCCAGCACTCAAAGGGTAGATTCCGTGCCGCCGAGAGACGCCTATTCTCAGGGGTATGAGGATGGGTATCAGAACGGCTATAAGGCGGGGTACACCCAGGGCTACAGGGACGGTCTTCGTGAGGGTTTTCGTGACAGATAAACCGGGGAGAAAATTATGATGTCAAGATCATTGAGCGTGTTTTTGCTTTTGGCGTTCGCTTTAGTATTTTTTTCCGCTGCCGAGAGCGCGGCGGACAGGCGCTCGTCGGATATACTGAGACAGGGCCTTCTCGGGGCCGGTTCGGGGGCTGTGGGAGGCGCCGCTTCCGGAGCCAGGGGAGGGGACCTTTGGAAAGGAGCTCTTGCCGGAGCCGGTGTTAATATAGTCGGAGGGGCTCTTCTCGATTCGATAAGCGGCGAGAAAGTGGCCGATACCAGAGAGGTCGACAGGATGTCTCCTCAGAGGGCGTATTCCGACGGCTACCAGGAAGGGTATGAAAACGCCTACAGGGCGGGTTATGCCGCTGGTTACAGGGAAGGATTGCTGGAATCGCGTCACGAAATGTGAACACCGTGGCGTTTAAAGTGTTACGCGGGGGACCTTCTCCCTGAAGGGGAGAGGGCCCCCCGGTTTTTTGGAAAGGACATATGGGCAAGATTGAAAATTTGCGAGTGGAGTCTCTTGCTTACGGGGGCAGAGGAGTAGGCAGAATAGGAGGAAAGGTCTGCTTTGTAACAGGCGCCGTTCCCGGGGATGAAGCTTCGGTTGAGATCCAAAAAGAGACTTCAAGCTATTGTGAGGCCGTGGTTAAGGATATAAAAAAACCTTCCCCGGACCGTATAGATCCGGTATGCCCGTATTTCGGCGCCTGCGGAGGATGCCAGTTACAGAACATCTCGTACGAGAAAGAACTTTATCACAAAAGATCACAGGTCAGCGAGCTTTTCAAGCGTATCGGCGGTTTTGAGACCGGCGGTATATTGGAGGATATAGTCGCTTCGCCGTCCGAGTATGGGTATCGCGCCAGTGTTACCCTGCATAAGGGAGCGAAGGGGTACGGATATTTTTCGCGGGGCAGCCGCGCCGTTGTTGAGGTGGATAGATGTCCCGTGGCGGTGCCGGCGATAGGTGAGGACATTGCCGCGCATACGAAAGGACATTCCCACAGCGATATAACTCTTAAGGCCGACCACAACGGTAAGGTATGGTCATCGCGTACTTCCGGAGAACGATTTTTCACCGACACATACCGCGGGAAAACGATGTATTTTTCTCCTAAAGGGTTTTCCCAGTGCAACAGACGCGTAGCCGAGAATATATCCGAAACTCTGGAAAAATGGATGTTGCCCGAAAGTAAGGGCTCGACATTTTTTGACATATACTCCGGGGCGGGATTTTTCAGTTTTACCGTCGAAGGTGAATTCGGCGCTCGCATAGGCGTCGACGACAACAGGGTTTCAATAGACTGCGCTAAAAACACCGTAAGGATGCTGGGTCTTCGCGATATAAAATTCTACCGTCAGAACGCCGAAAAAGATTTTCGCGCTCTTTTTGAAAGAGAAAAGGGAGCTCTTAATACGGTACTCCTGGACCCGCCCCGAAAGGGCGTTGGAAGCGGCCTCCTTGAGATGTTGAGCGCTCATCCCGAGATACATTTTTTGTACTATCTTTCCTGTGACCCGGCCCGCATGTCCCGGGATTCCGAGGTTATCACGCGTTCCGGGAAATGGCAACTCTCCAGATTGCGTCCTTTCGACATGTTCCCGCGTACGGGCTGTGTAGAGGTCCTGGGCGAGTTTGTCAGAATTTCCTGATAGGAGTGGTATCATGCGGATATTGTCATGGAATGTGAACGGCATAAGAGCTTTGGCCGGGAAAGGTTTTCTGGAATGGATGGAAAAAGAATCCCCGGATATACTTTGCCTCCAGGAAACTAAAGCCCATGCCGGACAACTTGAAAAAAAACTGGTTGATGTGCCGGGATACCGTTCTTTCTGGAACAGCCCCGAAAAAAAAGGTTACGCCGGAGTCGCGATTTACACCAGGGTCGAACCCTCGCGAGTGGACACGGATTTTGTCAGTCGCGGTTTTGATACGGAGGGAAGGGCCCTGATCCTTCGAGTAAAAGATGTGGTGCTCGCGAATGTCTATTTTCCCAATGGCGGGAGGAGCCCCGAACGGCTGGCCTACAAGATGGATTTTTACGGGAAATTCCTGAAATATGTGGACAGCCTGGAAGAGCGTAACATAATTGTGTGCGGCGACCTCAATACGGCTCATAAGGAGATAGACCTGGCGCGGCCGAAGCAGAACGAGAATGTATCGGGTTTTTTGCCTGTCGAAAGAAAATGGGTAGACAAATTCGTTAGCCACGGCTACATAGATACTTTCAGGCATTTTAATGACGAGCCCGGGCACTATTCCTGGTGGGATTACAAAACACGTTCAAGGGAAAGAAACGTGGGTTGGCGCATAGATTATTTTTTTGTTACGCGAGAACTGCTGCCCCGTCTGAAAAACGCGTTCATGCTGAATGATGTCCATGGAAGCGACCATTGCCCGGTGGGCATCGAACTGGACTGATAATATGGGAACAAGTTTCGCCGGTCTCTCATTGCTTGTAGCCGACAGGGAAGGCCGCCTTTACGATGTCCCAGGGATAGAGCCGGCGGGGATGAAGGCGGGGCATTACTTCCGTTTAAAGCGTTCTGACCTCGTGGAGATCCATCCCGACAGCGACCTTTTCCTTTTACCCGGCCGTAAACCCGTTGGTTTCGATCCCCGGTCCGGAAGGTTCTTAACATTCGACCATAACCCGGTATCGGCGGAAAACGAAGAATGTTTCGCTGTAGCGGCCTTTCTGGCTCCGGGATACACGGTCTCTTTTTCGGCATCATACGCGCTGGCCTATGGTAGCGGTAAACCTGCTTATCTGCCCCTTTTCAGTTACGCGGCTGTGGCGTTTAACAAGGGCAGGTTTTTTGCCGCCGCCGTAAGGGTGGACAGGGAAAAGCGCCAGGAAGTCTCGGGAATGGATTTGGCCCGTCTAAGGAAGGGGGTCAAAGAGGTCACGGCCTTATTCCCGAAGAACCGGCTTGTACGCCACCTAGAAAGATGCGCTTTGGAATACTGCTGCCCGGCGGGCCGGAACTTTTTTTTGCGGAGGTACGAGGCCCCTCTTCCGGCTTCGCCCCGCTGCAACGCTTTCTGCAGAGGATGCATATCTTTCCAGCCAGGCAAGAGCATTCCGGTCACGCAACCCCGCATTTCGTTCGTGCCCAGTCCCGAAGAAATATCCGAAGTGGCTCTTTATCACATGAGCGGCGTGAAAGATCCTGTTGTAAGTTTCGGACAGGGATGTGAAGGGGAGCCTCTTATGGTCGGAAAGGTGTTGATGGACGCCGTGGGTCTTATAAGAAAAAAAACTTCCAAAGGAATAATAAATCTCAATACGAACGCCTCCAGACCCGATATCGTGGAGCGGCTTTTTGACAGAGGCCTCGATTCGATGAGGGTAAGCGTGAATAGCGTAAGGGAAGAGCCGTACCGCGGATATTACAGGCCCAGGGGGTATAGCTTTTATGATGTTGTTTCGTCCATAAAAGCCGCGAAAAAAGCTTCTGGTTTTGTTTCCTTGAATTACCTGGTCATGCCCGGTTTTACCGACTCTTACGCGGAGTCGGGGCCTTTACTTCGTTTTCTGGACCGTTACGGAGTGGACATGATACAGTGGCGTAACCTCAACTATGATCCGCTGCAGTATTTCAAACAGTTAGGCGAGCGTTCTTCTCCCCGGCGCATGCGGGGTGTAAGTGAAACGATAGAAATGGTGAAAAAAGAGTTTCCTCAAATTATGCATGGTTACTTCAATCCGTCGAAAGGCCGCATGCGGAGGTTCTCGCGCAAGGCCGGTCCAGAGTAACTGCCTAATTACCCGTGTAATATCTTTTATCCGCCGTAAAAACATCATGATACCGCTATCTGAGAGATGCCGATCTTCGGATAAGATCAAGCAAGAAGGCATGCGGCAGGTCCTGTGTCGCGGAGACATCGGGAACTGTCATGTGATCTTCGAAGCCTTTTTAACCGAGTAAAAGTTCGCTCGTCCCGGTGGCTTCCGAAAAAAACGAGCCAACTTTTACGGCCCCAAAGGGCGGTTAAAGTAGGCGAGAAGACATATGACAGGTCCCGCCCCGCTCAATACAGTATCTGCCACATGTCTTGGACTCGCCGCTGCCCGCGTAATATTTTAAAGCATCATGATGCTGGGGATCATTCTGTGTATAACGTCCGAATGGCGCGACCTTTCCTGGACTAATACTATGGGTTGAGCAATAGTTGTCTTTAATGTTAGTTTAAAAAAAGTAAGAAAAACTGGCTTTTAGGATTTTTTGTGGTAAACTTGTCTTGTAGGTGTTTTGTTCATTGCGCAAGCTGAGTTGGCGAGCGCGGAAGCCCCGGGCGAATTAAGGTCCCGGGGTTTCTTTTTTTACAGCGCGAAATTTTCTCACTAGGATCTC
Source organism: Candidatus Omnitrophota bacterium (assembly GCA_007135805.1). GTDB lineage: Bacteria > Omnitrophota > Gorgyraeia > Tantalellales > Tantalellaceae > SLID01. The sequence goes on along the minus strand of SLID01000115.1, from coordinate 154 downwards.
TACGCGACTCACCGTTCCCGCCGATTTGTCTTGACTACTTTGGTAGTACCGACTATAAGAGTCATATGGAAAATAAACTTTCTGTGGCTTTTTTGTGGCATATGCACCAGCCGCTCTACAAGAACTTGCTCACCGGCAAGTACCATCTTCCATG
>SLID01000114.1 GCA_007135805.1 Candidatus Omnitrophota bacterium | reverse complement strand
TGCTGTATGCCCGCCGCGGGAAAAGAAGGATCCTGCTGTCGGGTTTTCTGGCTTTTTTGATAATACCTTTTCTGTTCACGCTTTCAAGGGCCGGGTGGATGGGAATGATGGTCGTTTTAGTTTCGTTCCTGCTATTCACCAGGAGAAACAGGGATTCTCTGGTAGTGGCCCTTTTTGTGATGTTAATCCTGTCCTTCTTTTTCATGCCTGAAACGGTCGAGGAGCGTTTCCATTCAACTTTTCTTCCGGGAAGGACATACGCGGTGATGGGACGATCATTCACCGTGGCGGAATCGGCCGCTCTGAGGGTCGATTCCTGGCAGGCGTCTTTCAAGGTTTGGCTTGAAAGGCCCATATTCGGAAGGGGCGTGCCGGGCGGCGGGTCCGTGTCGGATGTGCAGTATACCAGAATTTTACGCGAAACGGGTATTGTGGGTTTTCTGGTCTTTATCTGGATAATGTCAACTCTTTTTAAAGCGGCTTTCAGGACATTCAATGATCCGGAGGTCGATGATGCCGGGCAGGGTATAGCTCTGGGTTTTATATGCGCTCTCGCGGGTTTGCTTGCCATGGGCGTCGCCATAGAATTCTTTATACTGATACGCATTATGGAGCCTTTCTGGTTTCTGGCGGCCATTGTGGTTGTCCTGCCCGACATCAGCCGGCGAAAAGAAATAACCTGAATATGTTTGCATTTATGAGGAAGATCACTATTAAAGTCGCTTCTTCGATCATAGGGTTTTGTTTGTCTGTTTACAGGGCCTTGAAACCGGAGCCCGAACGAATATATTTTTGCTACAACCAGTCTGTTCATCACATATACCATTCGCTTTTCATAGCTATTGAGCTTTCCAGATGCCAAAACGCGCCCGAGGTAACCGTACTGAGCACGAGCTGCGAAGCCAGTGGCCTCATCGAGCGGGAACTGGCGGCGATCCCCAATAACGTTCACTTTATCAGGATAAAACATCCCTGGTATGGCCATACCGGGTTCAATGTGAACTGGTTTGTTCTGTTATGCCGCCTTTGCATGCACAGGCCCAAAGCGGTGGTTGTATCCGACTATTATGATAATGTGTTCCGCCGTCTGGGTGTGCGGACCAGGTGGATATATACTTTTCACGGCCCTGAGAACCGCGGATACACCGATCCCCACATAAAAGATTACGACCTTATACTTGTTCCCGGCCCGGGTGAGCTTGAACGTCTTGAGGAAAAGGCAGGTAAGCTTGATAATTACCTCATTGCCGGTTATTCAAAATTCGATTTTTTTCATTACCACGAGCCGGTCCCGAAGAGTTTATTTCAAGACAGTAAACCGGTAGTACTCTACAATCCCCACTTTGACCCGTCACAAAGTTCTTTTTTTGACGCGGGGCTGGACCTGCTCGAAGAACTCAGCCGGAGTGGAAAATACAATGTCATCTTCATGCCCCACCCGGACCTTGCCAGGAAACATCCAAAGCTGGTAAGACGGGCAACAAGTTCAGGGAATATCACTTTAGCCACGCGGAATAAGATCAATCTTGAATATATGGCATGCGCAGATATCTACATCACCGATGTTTCAAGTTCCGCGTTTGAGTGGCTGTATTTCGATAAACCGGTTCTTTTTTTTAACACAAAAAAAGGAGATAGAGAAAACGAGTCTCGCTATCCCGTTTGGGCCTGCGGTAAGGTGCTTGAAAGTGTTCCTTCAATGCTTGAGGCGGTATTCGGGGCTCTCACAGTCCCGGAAGAGTTCGGGGAAAGGCGGCGGGACATGTTCAAGAGGACATTTGCGAATACCGAGGACAGGCCGTCGGTTATTTGCGCCCGCGCCATAACCGCCAAGTTGGAAAAAGAACAACAAAAAGGACAGTTTTTTTACGGCTCGGACCTGGGTTCCCGTAAGGCGATATCATCTATCGCTTTTTCCGTAGCGAGCGCCATAAGCCGGGACATGCCTTTTTGTTTCATAGCCGCTGGAGCGGATCTTTCTCTTTTTGAGAACGGCCCCCACAGTTTCAAGAGAGTTAATACATTGCCTTTTAAGCGTATACTTTCATGTACGCCACTACGCTGGCATCATGCCTGGTTCACTTTTTTTGAGTGGGCACTTTTCGATCTTTTAGCTTCCCGCCACCTCGAGCCCTACTCACCTGTATACGCGCAGGCGGGAACGGCCTTACATATTTTTAAAAAAGCCGGCAAGAATGGCCTTCTAAGGATCCTGTACACTAATTCACTGCACATCGATTTTGTATGGGAATTGCACCGGCAGGAAAGTGAAATAACCGGTTTTGACGATGAGTGGCTGGGCGAGGCGCTAAGAAAAAAGATACTTCTCGAGTACGAGATCGCGGATGAGATAATTATGCCTTCGCGCTTGGCGTTAGAGACTTTCCTTGCCGCAGGAATAAGAAAAGAAAAATTGAGATATATGCCGGTCAAAACCGATCATATGCCACAATGTAAGAAAAAAATCAAGACCGGCGATATCTTTTGTATATTGTATGTGGGGAGATTTACCCCGCAGAAGGGAATTCACTATCTTATAAAGGCGTTCAAGGAACTTGCCCTGCCCGGTACGGAACTTATGTTGTTTGGCGCGGCGCCCACCCGGAAGCTTGCAAGATGGGTCAATTGTTTGGTCCAAGGAAGTACAAACATATTTGTCCAAAGTGGTGATGTCCGGCAAGCTTACGAGCAGGCGGATGTTCTGGTGCAGCCTTCTCTTAACGACGCGTGGAGCAGGGTGGTAGCGGAGGCTCTTGCTTGTGGGCTTGCGGTTATACTTACTGAAAATACCGGTTCCAAAGAACTGATCCGGGAGGGCGAGAACGGGTATGTTATACCCATACGGGATGTCGGGAAGATCAAAGAGAAGATCATGCTTTGTTACCGGTCATCCAGGGAAGGGAGACCATGTTAGGCGAAAGATACAAATACGACGGAAGGCCCGTGGTAGATCTGACACCGGTACAGCAAATGGTCAAGCGGCAAATAGAAGACAAGCTGGACAGCGGCCGTTACAAAACCGAGAAAGTTCTCTGCGCGGTTTGCGGAGGGAGTTCCTTTGAGACGCTTTCACAAAAAGACCGTTTCGGTCTTCCATTATCGGCAGTGATCTGTCGGGACTGCGGTCTTGTACAGACAAATCCGCGTCTTGACGGACGGTCATTGGAAGAATTTTACCATGAGGAGTTCATCCGGATGGATCTTTCTCGGCAAAAACCTGGCAGGGAGCAATTTGTAGACCAGTACTTTCACGGGCAGAAGATATTTTCTTATCTTAAGGCAATAGGGATACTGCCCCCCAAGGGGTCGTTTATCCTGGAGGTCGGCTGCAGCGCGGGAGGGATCCTGGCTTTTTTCCGTGACAAAGGGTATGAGGTGTCCGGTCTCGACCTGGATGAGGAGAGTGTGCGATTCGGCGTAAGGGAATACCGGCTTGACCTTCGCGCGGGCACTCTTGCCGGCTGTTCGTTTGAAAAAGATCCGGATCTTATAATCATGTCACATGTCCTTGAGCATTTATCCGACCCTAATTCCGAGTTATCCCGTGTGAGGTCTTTGCTTGGCGAAAAAGCTTTACTTTATGTGGAAGTACCCGGCATTCATAATCTTTTCTTCAATTTCTATGATCTTGATTTTCTCGGATACCTGAGGATAACCCACAATTATTGTTTTTCAAGGACGACTTTATCGAACTTACTGCTCAAAAACGGGTTTGAGGTCCAGTCGATCGATAACCGTATAAGCGCGATCTGCCGGAAAGGCGGCAAAAATATTTCGTTCCAAAATGACTACAAAACCGCGATGGGGTACCTCTGCCGCCTTGAGGTCTTGAAAAAGTTCGCTTTTGTCACGCCATTCAAGATCAGGCGTTTTATTGAGGGGGTAGTATGCGGGGCATCGAAAAAGATCGGATTGTACGGCTTCGCGCGTTCTGTTTACCGTAAAATTATCAACCGGGTCGAACCCGGACAGGACCGGGAACAAAACAGTGATGATCGACAATAATTCATTATTCCCTAAAGTGGTGCGTGGGGGCGCCTGGATTTTCGGGTTGCGCGCGATAGATGCTGCGCTGGGTTTTCTGCGTATAATCGTACTGGCGCGTCTTTTAGCTCCCAGGGATTTCGGTCTTTTTGGTGTGGCTCTTTTGGCGCTCTCGATACTGGAATCTTTTTCAAAAACCGGGTTTGACACCGCTATCATCCAACGGAAAGACGATGTCAAAGGATATCTTGATACCGTATGGACGGTACAGATCATACGGGGATTTATTTTGGGCGGGATATTATTTTTTGGGGCGCCGTTGGTCGCTGATTTTTTCAAAGAACCCGCGGCTTTGCTCCTGGTGAGAATTCTGGCCTTTTCTGAGCTCTTGAAGCCGTGCGCTAATATCGGGGTCATCTACTTTAAAAAGGAACTTCAGTTCAACAAGGTGTTTGTCTATTCTTTAGCCGGTACACTGGTTTCTTTAGCGGTTGTGATCCCCACGGCATTTATCTTGCGTAGCGTATGGGCGCTTGTTCTGGGCCTTTTTGCGGGGCAGGCCACCACTGTCGTGGTTTCCTATTTTATCCACCCCTACAGGCCGCGGATCGTGTTAGATGTCAAGCGATGTAAAGAGCTTTTCAGTTTCGGCAAGTGGATCACTGTTTCATGGATGATACTGTTCCTTGTTGTTCATGGGGACGATATTTTTGTGGGTCGCCTGCTCGGGGCCGCCGCCCTCGGATTCTATCAGATGGCTTACCGCATCTCCAATATTTCCGCCACGGAAATCGCTCATGTTATTTCTCAGGTGACTTTTCCCGCGTATGCCAAATTTCAGGAGGATATTCAGCGGCTTAAGGAGTCTTATTTGAGAATACTGGACATTACTCTTTTTCTTACAGTTTCCATGGCCGCCGCGATTTTTGTTCTGATCCCCGATTTTACAAGGTTATTATTAGGGGAGAAGTGGATGCCCATGGTCCCCACGGCGCGCATATTGGTTTTTTACGGGTTGTTGCGGGCCATTGCCGCTAGTACCGGGCCTGTCTTTGTAGCTTTAGGCAGGCCTAAGGTGGAAACCGCCTGGCAGGGTGTAAGGCTTTTGGTCTTAGTTCTCTTGATATATCCATTGACTATATCTTTCGGTCTTGAAGGTACGGCCCTGGCGGTTTTCTTCAGCATGCTTATTTCTTGGATCGGATTCAGTGTGTCAGCCGTAAAGATCACAAAATGTCCTGCAAAACAGTTTATAAAGGTCATCAGCTGTTCATTTGTTAACGGAGCTGTTATAATCGCTGTTATAACACTTCTAAAGAACAGGGTTATTCAGCAGGTCGGGCTCCTGGATCTCGCGTTAATGGCAGGTCTTATCTGCGCTATTTCAGTTTTTTCGCTGTTTATCCTCGAAAGCTTGTTTAAGTGTAGAACGAAGACTATAATTAAGGATATAATCACCGGTTATGGAAGGATGGCTTAAGCATATGAAAGGTCCATTGGGACGCAAATGGTGTGAGTTTATCAAGGGGCAAAAACATCAGGAAGATTTCATAGCTTTTTCATACCTCAGATCCTGTAGGAACATTTTAGATGTTGCCTGCGGGCAAGGCAGGTTTATCGAGCAAGACCGTTCAAGGATTAGCGGCATTGACTCAAGCAGTGAAACAGTCAGGCTGTGCCTTGAAAAAGGGTATAAAGTTATTCAAGGAGATGCCCGAAAAATGCCCTTTGAAGATGAGGGGTTTTTCGGTGTGCATTGCGCTCATCTTTTAGAGCATTTTTTGCCGTTAGACGCGCATAAGCTGCTTTCTGAGATGGACAGGGTTTTAAAGCCGCAAGGCATTCTTATAATCCGTTCCCCCTTACTACATTCAGGCTTCTACGATGATTTTACCCATATAAAGCCTTACAATCCAGAAGCAATAATGCATTATCTTGTTTGCGGCGGTCAGCACACCTTGGAAAGGATAAGCTCAAGATATGAACTTTTAGCAGTTAAGTGGCGCTACGAGCCGATGAAGCTTCCCGGCGTGCGCTTAAATGATCTATCACGAGGTCTAAACCGCTTTGGCTTTCCCTGGCTTAAAAAAAATGGATACATGCTTGTTCTAAGAAAAGGGTAAAAGCAATGAGTTTGCAGTATGCAAATGTTTATTTTGTTTGAATATGAATCCAAATCCCGTTTTGCAGTTAATGGCTGGTCTTATCTGCTCTATTTCAGTTTTTTCGATTTTCATTCTCGAAAGCTTGTTTAAGTGTAGAACGAAGAGGCAACCTGACGGAAGGCGCTCCATGGCGAAAAAGGTGTAATATTCTCAGAAGAGCAAGGGCGGTGGTTCAAAAACAAGGAAACGGTCTTTGAGTTCGGGTCTTTAAGGTGGAAAATTATGGAAGGTAAATTTTCTAAGAATTATCGCAAATGTAAATACGACAGCAAAAACCGTTTCCTCACCTATTGGCATCAGATAGACGAGGTGCGAAGGATAGCTCCCGAAACTTTGCTTGAAGTAGGCATAGGGGGAGGGTTTGTGTCGAACTATCTGAAAATGTCCGGATATTCCGTTACAAGCGTTGATGTGGACGGTGACCTTGGACCCGATGTTGTGGCTGACGCTACGGATCTTCCCTTTGACGATGAAAGTTTTGGGGCGGTTTTGTGCTGCCAGGTTCTGGAACATATGCCCTATCAAAACGCGCTCAGGGCAGTGGAAGAGTTTAGCCGCATTACCAGAAAGCATGCTGTGGTGTCTGTTCCCGATATAGGACGATACTCGCGATTTATGTTCGATGTTCCGAAACTTGGGACCATAAAATGTCTATGGCAATTGCCGCGGTTCCGCCATCCCGAAAGTCCTTATGTCCCTGATCAGCATTGCTGGGAAATATCCGTAAAGGGTTACGGCCTGAAGAAGGTCATGGATGACATCAGAAAATGTTCTTTTACCGTCATTCGGACATTCCGCGTATTTGAAGCCCCCTATTACAGATTTTTTATTTTAGAAAAGACCAAGTGACTGAGGGACGCGTGATCTAAAAAATTTTGCTTTATATTACCGGCATGGTTTTAAAAAGAAGGTAGTATCAACACCAAACAATATGTTTCCCCTGAAAAGGTACAGGAAAGAGCTATGGCAGAACACAAACCTCTGATCAGTGTTGTTATTCCCGCGTACAACCGGGCACATATGGTCGGGAGGGCAATAATGAGCGTGCTTACGCAAACATACCGGAACCTTGAACTTATCGTGGTAGATGACGGATCATCCGATAATACCGAAGAGATCGTTAAAGGGTTTAATGATGACCGCGTATTTTATCTGAAACATGAAAAAAACAAGGGCGGCTCCGCGGCGAGGAATACTGGCATAAAGGCCGCTCGGGGAAATTACATAGCTCTTCTGGATAGTGATGACGAATGGCTCGAAGATAAGCTCGAAAAACAGATAGACAAGCTGTTGTCAAGTCCCGAAAAGGTAGGTGTTGTTTACTGCGGGCATATGGTCGTTGACGACGAAAGCGGCAAAGTTATTGATAATCGTTTGCCGGTGGAACGGGGATATGTGCATTCCGTTTCTTTTTATCATGGGTTTCTCGGGGGAGGGTCCAAGCCGTTGATAAAGAGAGGGTGTTTCGATAAGGCCGGTTTTTTCGATGAAAAACTTCCGGCTCTCCAGGATGGTGATATGTATGTCCGGCTTTCCAAACACTATGAATTTGATTTTGTCCCGGAAATTTTAGTAAAACACCATGTTCATGCGCAGAAACTTGCCGCCGACCTGAAAGCGCGAATAAAGGCCAGGGAGATGTTCATAAAGAAACATTACGGGGAGTTGGAAGGTTACCCTGACGCTTTAGCCAATCATTTCAACCGGCTGGGGGTGCTTTATTCCCTGAATGGCGAAATCCCGAATGCCAGAAAGTGTTTTTGGCTATCGATAAAAAAAAGACGCCGGCAGCGGTTAGCATATGGCCATATTTTCTGGCTTTACCTGGCCCCCCGGGGCTATAGAAAATTCCAGGAAAAAAAAGTCAAGAAAACATCGAAGAGCGGAAAACCGCTTTATTGGTAAAAGGTATGTCAGTGAAAACAAAGGATACGAATGCTTGACGATATCTGAAGAGGGGAAAATATTTTTCAGGCAGAAAAAAGGGGAAGGATATAGTGGTCAGTGTAGTGATACCGTCTTATGAACGGGCCGGTTTTATCGGACGCGCGATAGAAAGTGTCCTTGCTCAAACTTATCAAGATTTTGAGATATTGGTGGTCGATGACGGTTCGGCCGATGGGACGAGAGATGTAGTTTCATCTTTCAGGGACGAAAGAATAAGATATGTCAGACATGAAGAGAACAAGGGAGCCGCGGCCGCCCGTAATACGGGCATCAGCGATGCAAAAGGGGAGTATATAGCGTTTTTGGACAGTGATGACGAGTGGATGCCCGAGAAGCTGGAAAAGCAGATAAAGCTTTTCAGTATGTCATCTGACCGCGTGGGGGTTATCTATTGCGGATATATTTCGCTTATGGGTAAAACACACGGCTCAGTGACACAACGGGTGCCGACAGTCCGGGGTGATGCGAAAATTGACACACTTCGATATTGTGTAGTTGGATGCGGCTCTTTGCCTGTCGTCAGAAAAGAATGTTTTTGCGGTGCGGGCTGTTTCGATGAGAATATCAATTTGCAGTCACTTGAAGATTGGGATTTCTGGATAAGAGTGGCAAAGTTATATGAATTTGACTTTGTTCCCGAGGTGTTGGTCAAGCGTTATCTTCACGGGCAGCAGCTGACCACCGGTGTTTTAGTAAAAAAGTTGAGAGCAAGGGAAACCATATTGGAAAAACACAAAGAGGATCTGGCCCGGCAGCCCGCTATCTTAGCTGACCACTTGAACAGACTCGCGGTTTTGCGGTGTCTCAATGGTGACTTGCGGACCGC
>SLID01000112.1 GCA_007135805.1 Candidatus Omnitrophota bacterium | reverse complement strand
TCGCACGAAATATCACTCCCCCTTCTGGACTCTTCTTTTCGCCTCGACATAAAAACCTCAAAATCCTCGATACATGCCCGAGCGTCGCGATCCCGGCACATCTGTTCGATGACTTCAACCGGCATCCCGTAGGTATCCGCCAGTTTGAACACATCCTCACCGCTCAGGACACCTCCCGAGCGGGATACCATCTCTTCAAGGACAGGCACCGCTTCGCTGAGCGTCTCATCAAAGCGCCTCTCCTCACTTTCTACAACGGCGGCGATATGTTCAGCGTTTTCTGCTATACCTGGGTACACGTCACGAAATATATTGGCTATATCCGGGACCAGGGAGTATAGAAAAGGTCCCTTGCCGGTGTTCCCCCTAAGCCAGGCTCTCCTGATAAGCTTACGCACCACATATCCCCTCTTTTCATTTGAGGGGGAGACCCCATCGTTTATGGCAAAAACGGCCGCCCGGGCATGATCTGCCACCAGGTTCAGCGTCAGGGCATCGCTTTTACCGGTTATTTCTTGCACCCGGCCCGTGATCGGTATAAAAAGATCGGTGTCAAAATTACTCTCCGTGTCGTTCACTACCGATGTGATCCTTTCAAGTCCCATCCCCGTATCTATATTTTTCGAAGGGAGTTCGTCAAGACGTCCATCGGGCATTCTTTCAAATTGTGTGAAAACAAGGTTCCATATCTCAACAAAACGGCCGCAATCACATGAAGGACCGCAATCCGCCTTGCCGCAGCCTTTAGCCGGACCCTTATCATAAAACACCTCGGAACAAGGTCCGCAGGGCCCGTTAGGCCCCTTAAGCGGGGCATCGGCAGGCCAGAAGTTATCATGGTCACCTAATTTTACTATTTTTTCCGGGGATATACCGATACGGTCTTTCCATATCGTGTGGGCTTCATCGTCGGATACATGCACAGAGGCCCATAATTTTTCGGGAGATATTCTCATTTCTCCAGTCAAGAATTCCCAGGCCCACCGTATCGCTTCCTCTTTAAAATAATCCCCAAAAGAAAAATTGCCGAGCATCTCAAAGAACGTATGATGTCTGGGCGTTTTACCCACGTTATCCAGATCACCGGTACGCAGACATTTCTGGCAGGTGGCGGCTCGTGTGTATGTGACATTCCGCCCCATGAACTTTTCTTTGAACTGGTTCATACCCGCGCCGGTGAAAAGCACGGTCGGATCCCCGGCGGGCACCAGGAGGTCACTTTCAACCACGACATGGCCCTTTTTCTGAAAAAAATCAAGGAACTTCCGCCGTATTTCAGAAGAGGTCATAATGTATCCGGAAATAAATTTTTGAGTTGTCAGACAGCGGAGCTGCAGGCTTTTCTAACATCCCTCTCTATGCTGTCGAGCATCTTCTTATTCTCTTTCAGATAAAGCCGGGCGTTTTCCTTCCCCTGGCCTATTTTTTCCTCGCCGTACGATAACCAGGTTCCGGCTTTTTTGACCACACCCAGCTCTTCGGCAAGATCCAGTATGCTTGAAGACCGGGATATCCCCTCATCGAACATTATGTCAAACTCGGACTGCTTAAAGGGAGCCGCCAGTTTATTTTTCACGACCTTAGCTCTGACGCGATTCCCGATGACCCGGTCCCCTTTTTTAAGCGATGCTATCCTGCGAAGATCGATACGGACCGAAGAATAGAACTTGAGGGCATTACCCCCCGTAGTAGTCTCCGGATTACCGAACATAACCCCTATTTTCATCCTTATCTGGTTTATAAAGATAACACAGGTCTTGGATTTGTTTATTGCGGCTGTAAGTTTACGGAGCGCCTGGCTCATAAGACGCGCCTGAAGGCCAACGTGAGAATCTCCCATCTCGCCGTCTATCTCTTTTCTCGGGGTCAAGGCGGCCACCGAATCTATGACCACTACGTCAAGAGCGTTGCTTCTTACCAGTGTCTCGGTTATTTCCAGTGCCTGTTCTCCGTTATCCGGCTGGGAAATAAGAAGTTCGTCAAGATCAACACCTATCGTCCTGGCGTAAGAAGGATCGAAAGCGTGCTCGGCGTCTATAAAAGCTACCTCACCTCCCGACTTCTGAGCGTTCGCGATTATACTTAGAGTGAGTGTTGTCTTCCCGCTGGATTCCGGGCCGAAGATCTCTACCACTCTTCCCCTGGGTACTCCACCGACCCCCAGAGCCATATCCAGCCCGAGAGAACCCGTGGATATCGCTTCGACCTCCACTTTATATCCTTCTCCCATTGTCATTATAGCGCCCTCGCCGAAATCTTTCTCGATCTTGTTTACGGCAAGTTCCAGCGCCTTTTTTTTGGGGTCCCCTTTGCCGTCATTTTTCCCACTCTCGATCTTTACATTAGCGGATTGATCTTTGGTATTTTTTGACATATCACCCTCCCAGCTTTAAAAGCCCATCATTAACGGTTTATTATACTTATGGCACGCCTTTTTTGCAAAGAAATTATGTGTCCAGACGCCAACTACCTCCCTATATAGACGCTTTTTTCACTGTATTTTCTTTCATTTTTCCCGGCTATCCTCAGAAGCCGCCCTATCTCGTATCCTAAGGAGGCAAAAACCGCACGCGCGGACCTTAACCTCGCTGTAAGATCTATGGCCTTTATCCCCCTTCCATCCGTAACCGGGCAATGGGAGTGTGGATCGCGCCGGCAGAGGTCAATTCTGACTTGAAAAGTGTGATGTGGTCTGCCGGACTCACGATATCACCGGCGTGCACTGATACAGCACTGTTCCTGAGAGTCTCAAATTTTCGGCCCTTTCTAACTCGTCCGAGAGTTATGTGGGGAACAAATTTTTTTCCTTCCGCCGGGAACCCGTACCCTGAGAACGCCGACTCTAAACGTCCGGCGATCTCGACCAGTTCCGAAGCGCCCGAATCTATACCCATCCATATGACCCTCGGGGACCTCCATCCCGGAAAAACACCTACTTCTCCCATCCTGATCCCAAAGCAGGAATGTGAAGAAGATACATTTTCGATCACCAGCTTAAGGTCTTCGATAACGCCCAGAGGGACATCTCCCAGGAACTTGAGTGTTATGTGCATAGAACTCGGATCCAGCCACTTAACGCCGTCCCCGGCCGGTTTCAGCTCATCCACGATCCGGGAAAGTTCTTGCCGGACAAGATCAGACAATTCAATCGCTACAAAAGCCCTAACCTTCACTTTATCCACCCTTAAAGCTCTCCTTTTTTCGGCGCAAACCGCCGGGCTACGTCTCTTGCGGGGAAAAACCCAGGTTTTCCAGTATCATCTCCAGAACAGCGTCGGCCATGCGATGCTTTATCTCGAGCCTGTCACCCTCAAACACATATCTTTTAACGATATCGCCTCTGTTTGATGAAAAAGCAATGTAGGCCAATCCCACCGGCTTCTCATCAGTCTCTCCGCCTGGCCCAGCTATGCCTGTTATGGAGGCGGCGAGATCACTTTTGGCAATGGCTCTGGCTCCCCTTGCCATTTCCTGGGCGACTTGTCCGCTGACAGCCCCGTGTTCCTCTATAGCGCGGGGAGAAACCCTAAGAACGTCAGTTTTTAAACTGTTCGAGTAGGTTATGAAACCACCCGTAAAATAACGAGAACTTCCCGGCACATCGGTAACCCGGCTAGAAACAAGGCCCCCGGTACACGACTCGGCCAGGCATATTGTTTTACGTTGTTTCACTAATTCTTCCGCCAATTTTTTTTCAAGGAAATTTTTCATATTGCTGTCCAGTCCTTATGCCCAGCAGAATAGGACCATCCGCCCGGAATGGCAATGTGTCCCGAACGCTACTTTTTTTCAAAAAAAAAAGGGCCGTCCGGGAACGACCCTTTCCACATATCGCCCTGCCGGCACAATATCGTCAGGCCGCGGCTCCTACGGCCACCTCTTCCTCTACTTCCCGCTCCTCACCGAACTTTACCGAGACCATCTTGGAAACACCTTTCTCCTGCATTGTTATTCCGTAAAGAACATCGGCGAGCTGTATCGTCATGCGGTTATGGGTAACGATAACGAACTGGGAAAGTTTCAGAAAATCCTGCAACACATTGCAGAACCTCACTATATTCGCTTCATCAAGAGGCGCGTCTATCTCGTCAAGGACGCAAAAGGGACTGGGGTTGACCTTGAAAATAGCGAATATAAGAGCTATAGCCGTCATGGCTTTTTCCCCGCCGGAAAGCTGCATTATGTTGTGCAGTTTCTTTCCGGGAGGCCGGACAACTATGTCAATACCGCTTTCAAGGACATCCCTTTCATCCTCGAGCACCAGATCGGCCTTTCCTCCGTTGAAGAGCATCTTGAAATAATCGTTGAACTCCTTGCGTATGGCCTCAAAAGAATCCATGAATTTTTTTCGGGTAGTACGATTTATTTTCTGAATGGCCGAAAGAAGTTGTTCCCGCGAATTTTCCAGGTCGTCTCTCTGACCGGTAAGAAAAAGGAACCTTTCCTCAAGCTGTTTGTGCTCTTCTACCGCCCCCAGGCTTACATCACCCATTTTTTCCAGTTGCTCACGGATCGCCTCTATCGAAGACGCGACGGCGTCCCAATCGGTCTCGGGGCCTATCTCTATTTCAGTCTTTGAAATATCCACCTTGTACGTTTCCATTATTCTTTCCGCGATGGACGCTTTCTTGTACTCAACCTCTTTTTTCATTATTTCCATGTCCCTCGACCTGTCACGCAAAGATTCAAGTTCTGTTTCAACAGAACTCAATTTCGCGGTCATCCCTTCTACTTCTCCTGAAAGCGCTTCTTTTCTTTCCCTCTTCGTTCCGATAGTCTCATTTAATTCCGCAAGGAGGCCGTTATGGCTTATGTTAGACTCCTCAAGCTCCGAGGTCTCCTCTTCCAAAGTCTTTATCCTTTGTCCGATCTCGTTTATCCTTGAAAGTTTTTCCTCTACGTCCGAATCCACTCTCGCATAAGAAGCTTTTTCCCTTTCGAGGTTGTCGGCCAGGTTCTCTTCGTCTTTCCGGAGAGCCGAGAGTTCGGCCTTGATATCAGATATGCAAAAAAGGGTTTCTTCCCTGCGAAGTGAATTCTGCCTTATACTTTCCTGCGCTTTTTCGATCGACTCCTGCAAAGACGCGTAACGGGCGTCTATTTCAGATATTTCCAACTCGAGGCTTTGTTTCGTGGAGTTCAATTCTTCCAGTGTTTGTTTTTCGTCGTCTATTTCCATGCTAAGAACCGATATTTCCTTCTCAAGCGCGTCAAGCCTTTCTTTAACCGACGCGCGCCTTGAGGCAACATCCGAAAACCTCGCCTGAGTTTCCCTCAGCTCTGTCTCAAGGCGCTCTCTCACCGAAGCGGCCGCCGAAAGCCACTCCTCGATCCCGCCTATGGCCTCGTCCAGAGTGGATACAGCCGCCAGTATTTCTTTTTCCTGAACGGCCATTTCCGCGGCTTTTTCCTTTCGGCCGAAAAGAGGCACCGACTCTTTCCGGGACCAGTTCCTGCTGCGCGTAAGCCCTTTCTGATAAACCTCGCCTTTCTCTCCTATTATCCTGGGGGCGTCTCCGGGGGATGCCTCCAGGATATCCCGCGCCTCAGACGAGGAACAAACAACAAGGATGTTCCTGAAAAAGTTACGCAGGACCTCCGCTTCCGGGACCCCGGAAGTCATTATAGAAGACAATCTCTTGAGGTTCCCCGATCCACACATATCCTCCGTGGACGTCATAAGGCGCTTTATGTCGTCCAGTATCACAAAACTCACGCTCTCCATGTCGTTTTCCGACAAATATCCCATTATGCGTCCGGCGGTTTCAGCGTTATCCACGACCACGGCGTTAGCCGCTTCCCCGACAAGAGCTCTCAGTGATTCCTCATAGGTATCAGGCACGCTGACCATTTCCGAAAGTATTCCCGCGACCCCATTGAATAAGGGGTTTCCTTCCTCGGAATTTCTCATCACACTCTTTACGCTTTCTGACATACCTTCTCTCTCGGATATCAGTTTTTCCAGGAACTCCTTGCGGGGCCTCAACTCATTAAGTTCTTTTTCCCTCGATGACCTTTCCGACAAAAGCGCGGACAGTTCGTTCTGCCTGGAAGAATACTGTTCATTGAAAACCCGAGACTCTTCCTTCTTGCCATCCAGCTCTCTTCCGGCCTCGTTCATTTCGTCCTCAAAGACCTTGATTCTGCACTGTATCCTGTCCCTTTCATCGGAGACCCCGGAAAACTCCGCTTTAAGTCGTTTCGCGCGGGATATCGAGTTCTGTATATCGGCTCCCACCCTTATTAGGGAGTTCTTGGAACGTGTCTGTTCGGCGATTATATCCACGGTCCTTTCCCGGCCTGTCTTTACCTCATGGGTACAGCTTTCAAGAAGTCCCGAAAGATCTCTCAAGTTTTCTTCAGCCGCGCGCAGAGCGTCTTCCTTATCATTTCTTCTTCCGGAAACCTCCGAAAATCTGGACCCAAGCTCGGAAACCCGCTGAAACAGGCTCTCCTTGCGTTCCGTGACCTGCTCTATTTCCCAGTCAAGCCGCTCCACCTGTTTTCTGAATTCCTCTACCCTCTCTCTGTTAACTTCTACGGTATGAGCGTTCTTGGAGATATCAGTAGAAAGCCGCATCACCTCACCCTGGGAAACATTCAACTCTTCTGAGACCGAATTGTATTCCTGCCGGGCGGCAAGAAGGCCGTTAGACAATTCTTCAGCGCTCTTGGCAAGCTCGTCAATATTCTCTTTTACTGAGAGATTTTCTTTCATGAGTGACGCGTCATCAGTGCCCAGATCATTGTATTTCCTGACCGAAAGTTTCACTTCCAGGTCTTTCAGTTCATCAAAACGCGACTTGTACCTTTCAGCTTTTCTAGCTTTGCGTTCTATGGACCTTATCTGCCGTTCCACTTCGTTTATTATGTCGTTTATGCGCAGAAGATTGTCCCGGGTCTTTTCGAGTTTTAGAAGGGCTTCCCTTTTCTGGCTTTTGTACCTCGTTATCCCACTGGCTTCCTCAAAAACATATCGCCTATCCTCGGGTTTAGAGGAAAGAATGAGATCCATCCGCCCCTGTTCCACTATAGAATAAGAGCTGGTACCTATTCCGGTACCCATAAGAAGGTTCCTGACATCCATGAGCCTGACAGAGGTCTTGTTAAGCAGATAGTCACTTTCACCCGAACGATACAACCTTCTGGTTATAGTGACCTCATCGTAATCTACGGGAAGAGCCCTGTCTTCGTTGGACAACGTAAGCGAAACCTCGGCCACATTTACCGGATCGTACTTTTCCGTACCGCCGAAAATGACATCCTGCATTGAAGAGGACCTCATGCTTTTTGTGGATTGCTCGCCAAGAACCCATTTTATGGCGTCAACTATGTTACTTTTACCGCATCCGTTAGGACCTACTACGGCCGTTACTCCGGGTTCGAACTTAAGCCGGGTCTTGCTAAGAAAAGACTTGAACCCCACCATCTCGAGACGCTTGAAATACATGATCCCTCCCCCTAATGCTTAACCTACAGGGCCCGATTTGCCCTCCACGATCTGCTTAAGACGTTCTATATCCTCTTCCGTATACTCTCGATATCCGTTTATCGGGTTCCGGCGCGGATCAGGGAAGATGCCGCGCTTTTCGTAATTTATAACTGTCCCTCGATAAACCCCGAGAATGTCGGCCACATCCTGGACCGTATACTTTTTTGTGCCGTTAACTGTCATTTTGGTGTAAGTTGTCCTTTGGATATCTTTGGAGATGTTTGATATAGTTTAAGTATGTTTGATGTAGTTTGTTAGAGTATATATACGTTGGAGGAAAAAGTCAAGGGTCGTAACAAAAAAAGTTTCTTGTACCGGATACAAGAAACAATAAACCAATAGGGAGCTTTTATGTTTTTGTTTTGCTGTTGCTACTTGAGGACTTTTTTGATCTCTTTTGTAAGAGCGGGAACTATCTTGAAGAGGTCTCCCACTATTCCATAAGTGGCGACTTTGAAGATGGGTGCTTCGGGATCCTTGTTTATGGCCACTATGACCCCGGAAGACTGCATGCCTATAAGATGCTGTATCTGTCCGCTTATCCCGCAAGCGATGTACAGTTTGGGGCAGACCGTTTTACCGGTCTGACCGACCTGGTGGGAATATGGTATCCACCCCGCGTCCACCGATGCTCGCGAAGCGCCCACGGCCGCGTTAAGGGAAAGCGCGAGTTCCTTTATTATCGAGAAATTTTCGGGGCCGCCGAGCCCTCTACCGCCGGAAACAATTATATCCGCTTCGGCGAGGTTCACGGTTTCCTCGATCTCTTCGACGATATCCTTGAGCACAGTACGGGAGGACAGAGTTCCCGGAGAGAATTCCTCCCGGATTATTTCGCCTTTCCTTCCCTCATCACGTTCAAGTTCTTTCATGACCTTATGCCTTACAGTCGCCATCTGAGGCCTGTTACCGGGAGAAATTATGGTAGCCATTATGTTGCCCCCGAATGCCGGACGCGTCTGGAGAAGTATTTTTTCTTTCTCGTCAATGTCAAGTCCGGTACAATCCGCCGTTAACCCGGCATTGAGAGTCACAGCCACCCTCGATATCAGGCTTCTCCCTATGACCGTGGCTCCGCAAAGCACTATTTCGGGCTTGTATTTACTGATAAGCTCCGTGAGAACACGCGTGTAAGGGTCATCCAGGTACGCCTTCAATTTGGGAGAGTCCACAAGATATACCTTGTCAGCTCCCCTCGCGATCAGTTCGGCGCATTCCTGCTCCACTTTGTCCCCGAGAAGCACCGCACAGAGACCGACCCCGAGTTTGTCGGCAAGTTCTCTCCCCTTGCCGAGCAGTTCAAAAGCCACGGACTGCACCTTACCTTTTTTCTGTTCCGCGAAAACCCAGACATCCTTATAAAGTGTCAGGTCAACGGAAGGCCCCTCTTCAGTCTTTTCCAGAGCTATGGCTTCAAACTTACAGACTTCGACACACGCTCCGCAAAGAGTACACTTCATAAGGTCTATGACGGCCTTCTTGTCC
>SLID01000078.1 GCA_007135805.1 Candidatus Omnitrophota bacterium | reverse complement strand
CCAGAATATATACCGGGTAGGCCGCTCTGGGGCTATCGGTCAAATTAACGGCATATCGCCATATCGGATACGACAGAAAAAAGTGGAATATCGCGGCGGCGGCAAGCGGTAAAACAAAACCGCACAGGGCGAGCCGGGCCTTAAGCGAAGAATATTTCTTTTCTTTACCGCGGTGTGGAATCTCTCCCATAAACTTGCTCTTACCCTCTCCTTGATCACCGAAAAAACACGCGCGCTCTTAACTCTACAGGCCGGCTTATCGCCCTGGAATAACAAGCAAACCGTCCCGGCTACTCAAAATATTCTTCTTTGTCGTACCTGTATTTACATATCCCGCGTTTGGAATTTTCTATGAAACGCGCGAATTCGGCCGCCTCGGGAGAATTAAGCGTCTCTTTTATTTTGACCAGGGCGTCGGAAGTGTTAAGCCCGGACCTGAAAAAAATAGAGTACGCCTCGTTTATCTCCTTTATAGCTTCACGGCTGAACCCTCCCCGCCTCAGGCCTACAAGATTGACACCCCTTACCGTGGAAGGTCCCCTGACCGTCATATAAGGAGGGACGTCTTTGTTGACACCGGTAAAACCGCCTATCATGACGTACTCCCCGATACGGCAGAATTGATGAAAAACAACGTTACCTGAGATAAAAGTGCCTCTTCCCACCTCGACATGCCCCGCCAGAAGAGCCGAATTGGCTATAATAACATTATCCCCGGTAACCGAATTATGTCCCAGATGACACTGCACCATAAGCATATTGTTATCCCCTACAACCGTGGCGGAGCCCTCTTCCGATCCCCTGTGTATGGTTACATATTCCCTTATTACGGTATTTTTCCCTATTTTTGTGAAAGTTTCCTGGCCCTTATAGGAAAGGTCCTGCGGTACATGGCCTATGACCGCTCCCATGTGTACCTGGGTTCCCTCACCTATATGTGTTCCCCGGCATATCGAGGCATACGCCATTATTTTGACACGCGCCTCTATCGTTACCCCGGACTCGATCACAGCTCCCGGACCTATATCCGCGGCAGGGTCTATATTAGCGGAAGGGTCCACTATCGCGCTTTTATGTATTGCCACTTTGTTACCGCCTTTCTTTATCATCGAGTTTGTCCATAAGATGGTTTATGACCCCGGCTATAGGGGAAAGATCGTGGTCCCGGGCCAGCTGCACCCTGACCGAGTAATCCCCCTGGTCTATACGCGCTATGTCCTCTTCCAGGCGTTCGAGGGGAGCCAGAAATTTGTACGAAAGCACCGTGGCCCATACTATAAGCACGATAAAAACAACCGGAAGACCTATAAGCAGGACATAGTTTATGGTATTGATGACCGGCATTAGGTCCTTTGCCATGAGGTCGGGAAGGGCTATACGCTCGGCCATAACCGTTATTATAAGGTAATAAAGGCACCCGCCCACAAAAAGTGTAGGTAATGCCATTGAGACGAGCATTATCAGCATATACCTGGACCGGAGAGATTTGTTGAGGTATTTGATGGCCGTTCCTCCTTGTTTTCAGATCACTCTGTTCCGTTTTCAGTTTCCGGCTCTTCCGGAAAAAACAAATAACCCATCTCTATGTTTGTCACGTACGCTTCCGTGGAGCTCTCGGTATTGTCGGAATCCGACATAAAAGCTATAGCCACTATGTCTCTGTCAAGTTCTGTGCCGAAAAGTTCGAGATGGTCAGCGGCAATATCCCTTTCCTCAGAATGCCATTCCCCGGCTCCCCCGCTTCTCAGGACTTTAACCCTGAGGTTCCCCGCGTAGGGGTTGACCCCGGTAGTCCCCTCCGGCAGGCTCTCCGCCCAAACGTACTGTATCGCCCGTGTATTCATTATGAACCTGGAAAAAAAAAGCACGTAGAAATGAGCCGCGAAATCGAACTCGTCCCTGCTTTCAAGTGTTTCTTCGCCCTCCCTTTCGGGGAACCTTGCCACACTCCAGTCCCATTTCACATAAGGCCTCTCCCGAAACGAAAGCCGTTCCCTGAAGTACATCGCCGAACATGATCCTTCGCTTACCGCCTTCAGCGCCATACGCCCGTCGATCTCGTCCACGGAATATTCCGTCCGTTTACGCGCCAGACTTTTTTCTTCCCAATCAGCGAGAGGGTCGGGCCCTGAAAAATCAAAGCTGAGTACCACTTGCCGGTAAACCTCAACTTCCACCGGCTCAGGCAGATACAGTTGGCGCAGGTAAAACGCCGCGCCCGCGGCCGCCAAAAGCCCGGCCGCAACGATAATGTACCATAAAATCCGTCTCACAGAGTATTTTCCTTGAGTCGCGGCCTTATATCACTCAGATATTTATGAGCTTTTCGGCCCAGTCGCCTACGTAAGGGATCTTCCACTGATCGCCTTTAAGAACATGTACTATACCCATTATGGACAGGACAAGACATACAAGTCCGCCGATCTGGGCGATCAAAAGTCCCAGAAAAGGTATTATACCGATTATGGCAAGAGCGATCTCGATGATAAAAAGCATCAGTCCCTGCCTCGCGTGGAATTTCACGAACGGGTCATCCCTTTTCAGGAATACCGGGATAAGGCACAGTGCCCACATATACGCCAGGACCGCGTACACGTTGTCTTTGGTAAGCTGCAACTTAGGTGTACCACTTTTTGCTTCTTCCATTTTTCCCCCTTTTGTGATCATACAAATATAAAATACTTATAGTATAGTATTCTAATATCATAATTTTAAAAGTCAACGATTTCGTTGCGCCTCCCACACCCTTTCTTTATCGAGATTTCCCTGTCTTTTATCCGGCGGGGGGCATCTTGCCCCCTGACAATACTGTGATGTTTTACGGCAAATGACAGACATTCCCTTCGAGGGACGCTCTATTTCCCCAGCGAGGAAATCTTCGCTCGACGTACTCCCTCGCTCTCACGAGGGCCTCTGCCCTCCCCTCGCTCGTTTCGCTCGGGACACAGCGTGAACCATACCCGCTCGGTCGTCCGACGCACTTTCCGGGAATGTCTGCCATTTGCTGGTATGTCCTATCTCGCCACTGGCCAAGGTGGTTAGGAAAACCGTCCTTAAGTCACATATTCTTCCGGGGCGGGAGCTGTCACTGAGGTATGGGGCCCGCCGAATGCCTTCTCGCGTGTGTTAATATGGCGATCACACCTTACAGCTTACTATATAACGATGTTTTCCGCTGGATGAGAGATATTACGGCAGTAGGGTCTTGCGGCCGGGCGCAAAAAATTCAGCTTTTAAATGAAACCCCCGGTTCCCTTGTGGGGAGCCGGGGGTTTCTTGATGTTCGTTTTCAGCTTCTCTTTTTTTTACACTTAGAAGCTAAGTTTTACCGTACCGACCATGCTGGTCGCGGCAGCTCTCTTTCCCTGACCCTGCACGTCCGAAGAGAACGCGGAACCCGGGAAGAACCACGCGGTCAGAAGGCCGAACTGTACGTCTTCGGTGTAGTCCCAAAGCACGTTCACGTCGATCTCCTGTCCGAGGAACATGTTCTTGTTGGTAGGTTCATTCACCTGGTCGCGGGCGTACTGCGAGTACAGCCAGAAAAGGCCGTAAACACCTTCAACCGTAACGCTGTCCATGGGCTCGATAGTTCCCCTGAAAAGCACCTGATGCTGGTTGGTGGTGCCGGGTGTTATGTTCTGGGACGTATTGTAAAAAGATCCCTGGAACTCGCGTATCGCGGTGTCAAACTTGCCGCGGTACATGGGATCCCATCCGCGGTAACTTCCGCTCGTTGTCGCGTCCACGTTACCCTGGTCGCTCTGGCCGGAGTAAAGTATGTACTCTACGCCAAGAACAGGCCTCCAGGCGTAATCTTCCTGGAAAACCCTTGTCTCAACCATAGCGTCTATGGCGTAAGCATACCTGTTCCTGTTGTCAAGCTGGCTCTGAGCGCCGATATAACGGCCTATCTGCATGGCACCTTCAAGAGCAACGGTCCAGTCTTCTATCGGATCAAAACTTCCCCTGAGACCGAAAGTGTTAACATTGTTGCTGAGACGGCCGTTAGTTGTGGTCCAGGATGCAGTGTTACCCAACCCTCTGGCAGCGCCCGGGTTCCTGTCCTGCTTCAGCCAGTAATACCCTTCCATCTCGGCATTGTACTCGTCGAAGATGTAGCCCACGTTTATACCCATGAGGTTTACATCGTCGTCCGCCCTTATGTCCCTCTCGGATATCTTGGCGTATACAAGATCGACCGTCCACGGGTAGAAGTCAAGCGTACCCCTTATGGCGTCGAAAGAGTTTATCGCCGTGTACTCGGGAGCGGGCAGGTTACCCTGCGGGTCCATAAGACTGTTGCCGACTATGAAACCTCTTCCGAACCAGAGGTCCTGGCGTCCTATCCTTAGAGTAAGCGGGCTGTACAAAAACTCTCTGAGCTCAATGTACGCGAGGTCCGCCGCGACGTTGAACGCGTTAAGTCCGGACCCTGGAGTGCCTGCCGGGTTCATGGTCTCTCCATCCACCCAACTCGTATTGTGATCACCCCATGCCCTCTGGTTGAGAAGACGGATAACACCGGACACATTGTCGGTGAGGTCCGCGTCTATCTGGACTTCCGCCGTACTCATAAGGAACGACTGCGTGTTGGTTGAAGAAACCGTCCTTTGATCACGGCTATCCAGGTCCAGATTGTCCCTCAGAAAAGCGCGCATGGTGATGTCACCACTTACTTTTACGCTCTGCGTCTCAGCAAACGCGACGGGCGTAAAAGTTAACGCTATCGCTATGGCTAAAACTATTTTCACTAACTTCATTTTACCTCCTTAAAGGTAACAAATTTTAAATATTATTGCTAAAGGCCGCCGGTTCCGGCGGACCGTGTTCTCTATATAAGTATCGCCCAAATTTTGACAGCTTCCGGCGCAAACCTTGCGTTCGCTATTTCATCCCCCCTTTTTTGCCAAGATTGAAACTGCCACGGCGGTACGTGCGTTCTTAGTTCCTCTGGTTTAACTTTAATTTAAAAGAACAAAACTCTCAGGAAAAACTGACTTTTGTCCCTGAAAACTTTTTACTGTTCCGTTTTACTGGGAGTATATCACGTTACAGTTCCGTGTCAATAGTGTGAAAAGAAATTTTTATGCGTTAAGAATATAGAAACTATGCGGTTCTGGCGCTGTTCTATCTAAAAACCCCGAAATACCTTTAATTCAAGGGTGAAAGAGGTTTTCCTCTTTTTCTGTGTTTGAGTCTAATTTTGAAAGTATCTGGGCGAGCTTTCCGGAACTATAAACAGAACAGCGCGGTAAAACGAGGTCACCGCCTGAGGAAAGCCCAAAAACTCAGGCCCCCTGCTTGACCGCGCGGGCTACGATCTCAGCGGAGTTCGCGAGTATCTCTTTTTTCAGCTCTTCCGAAACATCCAAAGCCGCAAAAATGCCGTCTATCTTTTCGCGAGTTAAAAGATCGTCCGGAAGATGCGTGTCGGTATTGAGTACCAGTTTCGCTCCGGCCCGGCGCGCGGCGTCCAATACATGCCGGTTACCCGAAGCGTGCCCCGCTCTTGCCGTAAGTTCAAGGGCAACCTCTCTCTCCCGCGCAAGAAGAGCGTCTTCATCTGTTATATATCCTGGATGCGCGAGTATGTCCACCCCCGCTTGGATGGCCGCGCGGTTAGTACCCGGTATGACAGGTTCTACCGGAGACTCACCGTGGGCGACAACTATACGGGCGCCTTTTTCACGGGCAAAACCCGTAAGCTCAGAAAAGACTTCCACGGGCACATGTGTTATTTCCACCCCGGGCAAGACCTGTATATCCCAGTAGCGGTTAAGGACCTGAGCCGCTTCCACAATACCGGGAAGGACGGTTTTTATGTTGGAGTGGTCGACATGATCAGTTATCGCGATGGCCTTGTATCCCGCGGTTACGGCGCGGCGCGCTAGTTCGCTGGGTATGAGCGCCCCGTCGCTTAAAAAAGTATGGGTGTGAAGATCTATCATTTTTTTCTACGCCTCCTTATATTTATGTCTGGCTTCCTTTATCCATTCGTTGAAACCGCGCGTGAAACGTCCGAGTCTTATTTTCTGGGCGGCGCTGTAAGACGCGAGCCTTGATGATACATACCCATCCGCTTCCTCCGCTCTCCGGGCGGTAAAGGCCTCCATCGTAAAACTCACGCCGAGCGCCATCCCGTTTCGGCATCTGCGCGGGTCGTTTACCGGGAACCCGGCATTTTCCAGCGGTTTATCCCAGGTGGCATCCACAAGAGAACCTTCATCTCCGAGGCATACCTTACATGCCATGTGATATGTGGCGGGAAGCCCTTCGGCCAGGGTTCTCAGGTTTTCCGGCACCGGAAAACCCTGGTCTTTCCAAAAAAAAGAGTATACGCGATAATCTACTTCAAACCCAAGCCCGGTTATCATTTTTCCCAGAAGATAATGTTTGGGAAAACACGCGCCTCTCCCTGAACTCAGTATACCCTCCGGGCCTTTCTGCAATGAAAAATGCCTCGGGTCCGCGTAATAAGGAATATCGCGGATATAAGCAAAGACGCTGACGAACGCGTCCTCCCGTGAACGCCCCTCTGTCAGTTCCCTGAATTTCCGGTCTATCGCGCTATCCATAATTAAAATTTTCACGGCTCTCCGCGTTCTACCCAGGCGAACACTTTATCGTTACGGCGCGCTTTGAACGGCAGTTTAAGACCGACGGCGGTGCCGCTTGAGGCCTCGTTCACCGGGTTGTGCCGTATCTGCATCTCATCTACTTCGAAAAATGCCGCGGGGGTCTTGTTCCCGCAAACAAGCAGTTTGTCCCCTATTTTAATGCCGCGGCTTCTTACCATGACCTCGGCAACACCTATTCTGCCGTAAAACTTGATTATCTCACCCACGTAGGTTTTTTCGTATTTCCTTTCGGGGGAAGCGCCCAAGTCCTGAGGGACGCCGAAAAAGAACCCTTCGGTGAACCCCCTGTTGAAGGTCCCTGAAAGTTTTTCCAAAAGACGGTCCGACAGCTCGGCGCTGAAATCTCCTTTGAGGCAGGAGTCTACGGCTTCTCTGTAGACCGAGGTCACTACGCTCACGTATTCCGGAGAACGCATCCGGCCTTCTATTTTAAAGGCCCCTATACCGGACGCTATCAACTTATCAATTAACCTCACCGAACAAAGGTCCCTGGCACTCATCACGTAATCGGATCCCAGCACATACTCGCACTCACCGCCGCTTTCAGTGTCCACTATCCTGTATTCCCTGCGGCACGGCTGGAGGCAATCACCCCTATTGGCCGAACGGCGGAAGGTTTCCTGTGACAGAAAACACCTACCGGAAACGCTTACGCACATAGCGCCGTGGACAAAAGCCTCGAGGGTCATGTCCAGGCCGTCCTCGGCTATCCTGTCCGCTATTCGCCGCGCGTCACTTAGCGAACACTCTCTCGCCAGCACCACCCTCTTAACTCCAAGCTCATGATATGACCTCAGCGCCTCGTAATTGGAAACGCTCGCCTGGGTGGAAAGATGCGCCGCGAGGCCATATTCCCGCGCGAGGCGGAGCGCGGCCATATCCCACAGCACGAGGGCATCAACCCCGCTGGAAGATGCCTCGGCGGCAACACGCCTTGCCTTGTCAAGATCGGCTTCACGCAATGTCACGTTAAGCGTGAGATACCCTTTTTTGCCCGAGGAGCGCAAGACATCCATGACCTTTTTAAGTTCCAGCATGTCAAAGTTCCTCGCCGAGCGGCGCATATTGAACCCTTTGACGCCGAAATATACCGCGTCTGCACCCGACGCGATGGCGCTGTTAAGACTGCCCCAATCTCCCGCGGGCGCTACAAGTTCCGGTTTTTTCATGCGACCAGTATAACACAAAAAGCGGCGTTATTGTACACCCGCCATCGCTCGCCCCGCGCGGCGGGTACAGCGGGTGCGCCGTAAATACGGTGTTAAAACCTGTCCGGCGGTGTTATAATACAATACATGACCAGACTTGTTTTGCTTAGACACGGCGAAAGCCTTTGGAACAAAGAAAACCGTTTTACTGGATGGACAGATGTTGACCTTTCAGAGAACGGTATTCTGGAAGCTGAAAAGGCAGGCGATGCCCTTAAGGGACAGGGTTTCGTTTTTGACGAGGTTTTCACTTCGGTGCTTAAGCGGGCAATAAGGACCGCGTGGATAGTAATGGACAGGATGGACCTCTTGTGGATACCGGTCCAAAGGTCCTGGCGCCTCAACGAGCGCCACTACGGTTCTCTCCAGGGGCTTAACAAAAAGGAGACAGCTGATAAGTACGGCGAAGAGCAGGTCCATATATGGAGAAGAAGCTATGACACGCCTCCTCCCGCACTTGAAGCGGATGACCCGAGATGCCCGGCCGGGGACCCTAAATACGCCGAACTTGAAAAAGCGGATATTCCGCTCACCGAAAGCTTGAAAGATACTGTCGCGAGGTTTATGCCGTACTGGGAGAAGGCCATGGTACCGGAGATCCTCTCGGGAAAACGCCTTCTTGTCTCGGCGCATGGCAACAGTTTGAGAGCCCTTGTAAAACACCTCGATGGCATTTCAGATGAGGAAATACCATCACTTGAAATTCCTACGGGAGTCCCGCTTGTTTACGAACTTGACGAGAAGGCGAAACCCATACGCCGTTTTTACCTCGACATTTAAATTCATTGATCGCTTTGCTGTCTCTTATCTACTCGTAAAACTCAAAGAAGATATTACCGCCTTAAGGCGCCGGCAACTAATGAGAAGACATGTGACAGGTACCGCCTCCGTCAGACAGCGGAAGTTGTCACATGTCTTCGAGGCCTCGATTCCCTATTTAAATCTTTATGAGATCGCTTCACCCGCCTCTGGCGGGTTCGCGATGACGGAGCTTACAGTTTTCGCGGGTATCTCATAGCTGAGGCGCTACAAATTAAATGGCGTCCCCGAACCGATTCGAACGGTTGGCCTACTGCTTAGGAGGCAGTCGCTTCCCGACGCTCTTTCGGCACGGTATCAACTCTGCACTCTCCGGGACGGCCTCTTTCGCGCGGGATCAATTCGCGCTTATGACTTGCGTTCACTTCATTCCGCAAGTCATGCGCTCATTGGCTATCCAGTTTTTAATCTTTATTAGCCTCAAAGTCAAGGTAAATTCCATAGTCAGCGCCGGACTTTTTTCCATAGCCGGCGACAAATTTTTTTAGGTGCTATCACCTCCCTTTTTGATGTCCTTAGCCCTGTAACTGGGGCCGTT
>SLID01000083.1 GCA_007135805.1 Candidatus Omnitrophota bacterium | reverse complement strand
TGTCAGGTCAACGGAAGGCCCCTCTTCAGTCTTTTCCAGAGCTATGGCTTCAAACTTACAGACTTCGACACACGCTCCGCAAAGAGTACACTTCATAAGGTCTATGACGGCCTTCTTGTCCTCCATGGTAATGGCGCCGAAAGGACAAGCCTTCACACAAAGAGTACATCCAACGCACTTATCCAGGACTATCTGTATTTTTGGGTCATCAGACATACTGAAATTCTCTCCACTAAAATGTTTTCAATAAGGAGCTTCCCTTATCCAAGAACAATACTTTTCAATATACCCGACAATTCGGACGCCACCTCATCGGGTTCTCCCTCTATCAACTGACCGCCTTCCCTGGCAGGAGGCGTGAAGACCTTGACCACCCTCGTGGGTGATCCGTCAAGTCCTATTTTGTCTTCCTCACAACCGATATCCCCGGCTCCCCATACCGGCACCTCAGCTTTCTTCGCCTTCATCTTACCTTTAAGAGAAGGCAGGCGCGGCTCATTTATTTCCTTCACCACGGTAAAGACTGCGGGAAGAGGCGACTCGATAACATCATACCCTTCTTCCGTCATGCGTTCCAGAGTAGCTTTCTCGATGTCTATATTTTCGATCTTTTTTACGTAAGTCACCTGCGGGATATCGAGGTGCATCGATATCCCCGGGCCCACCTGAGCCGTATCTCCGTCAGACGCCTGCTTGCCGCAAAAGATGACCTTGTAATCCCCAATTTTCCTGATAGCCTGCGCGAGAGTATAGCTGGTAGCCCACGTGTCACTTCCCGCGAACTTCCGGTCGCTTAAAAGCACGGCGCTGTCACATCCCATAGATATCGCCTCTTTGAGCGCCTCTTCTGCCTGAGGAGGTCCCATGCTTATCGCGACAACCCCGCAACCTTCACCGATTCTTTCCTTCACCCTCAAAGCTTCCTCTATGGCGTACATGTCAAAAGGGTTTATGATCGAAGCCACTCCCTCGCGTTTCAGCGTATTGGTTTCCGGATCTATTTTAACATCAGTTGTGTCCGGTACCTGTTTTATCAGAACAAGGATCTTCATATTACACCCGGGCCTTATTTTGACAATCCCTCTTTTATTAACGCAGATGCTATTACACTTCGCTGTATCTGGTTAGTACCTTCATATATCTGAGTTATCTTGGCGTCTCTCATCAACTTTTCTACCGGATACTCTTTCATATAACCGTATCCCCCGAAGATCTGTACGGCATCGGTGGTCACCTGCATGGCCACGTCAGAGGCGTACATCTTTGACATAGCGGAGATCTTGGCTATGTTTTTGGCCCCTGAGTCAACCATCCTCGCCGCGGAATATATCAGAGCTCTAGAAGCCTCGATCTGGGTAGCCATGTCCGCCAGCATCCACTGTATGCCCTGAAAAGATGATATGGTGTTCCCGAACTGTCTTCTTTCATGTGAGTATCTCACCGCTTCGTCAAGCGCCCTCTGAGCGATACCCACTGCCTGGGCGGCCACCCCGGGACGGGAATGGTCAAAAGTCTTCATAGCGACTATGAAACCAAGCCCCTCTTTACCGAGAAGGTTCTCTTTAGGTATGCGACAATCCGTAAATATGACCTCCCGGGTCGCCGACCCCCTTATCCCAAGCTTGTCTTCCTTTTTACCAAAACTCAGGCCGGGAGTATCTTTCTCTACTATGAACGCGCTGGCTCCCCTTGGGCCCTTAGACTTGTCGGTCATGGCTATCACAGTGTACACTCCGGCTTCTCCCCCATTAGTTATCCACTGCTTGGTCCCGTTAAGGATATAATGGTCACCGTCCTTTACGGCGGTCGTTTTTATACCGCCGGCGTCCGAACCCGCCTCAGCTTCAGTTATGCAAAAAGCTGCCAGAGTTTTCCCCGCGGCTATTTCAGGAAGATATTTCGACTTTTGCCGGTCATCGGCATAAAGAAGTATGGGGTAAGTGCCAAGCCCCGTTGCCGCGAAAGCCAGCGATATGCCTCCGCAACCCCAGGAAAGCTGTTCGGTAGCAATAGCCATCTCGAGAACCCCGCCGCCCATGCCGCCATACTCCTCGGGAATGTAAACCCCGAAAATGTCCGATTCGGCCATGACCTTGACTATCTCCCAGGGAAACTCATTCTTCTCATCGTACTCTGCTGCTACCGGCTTTATCTTTTCCTCCGCAACCTGCCTGCAAAGATCTCTGATCATTTCCTGTTCTTCGGTCAAAAGATAGTCCATTTTTCTCTCCTTTAAATTAAAGTTTCCCCCGGTCGTGATCCCGGAAATAAATACGCGCCTACAGGGCCTTGCCGGATAACATGAAGCGTTACTCTCGAATATCAACCCTTAAACTTTTTCAGCACGAGGGTAACATTATGTCCGCCGAACCCCAGAGAGTTGCTCATAGCCACGTTTATCTCTTTCTCCCTGGCCGTGTTCGGAACGTAATCCAGGTCACATTCGGGATCCGGATATTCGTAGTTTATGGTGGGCGGTATTACGGCGTGTTTTATCGCTTTGGCGCAAGCTATAAGCTCGGCAGCGCCCGTAGCGCCCAGAAGATGCCCCGTGACACCTTTGGTCGAACTTACCTGTATATCGTACGCTCTGTCACCAAAAACCGCTTTTATCGCCGCGGTTTCCATTGAATCGTTAAGCTGTGTCGAAGTTCCGTGAGCGTTTATGTAGTCCACCTCTGAAATATCCAACCGGGCGTCTTCCAAAGACAACCTCATGCATCTTACGGCACCGTCTCCCCCGGGATCGGGGGCCGTCATGTGATAGGCATCCCCACTCATGCCGTATCCGACCACCTCACAATAAATATCGGCGCCACGCTTTACTGCATGTTCCATTTCTTCCAACACAACTATTCCCGCGCCTTCTCCCATCAAGAATCCATCCCTTTCCCTATCAAAGGGACGCGATGCTCTAAGAGGGTCATCATTCCGCGTAGTGAGGGCCTTTAGGGCGCAGAACCCCCCGAATCCCATCTTCGTAATGGCGGCCTCGCTGCCGCCGGCGACCATTAGGTCAGAATCCCCGCGCTGGACCAGCCTGAAAGCATCACCTATGGAATGACTGCCAGCCGCGCATGCTGTAACAGATGAAGAGTTCGGACCTTTTAGACCGAGCTCTATGGAAACTATACCCGATGCCATATTAACTATAAGCATAGGTATCAGAAAAGGGGAAATCTTACCAGCCGCACGGGAAATATCTTCCGAAGACAGGTACTTCTGATGCTCCAATTCAACGGTATGAAGGCCCCCTATGCCCGAACCTATGTACACCCCGGCTCTTTCCGGGACGACTTTCGAAAGGTCCAGCCCGGAATCAACCATAGCCATTTTAGCGGCTCCCACCGCGAATTTGACAAAAGGATCGAGACGCCTTTCCTGTTTAGGGTTCACGTATTCCTTGGCATCGTACCCTTTAACCTCGGCTGCTACATGGCAGTTAAAGGGCGTAGGGTCAAAAGCCGTAAGCCGGGATGCCCCTGACTTCCCGTTAACAAGAGCATCCCAAAAATCATTAGCGTTGTTCCCTACGGGAGTGACCGCGCCTACCCCCGTAAGGACTACTCTTTTGTTGGACATTTTTTTAAGAAAGGACTTTTTCGGTTTACTTTCCTGAACTTTTCTCTTCCACGTAAGATATGGCTTCTCCCACAGTAGTGAGTTTCTCCGCGTCCTCGTCAGGTATTTCGGCCCCGAATTCCTCTTCGAGAGCCATGACCAGCTCAACAGTGTCCAAAGAATCCGCACCGAGGTCGTCTATGAACTTGGCATCATCTTTTACCTCTTCGATCTTGACCCCAAGCTGTTCCGCTACGATCGATTTTACCTTATCTGCTATCCCTGACATTTCTCCTCCTTTGCGATTTGCCACATTACCGACATTCGGAATTTGAAATTGAATGAACTGACTTCCCTATTATGTATACCTTTGAAAGGGACGACCAACTCCCCCTACTACATTACCATACCACCGTCTACTTTTATTACCTGTCCCGTTATGTACGACGCGTCTTCGCTGGCCAGAAAAAGCGCCAAGGTCGCCACGTCCGAGGACTCTCCCATACGCCCCATGGGTATCAAGCCAAGAAGCCTGTCACGGGCATCTTCCCCCAGCTTATCTGTCATGTCCGTCTTTATGAATCCCGGGGCTATCGCGTTAACATTTATGTTGCGGGACCCGACCTCTTTCGCGACGCTCTTGGTAAGAGCGATAAGCCCGCCTTTACTCGCGGAGTAGTTCGCCTGCCCCGCATTACCCATCACCCCGATTATCGAAGCCATATTCACTATCTTGCCGCTTTTTTTCTTCATCATGGGACGGGTAACGGCCTTTATGCAGTTGAACGCTCCTTTGAGATTAACATCTATTACGGAGTCCCATTCCGCTTCGCTCATACGCATGACAAGATTATCTCTCGTTATGCCCGCGTTGTTGACAAGTATATCGACCGACCCGAAATTGTCAAGAATTTTCTTAACAAATCCCTCAACTTCTTCGGGAGAAGTAACATCTACTTTTCCGGAAAGGACTTTCCTCCCCGTGCTTTCCTCTATGTCCCTGCCGGCGGCTTCGACCAAAGCCTCGTCCACATCACATATCGCCAGGTCAGACCCGCTCCGGGCAAAAACCATGGCTATCTGTTTTCCTATACCCCGGCCGGCACCGGTTATCATCGAAACTTTTCCGCTAAGGTTCATAACCACCTCCATTTTCCGCCCCTAATTGTAACAGCATCAGCTTTTTTGTCAAGCAAATTTCAGGGCTTTTCCGGGAAAAGTACGTACTTCCCATACGCGGTCCAGCCACAAAAGCTCAAAGGAGCGGAAAAGACGCGCAAAAAAAGCACCGGGAAAGAGAGGGGCGGGGCTTGAGAAAGCGGAACTATACGTCATAAATGGCATATATGTAACCAATCGACTTTAAGATACTATCCTCTAATAATAAAGGTCCTCATAAGGGTCGAAGCGAAGGTACATTATCCTGTATTGCCCGTCGGGATCCATCGTAAAAACACATCTTATGCCCACTTCATCGTTACGAACGAACACCGCCTTATAAGTTAACAGAGGGTAGTTCTTCACGGGGTTGGATCTTCCGGGGGAAAATTCCCAGGAAACAAAATTTCCAAATTCTTTTTTGTGATCTTCCGCCCACAAAACAGTGAAAGCCCTTTCTGAAATAAACCGTCTCTCAGAAAAATTTACCGTGAACCCTTCATAGTCTTCCCGGTTGTACGCCATAAGCGCTTCTTCCAGGAGCTTTTCTCCATACTCCCTGAAACTTTCCCATTCCTCTTCACAGAAACGGTCCCCGGCATCAACCTGCCCCGGAGAAGAATCCCCTGCCGGGAACAGAACAACACACACAATGACAAGACCGGTCAAGACCTGTCCCGCCAGCCGCTCTAACAAGGCTTTACAACCACACGCTTCCCCCATGGTTTAAGTGTATCACATGTCACCCCCTGTATCCAGCGCCCTGGAGAACATCCCTCCCGTATAAGCGTCCAGGTAAGCGGTCAACTCCTCTATCCTGTCGTAATTTTCCGCTACCTTCCCCGTTTCACTTTCCCGATGGTCCATTACCCGGCTCACAAGCCTTTTTCTTTCGAAATACAGCCGCGTAACATCCTCGAGTATGTTATCCCGAAGCTGTACCATCAGCCTGCTTCGCACATCTATACTTGTCTGGGAAGGATTCCATATCAGGTCGGCAAGATCCCAGGTAAAGGTAGCGCTCCAGCTGTCCCTTTTTGTACGCGGCCCCTTGACCAGGTATCTCTGAGTAGCGCTCTTGTAAATCTCTACTTTGTCGCTGTAATTTTCATCGTACCTGAAAACAAAACGCGGCAGTATCCCTCTCCACCTCGCCGCTTGTCTCCAGCTTCGTATTTTTTGAGGACTCACCTCGGCGTAATCTATCGCCATTCTGTGTACTTCACGTACGTCAGGACCCGCCGACAACGCTCCCTTTCTCCTCCCCTGCTCATATCGGACACGTTCCGGAGAAATTATCTCCCCGGCGGGCGCTGTATAGATGCCTCTCCTGCTCATCACATACATACGCCTCTTGCCGTCCGTCCAGATGCTTGATATGATCTGACGGATCGATTCCCGCCCGCCGGTTTCGATGACAGGTATCCAGAAATTCCCGTCATGCCGCCGCAGGAACACTTTGCCGTAAGACGCGGCAAGTACGCCCTCCCGTATCCCAATAGCTGTTACCACCTCCGCCGCGGGAAGCCCCCTGGTATCCACCCGGCTGACACTCCCGGATCGACCATCGACCAGAAATATGCCGCTACCCGTTGATACGGTTACCCCTCCTGTTTCCGACGGCACGATATCCCTTATTTGCGCGAAGACCATACTTTCTTCTTCCCCGGCCGTATTTCCGACCTCATCTTCCTCATCCGGGGCTCCAAAAACCAGTGTAACCATATTCCAGTCCTCATCTCTGGGCTTACCGTATATTATGTCCCCTCCGCGGGATAGATAAACTATCCCGGACTCCGCGGCCGCCGCGGTTATCCTTCCGGCGCCCATTCGGGGAGTTATATCGAGCCAGGCGTTTTCAGTAACCTCATAAACCCTCTCATCGGTCCAGGCCAGTACACCTTCACTGTAAAGGCACACACCCCTGAGCCCGGTTTTACCTCCTATATGACGCCATTGTCCGTTCTCGCCTCTTTTTGAAAAAAGGCCTTCTTCGGACGAGACAAAAACTTCTTTGGAAGAGATCGCTATTCCCGAAACGACCGGTCCGGAAGCCGGTAACCGCTCCCTGTACCATTTTTCCCGGAGCCCCCTCGTGGAATAAAGACCTCTGGCAGTACCCGCATATAAAATATCAGTCCCCTCAAGACATGCCATAAACGTGAACTCCCGCGTACCGGTAAAGTTTCCGGTAAGATCCGACCATCCCGGCTCCGACTCAACACAATGCGCGGCGAATAAGACAGCTCCCACCACCACCATAACTACCAACTTCTTCATTTTGGTATTCCTCCTTTTTTGTTCTCACATTCCTCCTTAAAAAACATAATCTCATGAGGCGCCTTTTTGATCCGTTGGGATATCGCAAGACCTAGCTCACTGAAAAACAATGTGACACACGCCGCGCTGAGCCCCTCCGGACTTTCGGATTATAACTTTTATTTGATTTTTTGTCAATGTTTTTTTATTTTTTGTCATATAGTTTCCGGTAAGGGGCAGGGCATTTCATTTGGAAGAAACATAAAAAAGGTGTATGCCGACGCGGGAGAATATTTAAAGCAATACTTTCCGTAGGGAATGACAATTCCATACCCTACATCGCAAAAAGGCCCGTAAAGACCCGGCGGCGCCTGGACATCAGGCTGTTTTTATGAATGTTACGCAGAAGTCAGGAATCTGGTGTAAAGCTCGTTTTCTTCCACCAGGATCTGGTGGTCAAAAGGAATGGCAGGATCTTTTATTAAAAATATGTTGGGAGCTTTTTTATGAGTAAGAGAAGGTACGGGCGAAGCCACTATACATTCAATAACAGCATCGTAGTAGTAAGGAAGAACAAAATGTCCTTTTTTATATCCCAAAACCAACATGTCGCTTTGGGCTTCTTTTTCCGGGTCAAAATTATTGTCAACTATCGCTATTTTTTGCGGCTGGAATCCCCTTGCGGAAAGTTCCGTTCTTAACTCGTTTAAAGTCTCTTTACCTGCCGTTACAATTATATTTTCGGGGCTCAGAACATCGTCTATCTCCATGGCCTCTAAAAGCTTTCTTATCCCGGCTTTGTCATATTTCGCTTTGTCTTCCCGCTTGACCGTCAACCTTACCTCAAGATTTATCGGATGTTCTCTACCCGCGCGGTTTGATCTTCTTTTCCATTCCCTGTGACGTTCAGCGATCGTCTTGAGGTCCATAAAATGGTCCGCTCGCATACTTACAAGATACTCTTCCCCTCTGATATTATCGAAACTTTCCGCGACATGCCCTGAGGCTCCCTCTTCCAGGACCCTGAACATGTTGGATACCCTGATATTGTAAAGCCGCAGACCCGAAAGATCTTTGGTGAAGACTTCCGGCACCGCCCCGCTCAACACCTTACCGAGCTTCTCCCTCTCGGCACTGCCTATTTCATCAAGGCCCGCTATCTCGGCTCTGGTTTTCTCAACTTCATCGATATCCCTTAGATCCGGCGCGACACGCTTCATAAGGCCGCTCACCGCGCGCGCGAGAGTCCCGTCCTTTATGGCATCCCGAAGTTCCCCGACTTCCATATCCCTGGAAACAGGTATGGCAAACGCATTCCTGTCCCTTCGGGCCAGCTCGTTGACATATTCCACGTTAGCCATGTCACTACCCTTGTCACGGAAATCAACCAGCCGAAACCTGGCATTCACTCCGTAAATTGATTGCATGACGGCTATATCCTGCTGGATCAAACCGTAATCCCCGCGCTCCAGATACCCGGGAACGCCTATTAGAACAGTGGGCTCCTCCAGCATACACTGGTATAAAGACGCTCTTTGGTACGCTGTCTCCAGGAGGTTCTGCCTGTATGTCCCCGGGGCAGCGACATTATCCCAGTCCGGTTCTCCCGCGAAATGAGTTGCCGCCTCCAGAAAATAAAGCCGCGGCAATCCGTCATCGTCAACCTCATCAGAAATTATGAAATCTATGGAAAAAATATCAGCTACATTTCCGTCGTCGTTTATTTCACGGGCCATCCTGCGGGCTATATCGGCCACTTTCAAATGCAACCGTTCTTTTTCCTCATCGGTAAGGGGCCTGCCTTCCATAAGGCAGTAGTTAAGCATCTTCTCGAGAGGCATCGGTTTTATATCCTCCATGACAAGTCCGGGAGCTTTGTCTCCCGGATAATAAAAATCCTTAAGGGGATCTCCCACGATCTCATTGGAAAAATAAGCCCTTATGGGCCCCACAGTAAAATTTCCCTCGATATCTTTGGTGACTATAGCGCGAAGATCGTTCCTGTTATTAAAATTTCTGCCGTAAAGATCAATGTTACCTATATATTCCAGCATCATTATGGATCCATCCCTGGTAATGCTTGCCGCCTCAACAAAATTTGCCACAGCTTTTATGTCGTCTTTTGTATTCACATCAAAAGCCGCGGAAAACCTTTTTCGGGTGCTGTCTACCGGCTGCACATACACTTTGTAAGAGGCCCATCCCCGCTTTTCCATTATTTCGCCAAGACATTTCATCACCTCTTCCTTGACATCCGGACTGTCCCAAGCGTCATCCGCGGTACTATCATGGGAATAAACACCCAGTATTTTTTTTGTAGGCACTCCCA
>SLID01000056.1 GCA_007135805.1 Candidatus Omnitrophota bacterium | reverse complement strand
ATGTGTGCGGAAACCGGCTGCCCTTTTGTGTATTTCTCTTTCCACCCCGACGACCGCTCCCAGTATCGCCGAAACCAAAAGGCGCATCATCATCTCGCCTAAAACCACGTTATGCCCTCCTGTAATGACTTGATGAAAAAAACCGCGAAAAACCCCACACTCTAAAACGCCCCGGGATCGGCGCTCATCGTTATGTCTGATCTCTCACCGGCCCTGTAAAGCTTTTCCCCGAGGAAAGCCACCATCGCCGCGTTGTCGGCGCAAAATGTTCTGTCGGGAAGACGCAGCTTTGTCCCATTCTCACGGCATGAGACCTCCAGCCTGCTCCTTAGAAGAGAATTGTTTACCACTCCTCCCCCTACCGCGAGAACTTCCGTACCGGAAGCCTCGACCGCCCTGGCGATCTTTTTTATTATAACATCAACGACAGCTTCCTGAAAAGAATAACATATTCTCCGGATTTCCGCATCGGTTTTTTTGGAATCTCTCCAGTAGTACATGACAGCAGTCTTTATTCCGCTGAAACTGAAGTCAACATTGTCCGCGTCCTTGAGAAGCGCCCTGGGAAAATCTATCTCGTCCCGGCCGGAAAAACTCCCGGCCATCTTTTCAACCCGTGGTCCCCCGGGATAGCCAAGCCCCAGCACCTTGGAGACCTTATCAAAGGCCTCGCCCACAGCATCATCGATCGTGCGTCCCACCACGGATATGTCCCGCAAAGAACGTACCAGATATATACTGGTATGTCCGCCCGATACTACCGCGCCGATGAAAGGATACTCTATATCCCCGGGACACCCCTCTTTACCTATAAAACAGGAAAAAATGTGGGCGGTAAGGTGGTTCACCCCTATGATCGGCACTCCCAGAGCGAAACTTAAAGCCTTGGCAAAAGCCATGCCGACAAGTAATGACCCGGGAAGCCCGGGTCCCGAGGTGACTGCCACAAGATCTATGTCCCTGACCGACCTGGCCGCGTCCTCGAGAGCCTTCTCCGCGACAGTAAATATGTATTCTGTATGATACCTGGAGGCGATCTCGGGAACCACTCCTCCGTAAGACGAATGAAGGTCTACGCTTGAGGACACTTCGCTGGAAAGAACATGCCCGTCCTCAACCAGGGATACCGCGGTCTCGTCGCATGATGTTTCTATACCTAAAGTCAGCATTTTATCCTGCTCTACCGGAGATAAGCCTATAGCCGGCCCTATCCCGCGAGTCCGGCTACTCCCCTCTCATGACAGACTTGGGGGAAGACAACCTGTTACAGGGCCGTTAAGTCCGCCGCCTGTCTCCGTGCCGCGGGACCTAACCACGGCTTTACCGGAAAACCTGAAAAATAGCGGCCGCTAAGAACTTTCAGACGGAGGATCGGCTTCCCCTACACATTCCGGCGAAGCGTACCTGTAAAGCAGAACGCCTCTAAGTATATCCACAGCGGTACGCAGCTGGGGGTCTTCGATCCGGGGATAACGGCGCGGCTTGTCCACTTTCACCTCCGGTTCCAGTCCGGGGTCTTCCCGGCTTTCCAGTTCTTCGAACAACTTTCCGGGATCATCTTTTTTGTCTTCCACAGCATCTTTTACAGGCCTTCTGGGGGGAGCCTTTACGAGAATATCCGGTTCTATTCCTTTATCCATAAGGTTACGTCCCGAGGGGGTATAGTAGGCGGCGGTAGTCAGACGAAGCGCGGACCTATCCCTGAGAGGTATAACCGTCTGTACCGAACCTTTCCCGAAAGTCGCTTCTCCCACAAGAAGAGCTCTCCTGGAGTCCTGCAGGGCACCCGCCATGATCTCGGCCGCGCTTGCCGAACCCTTATTTATCAGAACGATAAGATTTATATCGTCATGCGTGGGCCTTTTCCCTGAAAAGAAATCCATCCTGTCGGTTTCCTCACGGCCTTCTGTGTAAACGATCAGTGTGCCTTTGGGAAGGAACTTTTCCGAAACCTCTATAGCTGAATCCAGAAGTCCCCCCGGATTATTGCGAAGGTCCAGGACCACACCTTTCGCCCCTTCCTGCTTAAGTTCCGTAAGCGCGGCGTCGACATCCCTGGCGGTCCTTTCCTGGAATTCGGTAACCCGGATATACGCGATATTTTCCGCGACCATCTTGGACTCTTTTACGCTTTTAAGCTGTATGACCGCCCTTTCCAGCGTAACGTCGATAACAATGTCATCATCTCTCATGACAGTTATGGAGACCTCACTTCCCGGGCGTCCCCGCAACTTGCGCACAGATTCGTCAAGTGTCATGTCGCGGGTTATCTCTCCGTCTATTTTAACCACTTTATCCCCGGCTTCCAGCCCCGCCTCGAAAGCAGGAGCGCCTTCCATAGGCGCTATGATGGTAAGGACCCCGTCCCTTATGCCAATAGTAATACCTATCCCCCCGAACTCGCCCTTTGTCTCTTCCTTGATCTCCTGGAAACTGTCCTTATCAAGAAACTGGCTGTACCCGTCAAGCGTCTTCATCATTCCCCTTATCGCCCCGTGGACAAGGTCTTTCACTTCGACCTGTTTGACATACTCGGTACTAATAAGAGTTATGGCGTCAGCGAACATACGTACTTCCCTGAAAAGTTCCCGGGCGATCTCGGGCGGAGTGCTTTTTGCCGGGACCGCGGCGAAAGCGGCCAGCACGAACATAAAAAACGCGGTTACGGTCCCGCCGATAACCAGACGCGGCAATACCCTTCTAAAGAAAAATAGATTTTTCGTCATATTATCCTCTTTCGCAGCATTTCTCCCGCCACTTTTGGGTTAGCTTTACCAGAGGTCTTTTTCATGACCTGTCCTACCAGAAATCCTATCGCCGCCTCTTTTCCCGAGCGAAAGTCATTAACACTTTTCTGGTTATCCGCTATGACACTATCAACAATACCCTCCAACTCTCCCTTGTCCGAGACCTGTTCCAGGCTCCTCTCGCGCACTATGTCTTCAGCAGACCTGCCTGTACCGATAACCTCCTTCAGGACACTCTTCGCGGAAAGTCCGCTTATACGGCCGGAACTTGCCATTTGTATTATCTCGGCAAGCGTCTGAGGGGAAAGCCCCAGAGACTCGATACTTTCACCCTGTTCCTTGAGATGCATCATCACTTCGCCCTTCACCCAGTTACATACAACCTGCGGGTCGGAAAAGATCTTCACGGTCTTCTCGAAAAAATCCGCCAGGTCGATATCTGATATTAGAAGTTCTATATCCTTCTCCCCAAGGCCATACTGTCCGAGGAATCTTTCCTGTTTCGAGGCGGGTAGTTCAGGGAGAGTTTCCCTGACGCTTTCTATTACACCCGAGGATACCTCGAAAGGAACCAGGTCGGGATCTGGGAAATACCTGTAATCCTGGGCTTCTTCCTTGGTCCTCATTGAAATAGTAACACGCTGCTCTTCATGCCACAAGCGCGTTTCCTGAGGGATGGCCTCGCCTTCGTCCAGGGCCTCAGTCTGTCGCGCGACCTCAAAATTAAGCGCTTCCCTGACAGCTTTAAATGAATTGAGGTTCTTTATCTCGACCTTACTCCCTAAAACCGCCGCGCCTGCGGGCTTGAGGGATATATTGGCGTCACATCTTAAACTTCCCTCTTCCATATTACAATCCGATACACCCAGATACCTTATCAGCCGCTTCAACTCTACGAGATAAAGATAGGCTTCTTCCGGCGAGCTGATATCGGGCTCCGAGACTATTTCAAGAAGAGGTGTCCCGGTCCTGTTAAGGTCAACATAACTGGAAGGGCCCGGAATGTCATGCAAAAGTTTTCCGGCGTCCTCTTCAAGGTGAGCCCTCGTAATACCTATAACCTTGTGAACACCTCCGGGAAGAGTTATCTTGATCTTCCCGTCATAAGCGATAGGCATATCGTACTGGCTTATCTGGTAGTTTTTGGGAAGATCCGGGTAATAATAATTTTTCCGGTCGAACTTTACCGTCCTCTGCACTCCGCAACCAAGAGCCAAAGCGACCTTTATGGCATATTCGAAAGCCTTCCTGTTCAGAACAGGAAGAGACCCCGGATGTCCCAGACATACCGGACATACCCGTGAATTAGGGGGATCTCCGAAAACATTCCCGCACCCGCAGAATATCTTGGTTTCGGTGGAAAGTTGCAAGTGGGTCTCGAGCCCTATTACCGTATCGTATTTAGCCATCTTAAAAAGAACCTTTCCCGCTCTCACCCCTCAACATCCTGCCCGCCGGGATCTTTTCCGGAAAGGGGGTATCTTTTATGATGCTCCGTGTTCCGCTCAAAAGCGTGAGCGGCCTTTATAAGAGTGTCTTCCCTGAACGGCGCGGCCATAAGCTGAAGTCCAACGGGCATATCGTTCTCTGCCGTACCGCAAGGCAGGGATATGGCGGGTATACCCGCGAGGTTCGCCGGGCTGGTAAACACATCAGACATATACATCTCCAGAGGGTCCCTTGTCTTCTCGCCTATACCAAAAGCCGTTGTGGGAGTTGTCGGGGTGACCAGACAGTCACATTTCTCAAAAGCCGCGAGAAAATCTTCGGTTATCCTGGTCCTGACTTTCTGGGCTTTAAGGTAATATTTTCCGTAATAGCCGCTGCTCAGAGAGTAAGTCCCCAGAAGCACACGCCTTTTAGACTCATCGCCGAAACCCTCATCGCGGGAATTGAAATACATATCGGTCGTATCACCGGGCTTCCCGGACCTGTAGCCGTAATGAGCCCCGTCAAATCTGGCAAGATTGGAACTTGCCTCGGCAGGACCAACTACATAATAACAGCTCACCGCATACCGGGTATGCGGCAGGGAGACCCGGGTCACCTCAGCTCCCAGGCCCTCCATTACGGATATAGCTTCCTCGACGCGGCTCCGCACACCGGGGGATATCCCCCCGGTAAAATACTCTTCAGGCACCCCCATACGCAAACCTTTTATATCCCTGTCCAGGTTTTCAGTGAACTTTCCGACCTCCAGGTCGACAGAAGTTGAGTCTCGCTTGTCATATCCCGATATTATCTCAAGCATAAGCGCTGAATCCGACACGTTACGGGTTATTGGGCCTATCTGGTCAAGACTGGAGGCGAAAGCTATAAGTCCGTAACGGGAAACCCTGCCGTAAGTGGGTTTCAGGCCCACTACACCGCACATAGCGGCGGGCTGCCGTATCGATCCGCCGGTATCCGACCCCAGAGAAGCGGGTATGGAACCCGAAGCCACCGCCGCGGCGGCGCCTCCACTCGATCCGCCCGGGATACGTGATATGTCCCAGGGGTTTCGGGTATAACCAAACGACGAAGTCTCACAGGAAGAACCGAAAGCGAATTCGTCCATATTGAGCCCCTCGACAATAAGCGCCCCTTCCCTTTCCAGTCTCTCCACTACATGAGCGTCGTAAACCGGACGAAATTCCCGAAGCATCTCAGAACAGCAGGTTGTAAGCGCGCCCCTTACGCATATATTGTTCTTTATACCTATGGGCACTCCCCGCAATCTTTCTCCGCGGCCGGCTCCCACATTGAGGGAAGCCCTCTCTTTTACCTTCTCCGTGTCAATGAAAGCGAACGCTTTTATGTCCGTGTCGGTATCTCTCACATGATCCAGCCAGCGCGACACCGCCTCGGGATATCCCGGGCCCGCTTCCGCGGCCCAATGCTTACAGCTATCAATTGTAGAGAACTTGTTTTTCATCCTACCGCTCTTTTATTACGCGGGGAACCTTGAAAAATCCATCCGCTTTGTCCGGGGCGTTGGAAAGCGCTTCCTCCGGGGATATAGAAGGCGCGGGAATGTCTTCCCGGAAAATATTTTTCATCGAAGAAAGCACATGAGTAGTGGGAATCACGTTTTCGGTATCCACTTCTTCCAACTGTTCCACATATTTAAGTATTTGTTCCAGGTGTTCCCTGAAAATATCCGTTTCTTCCTCTCCCAGGGATATACGGGCAAGATCCGCCACATAACGGACCGTATCACGGGTAATTTTTTTGTCTGATGTTCTTTCTATCATTGGAGTTGCTTCCTCAAACTGAAAAGGGAACTATATAGCCGGACCTTAAGGTCAGCGCTGAAATATCGCCTCGGTTTGTCCTGAAACGCGCGGACCTTACGAAAAACCAAAACAGGTAAACCCTATCATATCGGTGCGCAAAAGTCAATTTGCATTACCCCCTCTTTAAAGGGGGAAAGCGTGCCAGGTTTTCGCCTTACATTGAAAAGCACCCGGCATTTTCCACCGGCCTCTACACTGAGCGCGGCCTTTCACCCGCCGCGTCGGATAGACCGGCGTAATCTTCCAGGGAAAGATCCTCCGCCCTCGAACAGGGATCCACTCCCGCTGAAAAAAATACATCTTTCCACTCTTCGCGGCCCATACCCAGGAAATTTCTTGATGAAAGAGGGTTCAATATCTTTTTGCGCCTCTGTGAAAAAGACTGACGGATAATATCGAACATAAGCTTCTCGTCTTTCACCTTGACCTCGGGCGCGTCATAAAAACTGAGTCCCACCAGACATGAATCGACCCGGGGCCTTGGGAAAAAACAATTTTTGCTGATCTTGAAAAATCTTTTGATATCGGCATGATACCCGGCAAAACAGCTCAGCGCTCCGTATGTCCTGCTCCCGGGAGGAGCGCACAAACGCGCGGCTACCTCTTCCTGTATGACCATGTAAAGATGACTTATAACCTCTTTGGACCTGATCGCCTTCTCGATTATCGGAGCCGTTATGTTATAAGGTATATTGCCATATAAAAAGAGTTTTCCGCCGGAACTTTCGGCGATGGCCCCGATATCGGTCTTTAGTATATCCTCACCCAGCAACTTTACATTCTTTTTCTCAGCGAACATCTCGCGCGCCGTGAGAAAAAGATCCGTATCCTTCTCAACGGCGAAAACTTGTTTACCGATATCGGCGAGACGTCCGGTCATCATACCCAATCCCGGTCCTATCTCAAGTATGACCGTACCGCTATCGACCGGCAAGACGGAAATGATCTTTTCCCGCACATTGTTATCGACAAGAAAGTTCTGCCCAAGCCTTTTGTCAGGCCTGAAACCGCGGGCTTTACACAGTTCCTTTATCCGGCTTATATCCATTTTTGAAGAGAACAGATCATCATGAAGACACTCTCAAGGCCCGAACAGCCAATTTTATGGCATGAGTCATGGAATCGGGACTGGCAAGGCCCCTGCCGGCTATATCAAAAGCCGTCCCGTGATCCGGAGAGGTCCGCACAATTCCCAATCCAAGGGTAAGGTTGACCCCGCTGGTGAAGTCGATCATTTTGAACGGGCCAAGGCACTGGTCATGGTACATCGCAACGACTATACTTCCCGGGCTCGACAGGGCCCTGTAAAAAGCCACATCCGAAGGTACAGCCCCCTCTATTCTGCCATATTGAGCGCGGGCCTCTTCTATGGCCGGTTCTATGATCTCTTTTTCCTCAGTCCCGACGCGGCCCCCCTCTCCGGCGTGGGGGTTGAGCGCTGTAACAATTATCTCGGGTTCCCGTTCATCCGACATCATAGCCCTCTCTTCCACGACCTGAGCGATGGTCCTTACGATGAGTTCCCGGCTCAGGCGCGATGCCACATCCTTCAGCCGGACATGCCGTGTCACAGGCACCACCCGCAGATGTTCACCCACAAAGGCCATGGTAACAAAGTCTGACTTGAAAGATGACTGCAGGAACTCGGTATGGCCGACGAACCCCGGCGAGACTCGCCCTATATTTTCTTTACTGACGGGGCCGGTGACCATGGCTCTGGACCGGCCGGCTTTTTTTTCAGAAATTATGTCAACAGCTTTTTGTATGGCCTTGAAGGCTATAGCGGCTCCCTTTTCACTCGGCCGGCCCGGTATTATTTCGCCTGAACTTTCCCCGACATCGTCTATCGAGAACCTGTCCCGCCCCGCCGTGAGAGCTTCCGGGCAATGGTCTGAAAAAGCCCTCGAAAGGACTTCTTTATCTCCCACGACTGTAAAACAGGTTTCGGCGCCGCCAAGGAACTCTTTGACCGATTTGGCGATTATCTCCGGACCGATACCCGAAGGATCGCCCATTGTTATGATTATCTCCGGGATCCCGCCGTTTTCTTTACCGCTCATACAGCACTACCGCCCTTCCACCACAGAATTTTCGCGAGGCATTTCCAAAAAAAACTATCTGCCTTAATTGAAGGAAATATGGGCCTTCTCTCTTTGTTCCTCGAGATATTCGAC
Source organism: Candidatus Omnitrophota bacterium (assembly GCA_007135805.1). Lineage (GTDB taxonomy): Bacteria > Omnitrophota > Gorgyraeia > Tantalellales > Tantalellaceae > SLID01. Next base: position 1,123 of record SLID01000056.1, on the reverse strand, counting down.
AAGTTTTTCCTGGAACTTTCCCATGAATATTTGTTCCCTCAGAAAATCACTTACTTCGGCCAATTCCAGCTGTCTCGGCTCCTGTATCTCTTCCACAAGGAAAATATGAAATCCTATGGGAGTCTCTACCACTTCCGATATCTCGCCCTCGTCAAGCGCGAATATGACATTATCTATAGCCGGGATAGTCTGGCCTCTCGCGATATAGCCCATGAGCCCTCCATCCATGGCATAGGGGCCCTCAGATCTCTCAGCCGCCAGAGACGCGAAATCGTCGGTGTTACTGGCCATTTCGGCTATTTGTTCCATTTTACGCATTGAATCGGCATCGCTTCTTTCACGGTCTTTACTCACCATAATGGTCCTTACCAATGCCTGTTCGGGAGCTATCATGTCTTCTTTGTTCTCTTCATAGACCTCCCTTATCTGGCCGGGAGTCACGACGATATGCGCCGCTACCTCCTGCTCAACCAGTTTCTGGGCAAGCATCTGTTCACGGATCTCTCTCTTAAATTCAGTGAGATTTGTACCCCTGGCCTGTAGAGCCATGAGAAACTCCTGTTCATTCTCGTAATAGGACCTCTTTATTACCTCGATCCTCTGGGAAAGCTCTTCTTCGTCGATCTCAAGATTTTTTCTTTTTGCCAGACTGGCGGCCAGTTTCGCGTTGATAAGATGTTCCCTGACACCATCTTCTGCTTCGGCCAGCCTTCTTTCAAGCTCGGCCCCGGAAAAAACATCTTCAAGACTTCGCTTTATCGGCTGGAATACCCTGTCAAATTCTCTCTGGGTGACTACCTCGTCATTGACCACTATGATTATGCGGTCAAGCGAGCCGGCCATGGAAATCCCCGAAAAACATGAAACCGCGACGAAAAAAGACAAAACCGCCTTACTTACTATCGATATGCAACTCTTGTTCCTTCTGAACATTTTTTATCCTCCGTTTTTTGATAATGCCGCCGTTAGCATATTCCAAGTAGCCCTCCACAGGACATTCCCGGACATCTCCGGCTCCGGCATACAATTCTTTATCCTTCCCTTTGACAACGCCGGGCCGGATTATGTTCCCGAAAATCCCTCCGCAAAATGACTCTGGTCGTCTCCGGCTCCGGCATCCGAT
>SLID01000094.1 GCA_007135805.1 Candidatus Omnitrophota bacterium | reverse complement strand
TGAGGTTTTATATAAAAACCAGAAGGCTGAAGAAGGCCGTTGAAACGGCCGAGAAAGCCGTTAAAATATTTCCCCTGAGCCGCGCGGCGAAAAACACACTGGCTCTCGCGTATATGTTTTCGGGCAAGTTGGAAGACGCGAAAGTTCTTGCTGAAGAAATGTTAAACGCTTTTCCTGAGTGGGCACCCGCCCAAGCCACACTCTCCAGGGTTTATTCCCATACCGGCGATCATGATGCCGCCGTGCGGGTAGCCCGAAGATCTTTTATGACGGAACCAAATAACGGTCATGTCCGGGCGTCCCTTGTAAGATCCACCATTTTGCGTGGGGATCATGACGAAGCCGTGGATCTAGTCGGGCCGGTTTCGTTCATAGTTAACGCTTCGAGCCTGGCGGGGGATTATGCCGAGGACAGTAATTTTCGAAACTCGAGAAAGTGCCTGGAAGCGGCGAGAGCCGTATTTGAAAAATACGTCTCCAGTGATCCGGAAGTCCCATTCGCGGCAAACGACATAATGCGGGTATTAACAAAATTCGTGTCGCTCTATTTAAAACCCGGGAAAGACGCCTCGGATGATGAAGAACTTTCTTTCTGGTTAAGGGAAGCGAGGACTTTTATTGATGGATACGGTTCGGTGATCAAAGGCGCCGGCGAAATATCTCAACAGCTGAGAGCTGCCGGTGAAGTTTTGAAAAAAAGGGTATCCGATCCGGCAGGGGTGAGCGAGGTCCGGGAAGGGCAAAAAACTCCTGAGGCGCCTGATATTGCTGACAAAGAGTCCGAGGTCGACAGGGACGAGCGTATCTCACGTGAGAGGATATCCCCTTATGATGGTCCGGGGAGTCCTCATAAAGACCAGCCGATGGACCCGCGTTACGATCGAGCCATTGAAAGATCAAGGAGGAACATGGATAAGATAAATGACGCGGATGATGCGGTTGACATACCGGGATCTCCGGACGATAGACCCGGATCGCCTCTGTCAAAAAGACTGGCGGATGACACGGTCGAAGAGCTTGAAGGTGTGCTGGATACTCCAGTAAAGCTAAATCATTATTTTTTCGGGGATCAGCACGGAGAGCTTGACGGTTTCAGGCAAGGCCTCGGACACGCTGAACTGGCGGGGGCCGACGGAAAATGGACCGGGGGCCGGCAGGTACTGGTCCAGATGGGGGACATGATAGACCGTGGGCCGAAATCTCTGGAAGCAGTAAAGTTCATTAGAGATCTCCAAAAGGACGCTGAGCAGCGCGGAGGGAGAGTAGTACGCCTTATGGGAAACCATGAAATAATGTTCCTGCGCGGCATGATGGGTGACGCCCACCAGCTTAAGTACTGGTTCATCAACGGGGGCCGCACGATCTGCGCGGATCTTGGGATAAGCACCGAGATATTTAATTATGAAGAAGTTTTATCCAACCCGGTACTGGGTTCAGTTTTCAGGGAGATGGTGGAAGACATAATGGCTGGGAGGCTGCTTGCCGCTTACGCGGCGGGGGACAGGCTGGTTACCCACGCTGGAGCTCTACCGGGCATGTCAGATAAAGTAAAAGCTTCCGATATGAGTTTTGACTTTAACATGAGATTGATAGAAGCGGTCAGGACGGGTGATTTCAGCGACAAAATGTTCAACGATGACCGTTTTGACTCAAATTCAGTTGGGATTTTCTGGGGCGATTATAATCTCGTGATACTCAAATCCTTGAAAAAATTGACCGTTCGGCAGATAGTAGCGCACACACCCCAAAAGATCGCCGGCTCCATTGTCAGATACACGGACGATGATAGGCGGACTCTAATAAATGTCGATGTGGGATTCGCCGAGCCATATATGGGAAACAGGGGTTATCTTGTTATCCAGGGACAGGACGGCAGAATAATCGCGTTTGACAAGAGCGAGTATGGTCCCGACGGGGGGAGCGGAAGCGGGCCTTCATTTCCGGGAGAAGGGCCGGGAACGCCTCATATCAATCAGCAGCCCGACAGTAAAGATAAAACCCTTACTTTGGCGATACCCCCCGGGATAAAAGAGACGATAGATTCACTCGGGAAAACGCTGGAAGATTTTGAAAGATATTACGGAAAATGGGTCGAGGCGTCCGGTCAAGAGATCTCCACATCCCTGTTGGAAACCCATATTCAGGTTCTGCGAGGTCTTTACGCGGGAACTGCCCCCGATCTCGTCGCGAGGGACCTGGCTTCTCGAGAGACAGTCGGGGTCGTATTATCCGCCGAACAAGTTTCCGAGGTAGGATCGATACTGCTAAAGGCGGCGTCAGAAATACCTACACCCGCATCTGAGGTAGTCCATGGCAAAACTTTCCGGGATATAGTAAAGTTTATGGCTCGTAAAAGCGACGAAAACACCCTGACAAAACAACAGTCCTCCCCGATAATTGCCATAGGCACCGACTGGATAACACGCCACATTGATGACCCGGGACTTCACAATGACGCTTTGAATTTTCTTTTATCCGCCATGCGTAATTTTTGTGAGCGGCGTAATATACCTTTCATAGTTGGAGCAGAGAAAGATCTCGCGTCGTTGATCAATGACAGAATGTCAGCGGCAGGTTTATCCCATGAAACGACAAAACTCGTTGTTCTGGCCGAGGCCCTTAAAACGCCTGACGAAAAATACTCTCCATCGGATCAGGAGTGGAAAACGCGTCAGGCAGCGCCGGGGGACTATTCTATGAACGAAACGTTATTGGAGGCTCTTAAACCCTTCATCGATAATGGTTTATGTACGGTGGTAGGCGTCGATGGGTCAAGTCAGGTACATGCGGGTTACGTCCCCCTGGTTGAAATGGCCGTGATGGCTTTGCAAATATCATTGGGTAATGAGCCGGATACCGGTAGTACTAAAGTAATGGTGAAGCCGGGTAAAGGCCCGGGCGGTTTTTATGTGCTTATACCTAAAGCTTTTCCCGTCGACTACAATGATTACAGACGGATATACGGAGTACAGCGTTATGCGTAATTTTAAAAGATCCACAATACAGAAGATGAGTACAGTTTTTCTGACGGCCGCTTTTCTTTTGATGAGCGCCGGCCCGGTAGAAGCTCTTGCCCCGTCACTTCTCAGTGACGCTGGTATCGATCCGGCGAGGAGCAGGGAAGGAAAGAACAGAGTAGGGAAAAAGCTTTTCCCCGGCGCCATAGGGAACGGGGATCCCCTGTTCGACCTTATGGCCGGGGTATTGCCCGCCAGGGAAAAAATTTCTGACAATCCGCTTGAACGTGACATACTTAAAAAAATATCGGAAGCCGCCGAACTTGCCGCGAAACTTCACATTACCCATCGTGACCGTATTCCCGGGGAGTATCGCGACCGTACAGACCGCACGCTCGAAAATCTCATCAGGATCAGGACATATCCGGAAAAAGCCGTGTATTTTTTTAGAAGCGTGGTAATTTCAGAGGAAGACTACCTTCTCGGGTTCAACACTTATGAGAAACCTTTCCCGCGGATAGGCCTGGCATATGACCTTGCGGACCGACTGTACGGGATATCTGTGAAAAGGCTCGCGCAGTACATATACCATGAGTGTGTTCAAGAAAAGATCATGCCTGGCAGAGAAGACCACAGGACCTTATATTCTGAGATCCAGCCCGCTATTTTCGGCAGAGAGGAGGTCGTCGCTTTGGGAAATGACTTGCGGGCTTTTATTTTCGATGTTTTAAAGAACAGAGAGGGTAAGCATGTTTCCCGTCGCCGGGCGCGTGATGCGATGCGCGAAAATGACCGTTCGCACGAATGGATGTTCAATCTCTTGCGGATGATGGTATCGGGAGACGGTAAGGCGCTCGCTGTTGAGGTCGGAAGCGGGAAAGACATGGTCGCCCTGGAAAACGCCGGTTTTCAGGAAGTCCACGGGGTCTGTTCTTCCGGTATAGATCATGAGAAGGCCCTTAGGAGAGGGTTGCCGGCATCACGCGTTTTCCACCTTGATGTAACTGCCCGTGAGATACCCGGGACAGAGGGTGGGTATGATCTGGTGTGGGGAGGGGACATGTCGGAAATTTTCAGAAAGGACCGCACATACGGTGTTATCGAAAAAATGAAAAAAGCCCTTTCCGTGGACGGCATTATTGCTTTCAAACTTCCTGAGAGCATAGAAGACCCCGCCCCCGACGATATTTATCCGATCACCCCAGATGTCAACCCGCTGGTATCAATACGGGCGAATCTTCTGGCATATGACATGAGGGAGATATACGTAAAGAAAGTCTCTGAGACGGTAAGCACCGGTACTGGTGACGAAGCAAAGCGTAATTACTGGTATGTAGTGGCGCGTCCTTTCGCTGGTGATGAAAAGATGATCAAACCGCCCTCAGATCGGATGATAAGAGCGATAATATCCTCGGAATTCGATGAATACGGGTATTCTGAAGTAGCAGGTAAAAATGATCTTTTAAATAAGATGTTCAGATGTATATCTTCCGGCAACCTGGACGGCATTATTCCCGAGGTAGAAGACCTCCATTCCGGCAATATAGGTGACATCGACGATCTTATCTCAAATTTAGAGGAAGTAAGGCAAAGGTATATCGCGATGTCGGAAGAAAACAAAGAAGCCCTTCGCCTTGTTTTGCTCATGAGGCATATAGCGGATCTTTTCCCTCACCAACAAGGAGGCCGGCCTGAAGAACTAACGTCCCGCTTGAGGGTATTCCTGAACGACCTCTCAGCAAACAGCATGACTTCCATGAAAGTCCTGCAGGCCCTTATGAACAGGGATATCTACACTTCTTACGGGATACGAAGTATGCCCCTGGACATATCCAATCTCTCGGAAGACGTAAAGGATATACTTTATCTTTTGAGTGTCTGCGAAATCCTGTCTTTCCCGGGGTCTCATGAAAGTGTTTCTGAAAAGATATCCGAGATGACAAACCTGAGGAGATATGGTCCGGAATATTATGAGAACGGCGATGACGGCCTTTTTTCCCACAGGATGAGGAAACTTACCGGGGATCTGGCTTCACCCGGTATAATCCTTTCCAATCTTGAACATATGCAGGGAGGCAGCAGGTTGGATTTTATTTTAAAATGGTCCGAGTACATCCGGCTCAGGGAAAGAGAAACTTTCCAGCTTATGTATGATATGTCACCGGGTTTCGCGGCAACGTTCATGAACTACATCCATAACGAGATAAACTTGACGTTTTCGACCCTCGGCCTACCCATGATGAATAACTTTTCCCGGCAGACATATTTTGAGACAGATATCAGCTTCGCTTCGCTTGACGACGAGATGAGAAGGGAGGCCATGAAAAAAATATTGAACATTTTGGATTCTGGTAAAGAAATGCCCATGTCGGTTTTTCACCGTGATGGAAGATTTACACTGGTATTACGTCTCAAAGAACTTCTTTCCATGTCTCCCGGCGACGCTCCCAAAAAGGAACAGACCTCCCGCAAGGAAAAAGAGCCGGAAGAGTTGCCGTTCGGTCAGGATCCCGATATCCCGGCTGAAACAGAGATCGAATACAGGATAGAAGTTTTGAAAACAGTTCTTTTCCAAGCTTTAAGCGCTGATAGGTCCGCCCGGTATATTGTCGCCGTTGACGATGAAATAGGGGGCGTACACAACGAGTCCCTCATGATGCCCATCAAGATCGCCCTTGAGGGGATGGCTTCCCTAAGGGGAAGAGACGGTGAACCCTTGTTCCCCAACCTCACGCTTGTAAGGGGTAGGGGAGGAGAACCCGGGAAGGGTCCGGCAGGGCCGGGATTTTCGCTAGGAGAGAGAATTGATGATGCCGTTAAGGCTGGCAATGTCCCCATGGAAAAGGTCTTTATATTGACTACTCAAACCGGTCTTGAGGCGGGGAATTTTTCCCGGTACCGGGGAAGGTCCTGGATGGTGGGCCTCAGCGACGAGTGGTGTTCCGAAGGAGGGTTTCATCACGGGTATATACCGGTTTTTGAGTCGATATCCGTGGCTCTTATGGGTTACCTTGGAGCCAGTCCGGCTTCTATCGCCGGCTACCTCAATACTATTTCACATGATCGTATAGATCCCGCTTCTGTGGAAAAGATGCTCACCGAGCGCCTTTTTATGATACTCCCGAAAATGCTTAAAATGCCGGCTGCCCAGCTCAGGGATGTATATGAATGTTTCCGCAGGATAGTTTTCAGCGCTTAATGGTTGATGATCTCCGGACCATAGGTTATGATTGTGTTGTTACGGGTTATTCGGGGCTATGCGCGGAGTGGAAATATACCGGGCCTGGAGGTTGATAATTAATGTCTGAAAAAAAACTAAAGATCACAATAGACACCAATATGCTGGTTGCGTATATGTTCAATAAAAAAAGTTCCTCGTCCCGTATACTTGAACTGGCTTTCGAGGGAGCTGTTGATATTGTATGGTCTTGCCGGATAAAAAAAGAAGCGGAGCTTATAACGCGAAAGATATCACGGGCGGTGCCGGGAGCCGGTATTGACCTTGAAAAAGTCTTTAGGCAGGAAAATAAGATAGAAAATGTGCCAGATATCGAAAATGTTTCGGAAGACCCCGATGACGATAAATTTCTGGCCTGCGCGGCCGCGTCCGGCGCGGATATGATAGTTTCTAACGATAAACACCTCCTTAACCTTAAAAATTTTCGGGGAATACCTATTTGTGACGCTGGCCAGGCGGTAAAGATGCTGACCGGTAAAGGCCGCAGGTAAGAAGTTTCCAGCCCTAAAAAAAGCCACAAAAAGCATGGATTTGGGTACGTCTTTGAGGAAAACGCCTCTTAGAAGCCAATTTTGAGCGTTATATCACGCTTCAGGAGACAAAACCGGAGGTAAGCTCAAAATGCTGGAAAAAGACCCTCTCAAAGCAAATCCCGCTTTAATAAGTTAACATAACATACATTATCGGACGTTGGGGGTCGGGGGCAAAATGGGCTCTTTCTTTGGTTTAAGGTCCGTTCAGCGTCTTCGATATCAGTCCCGGGAACTAAACTTAGGATGAAACGCCGTGCGAAATATCTTTAAAGCGGTTTTATAGTGGAGATCCCATCTGCACGTACCCAGCCTATCCTGCCGTCCGGACGTCTTATGCGGTACCAGGAACCGTCTTTCCGAAGGATGTTTATTCTCATGCCTTCATACAGCGGAAAATGGATCATTGCCGCCCGTGATGGCTCATACCTTGCGTCCGTCAGTTGTGCCGTTACTATGGCGGCGGTCTCGATGTCCCGGACTTTGTCTCTCAGCGGTACCGCGACCCCTGTAATGGCCAGGACCCAGACAATTATGGCCAGGTTTGCCCAAAAGCCCGCCTTACGATAGATTTTCGCTGTAAGAATAAAAACTATCAGGCCGTAATACAGCAACAGTAAGATCATATACATGGAACGGATCGGAATACCCGCGAAAAGGTCTCTGAGAACTGTGCCTAAAAGCGTCTTTTCCTCAAATGGGTCCTGCTGCTTCATCAAGGTCTTCGCATAGCGGTGGTTTGCCTTGAGGTCGCTGTCACCGGGTATGAATATCCTGGCTCTTTCATAAGATACCATCGCGGGCCCGAGTTTTCCGGCGCTAAGCTGTGAATTTCCAAGATTGTAGTAGATGTTGCCGCTTACGCGCCCGGTTTCAAGGATGAGTTTTTCATATAGACTGATAGCGGAATCATAGTCTCCTTCAAGATATTTAGCGGACGCTTTTTCAAAAAGTTCCGGTGAAATTGCAACTGTTTGCCCCACGTTGTCGTCACGGGGATCGGCGTTGGTCAAGATGCCGCACTGAAACAGCATGATAAGTAGCAGAACGAAAACTTTCATCGCGTTTTCCCCCTGAATGATCTTTTCCGGTCCATTTCCGCGATGATCTCACGGAGATCCTGAAAGGCCCTGTCCATGTCTTTTTTCCCAAAAACCGCTGTTGAGTAAAGCGCCAGGTGTATGTCATCGAGCAGACTTTTGATCTTAACGGAAATCCGGGTATCCGGGCTCACATCAAACCGCCTGAGGTATGTATCGATCGACAGGTGGTTGATATTTTTAGACGGTATCTGAAATCTTGTCCCTATGTAGCCGCGAAGCGTTTCTGAAAGGATGGTGTAAAAAGCGTCCTTATCGCCCTTTTCAAGGGCTTTTTGCAGAGAGTTCGCGCGGTCTCGCGTCATTTTGACAGCCCTTACTCTACGGGCGTAAGGAGAGTCGGACGCAAGTATATCCGAATGTTTTTTTACCGCGGCTAACACCAACAGAATTATCAAGGGGGTGAGGATTTTCGCCTGAAATCGCTCTCCTTCCCCTGAAAACAAAACATCCTGTTTTTGGAAAAGTCTGCCGGGACCGGGCTTAAGGCCCACAATAGCATCCGGGGCCGGTTCTTCCTCAACTTCGGCGACTTGTATCTCAAAAGGCAGGTCGGGCGTCGGCAAAACTTCCAGCGGCGCGCCGGGTGACGTTATGGAAACATAATCAGCTTTGTCCGGTTCAAAGTATGTGAAGATAATATCGGGGAATCGCGTGAGCGTATCATCTATGGCCTTAAGGTCAAAACGCGCCAGAAGGCCTGTCTCTGTCCGCCGTGCCCGTGGGGCATCTACCTCAAAACCGTCCGTGCCCGAGAGAACTGGAACAGTCATGGAACTTAAAGTCCCCTCCCCCGTTATCCGAGCCTCAAGCGTAATGGTATCTCCCTGTTTTACTGTCCGGGGTACGGGCAGGGGTTCGATATTAAATTTGCCTATAGCTCCGGTAAAACTCCCCGGCTTTCCCATGACGGGGACATTTATCACCGTTATCGGAAAAACATCGGTTTTGATCTCCATTCGTCTGCTGGGATGCCGTCCTATGAAACGGTTATAAAATTCCACATTATCATTCAAGGGGATATCCTTTTCCCTGGTAATGTCGAAAGTGGCTTTGACCGGGCCGAAGGTATAGCTTCCGGGATTCGGGATAAAGAGTTCCCTCTGGTATTCCAGTACCGCGTATCGGATACCGCCAATAAGTTCGACACTTGTCTTACGTGAGACATAATCTCTGGCAATGTAATCTTTGCTAGGTTCGTCGGAGATCTTAAGGTTTTCGATGTCAAGCCAGTCCGAATAGAAGAGTATATTTACAATCACCTGCTCATTGACGTATATGGGTCTTTGGGGTAGACGCACGTCGATAAATATCCTTTCAGAAATACTCATTTCCCGGAACTGTTCATCCCGCGGAAGGTCTTGTGCCCTGACCCGGGCAAATACCGGAAAAGATGCCCCGAACAGCACCATAAGAACAATAATTACAGCGATCTTTTTTGCTGAAAATAAAAACTTTTCCATGCCATCCAATTTCTGTTTTTTTCTGTTTTATAACCTCCCAACGGCCTTATTTATGGCTCAGCAGGGAGTTTACCAGTCCTTTTCCACAGGTTCTCCCGGAGGCCCCGTTTCTCTTTTGAGGGCTCTCCGCGGGACTTCCCCATCCCAGTACGAATCGATTATCATCCGCGCGGTTTCGTCAGACATCCCTTCAAGATCGTCCGGAACATCATCTTCTTCATGGGGTTCCGCGGGGTCGGTATCTTCAGGCGTCGGGGGGGTGTGCAGCGGATCCAGTTCTTCCGGGGGCGCCGGTTTTTCAGCTTGGGTGTCTTCACGCTCCCTTTCTTGTTCCCTTCGGGCGTCTTCTCTTCTTCGGTCTTCCTCTACGCGTTCATCCTCACGCCTTCTTTCTTCTTCGCG
>SLID01000050.1 GCA_007135805.1 Candidatus Omnitrophota bacterium | reverse complement strand
CTCTTGAATCTTGGACTCATTTTACACCCCCTTAGAGGGTGTATTTTTGGGTAACATTAATTATGAGTCAACGATTCAATTTTTTTCTGCCTTCGGTAACATTTAATGTGAGTCAATTCGCCGGTATAATATATCTTGATATTTATTTAAATCCGAGTAAAATATTGTATCTTACGTTTAAAGATAGTACTTTAGTTTGCCAAGGAGGGTTAGAAGTGAAAAAAGGTATACATCCTAAATATGTTGATTGTACAATGGTTTGTGTGTGCGGTAACACAGTGCATACCAAGGCATCCAAAGAGAATATACACGTCGAGATCTGCTCGAAGTGTCATCCGTTCTATACCGGGAAACAAAAACTTGTGGATTCGGCCGGAAGGGTGGACCGTTTTAAGAAACGCTATTCCAGATCAACAGACAAGAATGGCCAGTGATAAATACGGAACTTTTCCCCAGCGCGTCAGTAATGTCTGAGGCGGCAAGAGTTATCTTCTGCGGAAAAGTATCCGGTTTTTTGTTCGGACGCGTTAAGTGAGGCCCGGGAGGGGGACGGAGGCAAGATCGTCCGGTCCGGGTAAATTCAAAAGTTTGTTCCCGTGAGTTTTTCCCCGGAAAAATATCCAGGGAGTCCGCGGTGTTACGGGCGGGATGAAGTGAAATGGAAGATTTTTTAGCTCAGCTGGACTCTAAAAAGAAACAGCTCAAAAATTTGGAAAAAGAATTAACTTCACCGGAACTTGTGGCTGACAGGGCAAAATACAAGGCCCGGAGCAAAGAGTATTCAGATACGAGGGATATAGTCGAGCGGTATGACGAGTATCTCAGGCTGGAAAAAGAAAAAAAGTCCCTTGAAAAACTCATATCCGAAGAAGACTCGGGTTCCGAATATTCCGCTCTCGCGGAAACAGAACTTGGAGAGGTAGTCCGTGCGATCGAGGCAAAGAGAAGGGAACTTGAGGATATGGTCCTCTCCGAGGACTCTTTTTCCCACAGCAGGAACGTTATAATGGAAATACGGGCCGGAACGGGAGGCAAGGAAGCGGGGCTTTTTGCCCAGGACCTTTTCAAAATGTATTCGAAATACGCCGATTCCCGCGCCTGGAAAGTGGGCATCATGAGCAGTAATGTGTCCGAGCTCGGAGGTATAAAAGAAATTGTATTTTCACTCGAGGGAAAGGATGTGTTTCGGCAAATGAGGTTCGAGATGGGCACTCATCGTGTTCAGAGAGTCCCGGAGACCGAAGCTTCCGGCAGGATACACACCTCCGCCGCCACCGTGGCCGTGCTTCCGGAGCCGGATGATGTTGAAGTCGATGTGAAACCGCAGGAGCTGAAAATAGATTATTTCAGGGCGGCAGGGGCCGGCGGTCAGCATGTTAATACTACGGATTCGGCGGTGAGAATAACGCATATACCCACGGGTGTAGTGGTAAGTTGTCAGGACGAGCGCAGCCAGCACAAGAACAAGGCAAAGGCGATGCGTGTGCTTAAAGCGCGCATACTGGAGAGTCTCCGTCAGGACCAGATGGATGACCGTTCGCGCCAGAGAAAACAGCAGGTCGGTACGGGTGACAGGTCTGAAAAGATAAGGACCTACAATTTTCCGGAGAACAGGATCACGGATCACAGGGTGAACATAACCCTGTATAGGCTTGACGACATAATGGACGGGGATCTCGACGATCTTTTGGATAAGCTTGCCGAGGCGGATCGCCGGTTGCGCTTGGCGTCTGCCGGTAAAGGGGGCGAGGCATGATGCGGGGATCAGCGCGTGTCGAGTATTCCGAAACCGTACCTTTTCAGTACCAGCAAGGCCATGTGCGGTTCATGGGGGCTAAAGTCATGGTCGACCCCAGGGTACTCATCCCTCGTCCCGAAACGGAGTTGCTTGTTAAGGCGGCCGTGGATATACTCGCCGGACGCCCCGGGCGGGTGGATGTGCTTGATATGTGCACAGGCAGCGGCGCTGTCGCGATAGCGTTGTCCAGGGCTGTCCCCGCGGCGTCCGTAACGGCTTGCGATGTTTCACGCGGAGCTCTTAGCGTGGCTCGCAAAAATATCCAGGAAAACGGGCTGGGACAAAAAATAGACATTCGGGTCTCGGATATGTTCAAGTCTCTAAAAGCCGTTCCCGGGGGTGCGTACGACGCTATAGTATCAAATCCGCCGTATGTATCAGAAAGGGATTTCGATATGCTGGATCCGTGGGTTAAGGCGGAACCAGCGATAGCTCTTTATGGGGGCAGGGACGGGATGGACTATCTTAATATACTATGCGAGCAAGCGCCGTTGTATCTCAAAAAAGACGGTTTTCTGGCTGTGGAGATCGGCTATGACCAATCTGTTCGCGTAAGAGAAAAAATGTCCGGGAGCGGGCTAAAGGATGTCAGGGGATTAAGGGACTACAACGGTTATGACCGTGTGATCGTAGGGCGTAAAAATGCATAAACTGCTGATAAGGGGTGGGAAAAGACTTTCGGGTCGCGTAAAAGTAAGCGGCGCGAAGAACGCTTGTCTGCCCATACTGGCGGCAACGCTGCTCACAGAACAGCGTTGTCTTATAAGCAATGTACCGGCCCTGAAAGATGTTGAGACTATGCTCAGCATACTGGAGAGTCTGGGACGGCGAGTAAAAAGGCGCGGCGGGGACATAGAAATAGATCAAGGCGGTGTCACGGAAGTAACGGCGCGGTATGATCTGGTCCGGACCATGCGCGCTTCCATAGCGGTGCTTGGACCGCTTTTGGCAAGATACGGCGAAGCGCGGGTTTCTTTTCCCGGAGGTTGTGTTATAGGGCCAAGGCCTATAGACCTGCATCTGAAGGGGCTTAGGGAATTGGGAGCCCAGATAACGGTGGAAGAGGGGTACATAGTGGCTCGGGCGAAAAAACTTAAAGGCGCCAGGGTCTATCTCGGGGGTCATTTCGGGTCGAGTGTGTTGGCAACGGCCAACACCATGATGGCCGCGGTCATGGCTTCCGGGGAAACCGTGATCGAGGACGCGGCCTGTGAACCCGAAATAACCGACCTGGCCAGTTTTTTGTCCGGAATGGGCGCGGACATTGACGGCGCGGGAACGCCCACAATACGAATAAGGGGCGTCAAGAGTCTGTCGGGAACAGAGCATAGAGTGATATTCGATAGGATCGAGGCCGGAACTTACATGATGGCGGCTCTTATAACGGACGGAAAACTCGATATCCTGGGGGCCGATATAAGCCATAACATCGCGCTGGTCGACAAGATAAGGGAGATAGGAGGTATGGTAAAGGAAGGACCGGAGGGAGTATCGGTCTCGAGGCGTTCCAGGAAGATAAAACCTGCCGATATAACAACTTTTACGTATCCGGGGTTTCCTACGGACCTGCAGGCGCAGATGATGAGCCTTGTTTCTATATCGGGCGGTATAAGCGTTATAACAGAGAAGGTGTACCCCGAAAGGTTTATACATATAAGCGAACTTAACAGGATGGGCGCGAACATAATTCTTGAAGGGGCGACAGCTATAGTAAAGGGTGTGGGACGTTTGAGCGGCGCCCCTGTAATGGCGTCGGACCTTAGGGCTTCGGCGGCCCTTGTTCTGGCGGCCCTTGTAGCCGAGGGAGATACCGAAATATCAAGGATATACCATCTTGACAGGGGGTATGAACGTATAGAGGAAAAATTGTCAGGTGTCGGCGCGGACATTCGAAGGGTGGAAGAGTAATTGCCGGTTTAAGGCTGGGCGCGGACATATTAAAGTGTAAAAAAAGGAGTGGAAATAATGTCAGTAGTTTTAAGATTGAAAAGGATGGGGAGTAAAAAGAACCCCTTTTACAGGATAGTTGTTATGACGAAATCCGAAAAAAGGGATGGTAGAGCGATCGAGGAACTGGGCCACTATGATCCTAAAAAGGGCAAGGATGCCGTCAATGTCGATCTCGCAAGGGTGGATCACTGGCTTAAGAACGGCGCGCGTCCATCGGAAACGGTCAAAAGTATCATAAAAAGGGTTAGCGGTTAGTGGGTCCAGAAAAGAAGTTTTCCGGAGGCAACCTGTGTAAGACAGGTTGTTTCAGGAGATCAAGGGAGTTATCCCCCGGGAAGTTTTCCGCGGAGGATCAAAAGGAAGGTTCCGCATGAACGAAAAGGGCTCAATCCGGCCGATGGTAATAGATGTCCTGACGCTTTTCCCCACTATGTTCCATGGTGTTTTCGATGAGTCTATGCTTAAAATAGCCCGAGAAAAAGGGCTTGTTGAGATAAATACCAGGGATCTGAGGGATTGGACGTCGGACAGGCACAGAACCGCTGATGATAAACCTTACGGGGGCGGGCCTGGTATGGTCATGAAGGTTGAGCCGGTAGACCGGGCGCTTACGGATCTCAGGGCGGGATGCCCGGCCGGCGAAAGGTCTCTTGTGGCGCTTCTTACACCTCAGGGAGAAAAATTCAGCCAGAGCATGGCGAAGCGTTTGACGGGTGAGCGGCACATGATCCTGGTTTGCGGCCATTATGAGGGTTTTGACGAACGCATCCGTTCGCTGGTCGATATGGAGATATCCGTGGGGGACTATATACTTACCTGTGGGGAGATACCCGCTATGGTGGTTTGTGACGCGGTAGCGCGCCTGATACCGGGGGTCCTCGGCGACGGGGATTGTCTCCTGGACGAGTCATTCGAGAGAGGGCTTCTGGAATACCCGCAGTACACCAGGCCTTTCGATTACAAAGGGATGAAAGTGCCGGAAGTGCTTGTTTCGGGTGATCCGAAAAAAATAAGTCAGTGGAGAAATGAAAAAGCGTTGGAGCGCACCGTTTCCAGACGTCCGGATCTTTTGACCGGCCTTCAAGGCGCGCGTTCCGGCGGGAAAACAGGTAACTGAAAAAGAGGAGAGACAAATGGACAGGATAGCCAGTGTCGAAAAAAAGTATATGGCGGAAGACGCGCCGAAATTTGATATCGGGGACACCGTGGGTGTTCACTTCAAGATAAGAGAAGGGGACAAGATGCGTGTGCAGGTCTTCAGCGGTATCGTTATCGCTAAAAAAGGCAGAGGTCTGAGTAAGACGTTTACGGTAAGGAGAATATCTTACGGTGAAGGGGTGGAAAGGGTTTTTCCTCTATATTCTCCCCGTATTGAGAAAGTCTCGGTCTCTAAAAAGGGTAAGGTGCGCAGGGCCAAACTCTACTATCTGAGAGGTAAGTCCGGCAAGAAAGCCACTAAGGTCAAGGAGAAAATTGTCCACAAAAAGAAGTAAGAACGCTGAAATAGACCGTCTTCTCCACGAAAAGAGAGCCATAGCCGAAGGTTTCTCAAGTGTGGCGGGGATAGACGAGGCCGGCAGGGGGCCTCTCGCGGGACCTGTGGTAGCGGCGGCTGTTGTATTAAGGGACCCTTTCTTTGAGGCGCGGGTGGACGATTCAAAAAAACTGACCCAGAAGATGAGGGAGAAGGCTTACATCGAGATAATTGAGAAATGCGACGTGGGAGTGGGCATAGTCGGGCCGGGAAAAATAGATGAGATAAATATCCTGAACGCTACTCTTCTTGCCATGAAGATGGCGCTCGGTGAACTGGAAAACGCCGCTGACTATCTTCTCATAGACGGTAGAATGGAGATCGATGTCCCGGAACCCCGGAAATACCTTTTCGGAGGCGAGTCTAAAAGCCTATCGATAGCTGCAGCTTCGGTCGTGGCGAAAGTTACCAGGGACAGGATAATGATAGGCCAGGACAAGAAGTACCCGGAATACGGGTTTGGTAGGCACAAGGGATATGGCACAAGGACTCACATGGAAATAATTAACAGTAAAGGTTTATCCCCGATACACCGCAGGAGCTTCGGCCCGTTCGGCGGAAAAAAGGCGGGGACGCGGTTTGGCCGCGGCGATGTGTAGTGGTTCATGATAAGGTTTTCCTTCAGGGAAGACCGGCGCGTACACAAAAGGAGAACACTATGGGGTACAGTCACGACTTGAAATTGGCGTCATCGGTAAAACTCGCGGACATCGCGGATGTAGCTAAGAAAGTTGGTATAGCCGGAAAATACCTCAAGAAATACGGCGATCACGCGGCTAAAGTTAAAGCGGAAGAGCTTCTCGATTCTCTCAAAAAAAGGAAACCGGGTAAACATGTACTTGTCACTTCCATTACTCCCACAAGGATGGGAGAGGGAAAGACGGTTACCACAATAGGCCTGTCAATGGCGCTTAACCGCCTCAAGAAAAAGTCTATAGCGTGCATACGCCAGTCTTCTCTGGGGCCGTCTTTTGGTATCAAAGGCGGAGGTACCGGAGGAGGCCACTCTCAGGTTATCCCTCGAGAAGAATTGAGTATGTATCTTACGGGGGATACCTGCGCCGTATCAACAGCCCAGAACCTCTGTGCCGCCGTAATTGATAACGCCCTTTTCTGGGATGAGAAATGCCCGTTAGACAAGGACAGCATAACCTGGAGGAGGGTTTCCGATATCAGCGACCGTTCATTGAGGAACATTTCAATAGGCGGAGGAGGAAAACTGCATGGTGTCAACAGGAGGACCGGCGTTGAGATAACGCCCTCGTCCGAGTGCATGTCCATTCTTTCGATGTCCGAGAGTCTCAAGGATATGCGCCGCCGTCTTGGCCGGGCCGTTCTGGGATTCGATGCCAAAGGCCGGCCGGTGACAGCGGAGGACATGAAAGTGGCGGGCGCGATGGCGGCCCTCATGAGGGAGGCCTTAAATCCTAACCTGCTGCAGACAATGGAACATACCCCGTGTTTTGTGCATACAGGGGCTTTCGCTAACACATCGCATGGGTCAAGTTCGGTTCTCGCCGATAAACTCGCCCTGAAACTTTCAGATTACACCGTTACCGAAAGCGGATTTGGAGCCGACCTCGGCGCGGAAAAATTCATGGACATAAAATGCCGGCAGTCGGGGTTGAAGCCCGATGTAGTGGTGCTGAACTGCTCGGTGAGGGCTCTTAAAATGCATAGCGGAGATTTCCAGGGAAAAGGGGCGGGACTTCCGCCTGAACTAAAAAAAGAGAACCTCTCCGCTTTGGACAGGGGATGCTCCAACCTGGAGAAACAGGTAGAGAACCTTAAGATGTTCGGGGTGCCTATAGTGGTCAGCGTTAACAGATTCGACTCTGACACAAAAAAGGAACTGGACGTTGTGTGTAAAAGGATAGAGGCTCTAGAAGTGAGTGGTATGGCTATATGCGAGGCCTACAAGGAGGGAAGCGCAGGGGCCGTAGAGCTGGCTAGAGAGGTTGTAAGGGTATCGGCGGAAAAGTCAAAAATGAGGTACTTGTATCCGGAGGATATGACGCTGGAAAGTAAGATAGAGCGGGTGGCCAAATCCATGTACGGGGCGAGTGAGGTCCGGTATTCCGACCAGGCCGCGGCATCCATATCACGGCTTGCCTCCGCGGGGCTTGACAAGATGCCGGTCTGCATGGCGAAAACTCATCTTTCTCTGAGCAGTAACCCCGATAAGAAAGGCCGACCGAAAGGTTTTAGACTGCTTGTCGAGGATGTAGTTTCGCATGCCGGCGCCGGATATGTTGTTGTGTTGTGTGAAGGAGTGAGTACAATGCCGGGAATGCCTCGTGTACCCCGTTCAGCAGGTGTAGATATTGATGTTAAGACAGGCGCGATAAAGGGCCTCTTTTAAGTCCCGCTGAAAGGGATAGGGAAGGTTGCATGGATTATAGGAAAGTCGCTGTGGGTGATTATGTCGCGAAAATAGCTTCGCGGACTGTTTCCCCCGGGGGGGGGAGCGCCGCGGCGCTCGCGGCCGCCCTGGGCGCGGCTCTCAACCTTATGGTGATAAATTTCGGCATACCGACTTCCGCTGAGGGCGAAGTCCCGGAAGAACTTATAAAGCTAAAAGGCCGCCAGGAGGCGTTTCTGGAAGACGCGCTACGCCTTATGAACGAAGACTGCGCGGTGTTCAAGGATCTTATGGACGCGATATCCGCGAGGAATGCCACTCCCCGGCATTACAGGGCCGCGGCTCTGGTTCCCATGGAGATATGCAGGACCGCCTGTGAGTCTATGAAAATAGCGTGGTCCACTCTTAGCCTCGTCAGAGGATCAATAACCGGGGATATCGAGTGTTCGCGGGGAATGCTGCTTTCGGCTTTCTCGTCCGCGAGTCTGAACGTCGCGATGAACCTCAAGGGGATGGCGAGCGGTGAGGAAGCGAACGGTATGGAAAAAGAGCTGCAACTGCTCGGAGACGATATCCGCCGGGTTTCTCGCGATATAGAAGATGAACTGCGCCTCAGAGGGATAGTAAAAGGAGACCGGTAGATGGAACACGACGCGCCCAGGATAGTTGACGGGAAAAAAATAGCGCGGATGATGAGCGATTCCGTGAGGGACCGTATAAAACAAGCCGGAGGAGGAACGGAAACTCCCCCCAAACTCGCGTCTATTTCATGCGGGCGCAGTGAAGGGTCGGATATCTACGTTAACATGCAGTCCCGTATCGCGAGAGAGGTAGGTATTGACTTTTTTCCCGTAGAGCTTCCTGAAACAGCCGGCGAGGATGAGGTTTTTTCAACGATCGACAGGTTGAACGCCGATGATTCTGTTACAGCGGTGATAGTCCAGAAACCCCTGCCCGTGGGTATGGACCATGACAAGATAGTTTCGCGCTTACGGCCGGAAAAGGACGCCGAGGGGATACATCCCTACAATCTTGGCAAGATACTCAGGATGGAGGCCCGGATAGTTCCCTGTACGCCGGGCGCCGTAATGAAGGTACTTACTTCGGAAGAGGTAGATCTTTACGGTAAGGAAGTTGTCATAATAGGCCATTCGGCTATAGTGGGTAAGCCCCTGAGTCTTATGATGATGAATGCCATGGCGACTACGACGGTATGCCACATAGGTACTCACGAAAAAGGATGGCTCGAGGAGCATGCCAGGAGAGCGGATATACTGGTGGTAGCGGTAGGTAAACCCGCTATGGTGAAAAGGGGTTGGGTAAAGCCGGGAGCCGTAGTTATAGATGTCGGCATAAACAGGGTAGATAACATGATAGTCGGAGATGTTGATTTCGCGGATGTTTCTGAAAAGGCGTCTATCATAACACCTGTCCCTGGCGGTGTAGGGCCTGTGACGGTGGCTATACTCATGCGTAACGTGTATCGCGCTTATCGTGAGCAGAAGTCTTTGGCCGGGTAAGGTTCCCGGTAAAGCTTTTTGTCGAGAGAGGTCTGTAAATGGGTAGGATATCTTTAGAACTTGTGCCGCGCGACGCGGATTCATTCTCCTCCGAGCTTGAGACCGTGAGGAAGATCTTTCCACGGGTGGATTCGGTTAATATCCCCGATATATTGAAATTCGATATGCGCATACCGGAAGCTTGCCGTGTGGCGCGGAAGCATTTCACTGACGTAATACCGCATATAAGGGCTGTTTCCGTCGGCAAGGGTGAAAAATCGCCGTGTTCAGGTCTCTTCGAGGATACGGGCATAAAGGAAGTTCTCGTCATCCTGGGAGACAACCCTGAGATAGTCTCTCAAAGTGAGGTCCCTTCGGATACATTGTCCCTTATCAGGAGACTTAAGACGGAAAGGCCGGAAATACGCGTATACGCGGGTATAGACCAATGGCGTTCGCCTTTTGAGGATGAGATAAGGTATGTCAAAGATAAGATCGATGCCGGCGCCGATGGGTTTTTTACGCAGCCGTTTTTTGATATAAAACATATTGAAAGGTGGGCCCCGGCCCTCAAAGATACCGAGGTGTTCTGGGGTATAGCCCCGGTTATAAGGGAGTCGTCGAGGCGTTACTGGGAGAACAAGAACAATGTGGTGTTCCCT
>SLID01000053.1 GCA_007135805.1 Candidatus Omnitrophota bacterium | reverse complement strand
GATTACCCTTACCTGCTCACCTTTTACAAGAAGAGAGAGAAGAGCATCTGGGATCTGTTGAAAGAAGAGATGGAAGAATAGTGAAGGAGGTGAAAATATGAAATTAGACAAGGATGACAAAGGTGCTGCAGGAAAAAAGTCAGAACCTATGTTAGGCAGAGATGACCGCAAGGATACCTTTGCAGACATCCTGCTCTTCGGACCCTCAGGGGCAGGGAAAACAACCCTGGCTTCAACTGCACCCCGACCCCTCTATGTGGCAAGCCCCGACCCCACAGGCCACAAGGCTATCCCTTACAAGACCCCAGGTGAGATCATAGCCTCCATAGAGGAGATGAGGGATGTCTACGCCAAGTTCACAAAGGGGGGTTACCAAAGGGAGTTTAATACTCTCCTGATTGACGGCCTGCCCTTCCTCTACGAATTATTTGAATATGAAATGGGGATAGAATTCAAGGAGAAGAAAGGGTCTACCGACAAAGACATGCTTCCTATTGGTGCTTATGGTAAGATAATGAAGCAGTTCAGAGAGCTCCTTAGAGCCTTTGTAGGTCTCACGATGCCCAAAGACGAAGACAGAATGGATGGAATCCATGTAATCTTTACTGCCCTGTCTGAGAGGATAGAATCCAAAGAGGATACAGGCATGCTTATCCGGCCCAGGATAGGTAGTGACAAGATGAACCAGAGGTTCCCCTCCCTGTTCAGTATTACAGGGTATGTATATCCCTTGGGTTCAAAGTCTGCGGCAGAAAAGGATCCTGGCCCTGGAACAGACAGGGGGCTCTTGGTCACACCATGGAAGGGGGTGGAAGCAAAAGACAGGCTTGGATTGTTGCCTCTTAGTGGTCCAGTTCCTAAGTTGTCTGATTACCTTTTTGACAAATTCAAGTAAAAAAATGGAGGTATGATTGATGGGAAACATGAAGTTTGATATGAGCGATCTCAACGAAAAGGGGTATATAATTATCCAGGCAGGGAGATACCCCGGTAAGCTCACCGAATGGGTAGCTTACAAGAAAGAGGAGACGGGCAACACGGTCAATGCCCTGACCTTTGAAATCTTTGATGGCGAGTACGAAGGACAGAACATTCGCCACTTTGTTGTTGTGGAACCCGGCCACCTCATGCGTAGCAAGCAACGGATGTTCAGGACACTTGTAGCCCTTGGGGTTATCAAGCCTGAGGATCGCTCTGGGGAGGATGGCCTTACAGTCAGCAGCATCGTTGATGAAGTTAACGATGACAAGCAAGATGTTATCACAAGCTTTGAGGTCAACGGAGAGAAGAGGAAGGTCATTGGTTGCCCCGTAACGCTTGTTGTCGTTGAAGACACAAACCAAGATGGAGACCCGACCCACAAGATTCGTCACCTTGAAGACATCTCTGCCCTGGGAGAGTCTGTCAAGGATGACGATATACCGTTTTAAGTAAGCTGGGAGGATTTAGGGGGTTACCCTTTGGGTGGCCCCCTTAACCCCCATGCAGACAAGAGAGTTTCTGCATAGGGTCTGGGGTGGGGAACATGGATGGGCGTTTCTTGCTCATCTTGATACTGCCAAGAACTTCCAGCATAAGGCATACCGCTACCCAGGGCAAATGGAAGATATGGTCAAGGATATTGAGAGATGGAATGGTTGGGCAAATGTTTACTTTGGGACTCATTTATATAAGTCTCCTTCAGCAAGAGTCAAAGAGCAAGCCATGGCTCCTTCTTGTTTGTGGATAGACTATGACCGACCTAACCCTGAGAACATTTACCCTAAGCCTACCATCTGTTGGGAATCCTCTGACAATAGATATCAAGCGGTGTGGCTGTTAGAACACCCTCTTGACCCTGAAAGAGCCGAACAGGTAAACAGATATTTGACCTACAAAAACAAGGGGGATAAGGGAAAGTGGGCTTTGTCCACTGTATTAAGAATACCAGGGTCTGTTAACTATAAGTATGAACCACACCCAAAAGGGAAGATCCTGTGGTCTGACGGCCCGGTATATGACATTGATTCAATAACTCCTTCAGAGCAAGAGCTGAAAGAGGTGAAGACTGAACCTGTCCAGTCTGAACTGCCTAAGGACCTCCCTTCCCGGGATGAAGTGCTTACCAAGTACGGAGACAGGTTGTCCTCTGTAGCTTGGAAAAAACTTCAAGCAACTCCAGCCCCGAATGAAGATTGGTCAGAGAGTCTTTGGCAACTTGCCCGGTTGCTCATAGAAGCAAAGCTCCCTTCGGTTGCTATATATGTTCTCCTGAGGGATTGCCCCTGGAACAAATACAAAAGAGACGGGAGACCCAGCGAGCACCTATGGCAGGATGTTGTCAGGGCCCACAAAGGGGAGGCCCAGCTACCAGAGATAACAGATGCTATCCCTTGGATAGGACTTAACACCTTAATGAGCTATAACCGCAAACCTGAATGGCTTGTTGAGGGCATCTGGATGGAGTCTAACGTAGGCTGGATAGCAGGGCAGGGTAAATCATACAAGTCGGTCCTGTCTCTTGACCTGGCCCTTTCTGTGGCTTCTGGGAACGCCTTCCTTGGCAAGTATGCAGTCAACAAGCCAGGCCCAGTGCTCATGATACAAGAAGAGGACACAACCTGGAGGCTTGCTAACAGGCTGCGGGCTATGAGGCATAGCAAGGACATAGACCCTCTTGGTTTCAAGTCTTACGGAACAGGGTTTACACTTACAGCCGGGAAAGAGCAAGACCTGCCTATTCATTTTGCTATCGGGCAGGGGATAAACCTTGTTGACAGAGAATGGTTTGAGAAGATAGAGGCTTCTATCGCTGCCCATAAGCCAAGAATGATTGTCCTTGACCCTTGGTTCCACATGACCCCGGGGCTGGATGAATTCAAAGCAAGTGAAATAGCCAAGACCCTTATTGAGATTAAACAGTGGAGAAACAAATATGACTGTGCTATAGTTATAGTGCACCACTACAATAAGGGAGCCGGGGGTGATAGCAGGAATAAGCTCTATGGTTCACAGGCCCTTTATTCCTGGTCTGAAAACTCTCTGTTTGTAGCTCGGTCCCGGGAGGATAATACTGTTGTGATAGAAAGAGACATTAAGGATGCCCTCACAACAGAAAAAATCAATGTTTGCTTTAACGACATTGACACAGCATACAGCTTTGAAACATGGGAGGGCAAGGCCCCGCAAGGGGGAGGAGCTTATGAAGCTATCATTGCTTTCCTCTCCAACTTTACCATGGGACAGAGCATCCCCCGTGAGGAGATAGTCAAAGCTGTTGATTACAGTGATAAGCAGGTTAGTCGTGTCTTGGTTAAGTTATCACAAGAGGGGCTTGTCACTTCTCAGGCAAAGGGCCGGGGGGGTAAACTGTTTATAACAGTTCAGCCTAAGCTAAAGGAAGTTGTCCGGCAAGAGCAAAAGGGAGAATACTGGTATGACGAATTGTAAGGGCAACCACTATGAACCTTGCTGAGTGTATAAGCCTGTATCTCCTGATGACTGCTGCTTTATGTTCTTTCTGGATGCTCTTCTTTAACCAACCAAGGAGGTAAACATGACTGAAACAAAGATTATTGTGCTGTTGGTTATGGCTATCCTTGCTTTTGCCTTTACCTTAAAAGGCATGCACGATAACAAAAAAGGCCCCAGTTAGGGGCCTCTTTTTTTATTCAAATCTCCCTCTCAAGGCTTCTGGTAGAGAGCTTGCCCTTCTCTGTTGGGCGGTCTGCCCTCTTAGGTTAATCTCTTGTAGTATGTCCTGAACATTTACCTCTCCACCAAACTGAGCATAAAGTGTTTGCAGTTTATCCATAAACAACTTGTGATCTCCATTCAGGTAAGCGTCTATTGCCTGAGACCGGAGCCGGCGGTAAGCTTGATCTGTCTGCCTGATGTGGTCTAATGACTCCCACCGTTCCCGGGCTGCTTGTGTAGGCCCTACCATGCCCATCACAGCCTCTACAGGGATACCTGTAAGGTCTCCAAAGGGAGAATCAAGGTCCATTTCGTACCTGAGCCGGGCAGAAGACTCGCCAGGTTTCAGTATTTGCTTTATAAGTGACTCCTCATGTATCTTCCAGTCGTTTCTGGCAGCAGCAACTGTAGTAAGGATCCTCCTGCCAGCAGTTGAGTAAGGTATCAAGACCCGGGCCGATCTTTCAAAGTTGTCCCAGGCTTGCTCCCTGGCTGTAGCATCTCCTGAAGCCAGAGCCTTAAGCCCCTGGTATCCTGAGTAGACTATCCTTGTGGCTACATTAAAGCCCCTGTCTTCTTCCAGCATAGCTACAGGCAGGAACCCCTTGGCTGTCTCTGTTGGGTGTATGCTTCTGAAGCTTAGCCCTGTTTGAGATAAAGCTTCTGCTCCAAAAGCATAAAGTCCAAGCATCGAAACAGCTTTCATCCATTGCCCGGAAGAACCCTGCTCTCTTATTAGCGAAGCATAGTTTAGCGGCCAACTCATAAGCAACCCAAGTTGCTTACCTAACGGACCCTTGAAAAACAGGGGGCTGTCAATACCATACATCAACTGCGTTGCCATGGTAAAGCTATAAGCTTGCTCTGCTGCCTGTCTCATGTTTACGGCTTTGCCTGTAACGGAGGCTTCATCTATCTGTTGCAACATTTTCATCATGAAAGAGGTGTCAATGTTATTCCTGTCTGCCGCCTTAAACATGGTAAAGGCATGCTTGTGAACCTTGCCCAACCCTGCAACATTTTGCATGGATAAAGATTGAAGGTCAAGAGCCTCCCGGGGCATCCTGCCTGTAATAACAGCATTTAGCTTTGCCATCTGTTTGCCAGCAGGGGTCAATAGAGCTTTTTTAGCCTTGAACCAATAGTCAATACCAACCAAAGGGTTAGCATCCAGGTGGGCAATCGCTGTCATTTGTTGCGTAAGGTTTTTAATCGCACTAAAGGGGTTATACCCTAATGTTCCGGAATAAGCAAGCTCAGCAACAAATGAGCTTATTTGTTGACTGTAACGACCAGTTCTGTCCAGCCCAAATAGTTGCTTGGCTGTATCAGGGATGAAATTATCCAACATCTGATCGAAGCCTTGCTCTGCATGACTGGAAACACCCATGAACTTATTTCTGAACTTCTCATAATAAGCTATTGTTGACCTGTCCAGGCCCTCCAAGCCAGGCTTTTTCTTTGAGCCTATAAACAGTGTGTTCCATCTGTCCACTACAGGCTTGCCAAACTTTTCGTTTGCCCCCATCCTGATATATTTATGAGTTAGCTCAAAGATGTCCATTTCTCTCATGTGTTCAGGGATTTCTCCCTTTCTTACATGACGGGCAAAGAAATCTTTAACAGTCTTTGGTGCAGCTTTACCTACCTTGCTCGGGTCTTGCAGGCCCTTGAGAAGGTTGGGAACATAGTGATCACGGAACCTGGTAGCAGAAGGATGCTTGATTGTTGTGGGGTCAGCCACACCTTCTATGCCAAACTCTTTGAACAACATGTTGTATAGTTTTCTCATTCCCGTTGCTATTTTTTTGACCTCATCACTGGAGGCCTTGAACACTTCTGGGTCCTGCATTGCCCTTGTAACTTGGTGTCTAAGCTCCAAGCCAGCCTTACGATTCATAAGCTTGCCAACATTCTTCTTCCCTAAAATCTTTACGGTCTCACCCATATATGTGTCTACAAATTGTGCTTTTTGTTGGTAAGAAGTCCTGAAGTCCCGGATAACAGGTTCAGGCAAAATCTTCCGGGGTAACCAGTGTAGCCATTCATGCCGGGGGCTTTGCAACAGGACCTCATCGGCTGTTGAGAGGGACACCCGGGGAGCAATTACTGTCCCCTTCCTGATATCATTAGCTATATCGATTCGTGTGGGCCCCATGACATCAACAGGGTAGAGCTCTACATCAAATAGCCTGAACCCTTCTTCTCTGCTTTGTTGGGCAAATCTTTTATATTCAGCTTGTAGTTTTGGCTTGTCTTTCATTTCTGAAACAGTAGAGAGCCCTCTCTTATTAAGCCACTCCTGGAGCCTGTCTGTAGGCCTGGCTATCCGGGGTGTAATCCTTGTTGCATGGCCTGTTGCTTTCTTCATGGCAGCTTCCTGGTTCATTGCCTGGGTCTCTATCCTTCTGCCCCATTCAGACATTATCTGCCCAGCTTGGTGCTGGATGGCGGTTTCTTCTACATTAGGCAAAAGCTGAGACAGAGCATCATCTACCAAATCAAACTCCCTGATGAGTCTTTCTGCCATGTCTGGATCCTTTTGGCTTAGTTCCCTTAAAGATTTAACTCCATGCTTTTTA
Source organism: Candidatus Omnitrophota bacterium (assembly GCA_007135805.1). GTDB lineage: Bacteria > Omnitrophota > Gorgyraeia > Tantalellales > Tantalellaceae > SLID01. The sequence goes on along the minus strand of SLID01000053.1, from coordinate 3,551 downwards.
TATTGTTGGTTCAATCTTTGGTTCAACGTGCCCAACTGCTTTTGAGCAGCAAGGACCTGGTTGCCTAAAGAGGGCTGTTTATGCAAAGGTGTTGCTGCAGGGGTCTTCAATGCTGCGTTGATTTGTTCTTTGGGCACACCGTTCTCCAGCAGCCAGTCCCTATAAGCGTTTATACTTCTGATGCTCTTGGGTTTGGCTGGCATTTCCGGGGCCTTTGATTTTATCTTTCCATGTAACCGGGCAAGAGCATCCATCTTCCTCTTGCCCTTGGGGGCCCAGTCCGTAACGGTCTTGATCGCCGGCTGGTCAGCCAACAGCTTGAAGGTTTCTTGACCGGCGGGGGTCATACTTTTAGAAATTATTTCTCGGCCATGGCCATGAAGAAACACATCGTTTGCATACCTGTATATAGGCTCAAGAGCCCTCTGGTCATACTTGTTTCCTCTCGTTACCATGTCCACAAGAACATCTCTCTTTTGTTCCCAAGGTACTTTCCCGTCTAACTTTGGAGTATGCTTAGGAGCCCCCACCCTAACCCTACCAAACAGATCGTCTACAACTTCGGGAGGAGCAGACTTTATCATCTTGCTTGTTCTCTCAGGCTGGAGCTGGGCAAGGGCCTGTTCTCTTGTATAGCCCAGCTTAGCCCCCTTAGCCACATCTCTTTTCATGGCCAGGGCAGGGGTGACAGCCTTTTTCCACACAACCCCTGCTCCCACAAAAGCAGCAGCAAAGGCTGCAGACATGGCAGCCTCCTTAGCTATGCCTTCAGTATCTTTTTCCTGGCCCCACCCAGAGTAAGCACCCAAAAGCCCCCCTGTGGTTATGCTTGTGGCAGCAGTAGCCTTAAGCCCGGTCAGCCCCAAAAGAATAGCAGGGGCCTTTCCAAGGGTTGCTGCTGTAATAACGCCAAGCCCCAGCCAACCAGCCATGCTACCAACAATATTACCTGCTGTGCCGGCCAAGTTGGTGGGGGCGGGAGACTTTTCAGACCAGCCCATCCTGCTTGATAAAAGGTTAATTGGAGACTTAATGCCATACCCCAGTTGCTGTAAAAAGGTTGTAGGTGGAGGGGGTGCATGCTTCTCTGCCATCTGTTGCCTTTGCACCTCTTCAAAGGTAGGCATGGTGGGCATACTGGAACCAGAAACAGAAGGCATAGAGGCAGAACCTATGCCCAACCGGGCAAAGGTTTGTTCTATCTCATCTCTTGTTTGCGGATTTCTCACTTATCCACACCTCTTATCTTTGGTCTGGCCTCTGTTGGAAGAGTCCAAGTCTTCCTGAAAGCTCATCCCAAAAATCTTTAGGCTCCTCTTTCATGGCTCCAACTGTATGCCAAGCTGCTCCGGCGGGGGACCTGGCCAACTCCCCACCTAAAAAGCCTCCGATATGCCCCCATACAGACGTTCCACTTGAAGGAGCTCCTCCGGCCTGGCCAGAAAGTCCAAGCTGGCTGGACAGACTGTTAAGCTCTGACCTTAGGTCGTTCTTTATGGGGCTTTCAGGCATGCTGTTCAAGTACATCATGGCATCCCGGTAAAGGCCGGAAGCGACATCAATGTCTGGCTTTTTCTCTGAGGCCATGGCCCTCAGGTTCTGGATTGCCCCTGTAACCTGTGGAACCATGTGTTCAGTCCCCATCCCATGGGTTGCATATTTTTGTTTGATATCGTTGTCAAGAGCCATGCCTGTGGCTTGGAGGTTCTGCATTTCTCTTTCAGAACCCATAGCAGACATCTGGAGGGCACTCCTTACCAGGGTTGCAACCTCTCTGGGATCCATGGCCTGGAGTTGATCATTTGTTATCCCCATCATCTTGAGGGATTCTTGCACCCCGGGATCGTTTACCATCCATGCTGCGGCCATATCTTGGTTAAGAGCATCTGCTTGCTGTATTCTCATTTGTGCTTCCTGAATAGCCTGTGCCCTTGACTGAAGAGCAACCTGGCTTTCCTTGTACCATCTATCCAGCAGGTGCTGGTCATGCCTCATGGCTACTTCAAGTTGAACATTTGCAAGCTGTTGCCTTAACCCTTGGTCTTCTGTCATCAGCCTGTGTCTCTCAACTTCATACTCCAGGACAGCCATTTCTGCCACATCCTGCATCTGTCTTTCCAGGTCGTTTACATAAAGTGCTGCATCCCGGGCTATAGAGCCTATTTCCTGCAAGGCCTTGTCATCAATGTTCTGGAGTGCCCCAGACATTACGGAGGTGTAATACATTCCCCGGGCAGCAAACTCTTCTTGGTGCTCGGCAGAAAGCTCTGAAGCATACTCGTTAATTAAAGCCTTAGATTTCTCAAACTCATCCGGGAAGCTATCGTTAAACCTGTCAAGTTCTCTCTGAATTACTTGTGTTTTGCCTAAGGCAACCCTATCAGCAAAAGCCCTGGCTTCTGCATCTATTTCCTCCTGCGTCTTGGGCTGGATCCCCCATTGTTGGTAAAGCTGGTTTACATAATCAGCATCCACCTGAGGGGTGGGAGCCTGGAATGAAGGAGCAGCTTTCACAGCCCCTATCCCCCTTAATGCAGCAGAAAGCTGATCAGAAAGCCCTGAGTCAGGAACATACTGATCAAACCCAGGCCGCTGTTGTTGTTGCTGTTGAGCTCTGTCAGGGAGTTGTGCCTGGATTCCAGGGGTTTTTGTTGTAGGAAGGGGCAAGCTGTCTGGCTGTTGCAGGTATTGTGGACCAGACTCAGGCTGCCCCGATGTGGGGATCTGTCTTCTGGTTGTGCCGGAAGTTACTCCTTGGTTAAGGATAGTGTCCAGCCTGGCCCCTCCAACAAAGCCGTGCCCCAAAAGCTTTTGGAGGCCATCTTCTATTGTGTCTTGTGCTTCGATTGGGGTTCCTCCATGTGCTCTAATTTTCTTGCGGGCATCCCGAGCTTCATCCTCCCAAACCTTTCTTTCTTCAGGGTCTTCTGTCTGGCTAATGATTATCTTGAGGGAGATAATAGATTCATTGAGTTGGTCAAGATAGACCTGCCTGGCATCAACCTCTTCACCTCCGGGGGCCTCAGGCATCCCCGGTATGGGCTGTTGAGGCTGGCCGGGCGGGGCTGAGGGCGGAAGGGCTTGACCCTGAGTTGCAGGTGCAGCACCAAGCCTCCCTCTTTCGTCTTTCAATCTTGCTTGCCTGGCCTGAGACTCCCGGGGATCCACAGCCCCCTTACCAATAAGACCTGACATAATGCTGTCTATAGGATCATTACCCATTCTTCTCACCTCCAAATAGCTTTTTTATCCAGCTAATAAATCGCCTTACCCATTCAAAAATATCAGGAACATCTTCGGGAGATTCATCCCATGGGAAATTGTCATGACCTACAATTTGCTCTGGCCCTTCATACTGTTCATCGTCTTCATCATCAATGGGGGGGTCTTCTGGTTCTGGCTCAGGTTCGGGTTCAGGCTGGACAGGGGGTTCTGGTGTGGGGTCTGGGTCTGGGTCTGGGTCTGGTGTAGGTTCAGGTTCAGGCCCGGGGCCTTGAAGTGGTAGCGGGTCTTCAAGCCATAACACCCAACCTGGATGCAAGATACCAGGG
>SLID01000036.1 GCA_007135805.1 Candidatus Omnitrophota bacterium | reverse complement strand
GGCCAGACTGCGACCTATAATGATGACGGCCCTTACCACGGAGTTGGGGCTTTTCCCGATGGCTCTCGCGGTTGGGCGCGGATCTGAATTAAGGTCTCCTATCGCCATAAGCGTTATGGGCGGGCTGGTGGTGTCAACTTTTCTTACGCTTGTGGTTATCCCATCGGTATTCCTTATAGAAGCCGAGCTCAGGGAAAGTGTGTCAAATATTTTTAGACGTAAATTTCCCGGAACGGAAAATTGATATAAGATAAATGCCGCCGGGCAATGTTGTTTGTTTCCCGGCGGAGCCCTCGGTTTTTCCGCCGGCTCCTTTCCGGGTGAAGTAACAGCTGGTGTTTTATGAGTTTATCCCGTTTTTCGATACGAAGGTCCGTCACAACGAGCATGATATTCGCCGCGCTCTGCCTGATGGGCGTTATAGGCCTCACCCGTCTTCCCGTAGAACTTTATCCTGACGTCGCTTTCGGCCAGGTTAGCGTTATAGTTTATATACGGGGAGGAATACCCCCGACCGAAGTTGAGGCGATGGTCACTGCTCCCTTAGAAGAGGCCTTAAGCACGGTCACGCATCTCGAGAGTATGCTTACCATATCCAAAGAAGGCGAGTCCACGGTGGTCCTGAGTTTTGAACGCGGCATCAACATGCAGCTTGCCACGATGGAAGTCAGAGAAAAATTCGCGACGGTGCAGGACCAGATGCCAAGAGAAGCCGAAAAACCCATCATAGCGCAGTTTTCCCAGGCAGATGTGCCTATAGTTATATTTTCGGTCACAAGCCGTAGGCGCACCACCGAGGAATTGAGACGAATGGTGGATGAGGATGTGCAGGAAAGGATAAAGCGTATAAGCGGCGTGGCCAATGTGGAGGTCGGAGGAGGACGCGAAAGAAAGATAATTGTAGAGGCCGACAAGAACGCTCTTTACCGCTATGGAGTTTCCATAAACCGCCTTACGGCCATGCTTGACGCGCACAACCTCAACATAATGACCGGGGAGATGGAAAGGGACAGGGATAAGGTCACCATCAGGGCCATAGGTCAATATGTCACCGTTGACGATATCAAAAACGCCCCGGTACTTACGCTTCCTGAGGGGTCTATAGTCAGGGTCAAGGACCTGGCGGATGTTAAAGATTCCTTTCTTGAGCATAAGACTTACGCCAGGATAAACATAAGCCCTATAGTCTCAGTATACGTCCAGAAAGAATCAAGGGCGAACACGATAGTCGTCGCTGAGGATGTGATGCAGGAGATAGAAAACTTAAAAACCATCCTGCCCGATGACATTGTTATCGTAGTCACAAAGAACCAGGCGGATTTCATCAAAACTTCCATAGGGAATCTCAGGGACGCGCTCCTCAGGGGAGCGATGATGATAATGTTCATACTCCTGCTTTTTATGGGGAAGATCCGTAAAAACGGTTTTGTCGTATTACCTTTAGGCATGCTGGCTGCCCTCTTCGCGCCGCCGTTTTTACTGTATTTTCTGATAGCCGCGATGTGCATTTTTGTGGTGTCGGCCAGACACTACAGGCCCGTCCTGATAGTGGCTGTTTCCATCCCTGTATCGCTTATAATAACTTTCGGCATGATGGAGCTGGCTAATATGTTCCTCCCTGAAGTCATGGACCTTACTGTTAATTTCATAACGCTGTTCGGTCTCGCGCTGGGCGTCGGTATGCTTGTCGATAACTCCATAGTCGTTTTTGAGAATATCGTCACCAAGACCGAGAAAGGACTGGGGCCCGCGGAAGCCGCTGAAAAGGGAAGTGTTGAAATGAACGTGGTCATATTCGCTTCCACCCTTACTACTGTTATTGTTTTCTTGCCGATGCTGTTCGTCTCAAAGGCTATGAGTATGCTGTATGGCGGAGTCGCGTGGACGGTTACCATATCGCTTTTTGTTTCATTGTTCGTGGCTCTCATGATAGTTCCCCTAATGTGTTCCCGGATAAAGGTAGTGGAAGGGGAAGCGGATTCCCAGAAAGTTAAAGAAGGATTCCTCAGTGTTTTTTACCGTTTCCAGGAAAAAGCTTTGCTTTTTGTGTTTAGAAGGAAACTTATTTTTCTCACCGGGGCGGTATTGCTTTTTTTGTTCGCTATCCTTCTATACGGCAGAATGGGCAAAGAATACCTGGGGACCACAGAACAGAACAGGTTCACTGTTTTTGTGGAACTTCCTACCGGAGCGCATCTCGACTCCAGCGACGAAATAGTAAGAAAGGTCGAGGATATGCTGAGGGAAATACCCGAGGTAAAGACTTTCACCGCAAGGGTTGAGTCATGGTCAAGCAAGATATACGTTGAACTTGTCAGTATTACTGAAAGGCGCAGGTCGATAAGCGAGGTAATAGAGGAACTCAGGCCCAAGGTTGAGAGATTAGACCCCGCGTTTATTTATTTTGAAGAGGAACAGGAGGTAGGAACAAGAGAGATAATACTTAATGTATACGGCCATAACTACGATATATTGAGGGAAATAGCGATCGCTCTCACAACGCGGATGGCGAATATCCCCTACTTTACTGATACCAAAATAAGGATGCGAGAGGGAAGGCCGGAACTCAATATAGTCGTCGATCGTGAGAAAAGCGCTTACTTCGGTTTTACGACGAGGGATATAGCCGACATGGTCCATGCCATGGTAAGGGGCGTAAGGGCCACTATGTTCCATGCCGATGCTTCCGAAGTTGAGACCATAGTCCGCAAGCAGGAAAAAGACAGAAGGACCGTAAGGGATATACATACGCTTATGATGTCAGTTACAGGGGAGGACAGGGTCGCTCTCACGCAGATGGCCGAATTCCGTTACGGACTCGGCCCGAGCGAAATATGGCGGCGAAACAGGTCCAGGATGATACAGGTAAGCGCCAACATAGGTCAATTGCCTCTTGGTAGAGCCGCCGACGTTCTCAAGGAAGAACTTGCGGACCTTAGGCTTCCGGAAGACTATTTTTATGAGATAGGAGGCGATTACCCCACTCTTATGGAGATGCAGGGCGAATTTATCTTGACCATAAGCGTCGTTCTTATACTCATATATCTGGTGCTAGCTTCCATATTCGAGTCGTACCGCCAGCCTTTCATCATAATGATCACCGTGGTCCTTGCTACTATAGGGGCTATAGGGGCTCTGTATGTCACCACGAAAATAGTGGGTATGGGGGCTCTGATAGGGCTGATGATGCTTGCCGGAATAGTCGTAAATAACGGTATCATACTTGTGGACCATGCCAACGAGCTTAAGAAAAGGTATGGAAATATCCATCGCATGCTTTTGCAGGCCGCGCGTGACAGGCTGAGACCCGTTCTCATGACCACCTCCACGACTATTTTCGGACTTTTGCCTATGGCTTTGGATCGAAGTGAGGGATCCAATTTGTGGAACCCACTTGCCATAACAGTTATAGGCGGATTGCTCTTTGCCACGCCCCTCACACTGGTGATGGTACCGTCGATCTATGTTCTTTTCGATAAATTCGGTGACGCCTTTAGCGTAAAAAAACTTTTCACTAGAAGAAAAGGTATATATCAGACCTTGAAAAGGTCCGTTCTGGGCATTCCCGAAACCCTTAAGAGATTGAGACAGATGTTGCGCAGGAAACCCGCCGAGGAACCTTATTCCGAAGAGGAAGAACTATAACTTACCAAATCCGCTTGTGTCATATCTTCCGCGGTCCGGGGCATCAGAAGTAAATCCCCGCTCTACATTACGAGGAGAGAACCGCGGGTAAAAGGATGTTTATAGCTTAGTTATTTACAGGAATTTTTCACCTCTATTAGAAGGAGAGAGCCGCGGGCAAAAGGATGGTTATAGCTTAGTTATTCACAGGAATTTTTCACCTCTATTAGGAGGAGAGAACCGCGGGTAAAAGGATGGTTATAGCTTAGTTATTCACAGGAATTTTTCACCTCTATTAGGAGGAGAGAACCGCGGGCAAAAGGGCGGTTATAGCTTAAGTTGTTTCCAGGAATTTTTCGCCTCCGTCATTACGAGGAGTCCGGCGAAGGCGGACGACGAAGTAATCTCCATAAGAAGGGAAATATAAGACAAGTGGACAAAAATAGTAAATTGTATACGGTAAAATCACTTTAAAAATCATGCCGCCAAACGGCAAGGACCCTGTCGAGCAAACACTAACAGCGTCGCCCTAACTATGAGAGAAAAACGAGGATATATATACCTAATGACAAACAAGCATGATACGGTTATTTATACCGGGGTTACAAGTGACTTAGTTAAGCGGGTATATCAGCACAAAGAGGGGGAGGTCCCTGGGTTCACAAAAAAGTACAATGTAAAAAAACTTGTGTATTATGAAATAACCGGGGACATAGAAACCGCCATAGAAAGAGAAAAACAAATTAAAGCCGGATCCCGCAAGAAAAAGATCGATCTGATCAAGTCAAAGAATCCAACGTTTAAAGACTTATATCCAGATATTATTTAAGAGATTACTTCGTCGGGGGCTAAGGCCCCCTCCTCGTAATGACGCTCCGTGTTTTACCTAGCTATTTCCTTGAGCTCTTTATCATGCCTGGTGATAAAAAACTCGCAAAGAATATGTCATAAAAACGCCTCAATTATTCGTGGGAAGTTACATTTCCAGTTGTTACGAACAAAGAACCGCGGGTAAAAGGATGTTTATAGCTTATTTATTCACAGGAATTTTTCACCTCTATTAGGAGGAGAGAGCCACGGGTAAAAGGATGGTTATAGCTTAAGTTGTTTACACTAATTTTTCATCTCTATTAGGAGGAGAGAACCGCGGGTAAAAGGATGGTTATAGCTTAAGTTGTTTATACTAATTTTTCGCCTCCGTCATTACGAGGAGTCCGGCGAAGGCGGACGACGAAGTAATCTCCATAAACATATCCCTCGATTTTAGCGAAATAAAGACCATGTGATATGTTCCATGCGCATTGAGTTGAGGTAAAGATTGCGCAAAATCTTCATAACAATTTTGACTTTTACTTGATGTTAGTGTAAAATAAACTTAGAAGGTGTGTTGAGGTGTGCCCTCACACGGTGGGGTTTTTTTGATATACCCGGTGAGTTGGGGATGGAGTGTATTATTTTGGGTACTTAGTTTAAAGTTTGCAATATATTTTAGTAACCTTTGGTGGCGAGATGAGAAAAACAGGCTCGGTAAATTACAGCTTAACGCGAAATAAGAGGCCTTACCGTCTGGTAGCTGTAGTTACAGCTATGGTCTTCGCGCTGACTTCTATTTCCGGTGACTTTTCGAGAGGTAAGGCCGGAGCCCAGCACGTTCACACGCATGTGGATTTCCAAGATCTCATGCTTGATATCGGTCCGGACGCGGTATCATCGGGAAGGATAGGCGGGAAAAATTTTATCTTACCGGCAAACCTTGGTGAAATTACAAGTTCATATTTTCCGGGTGTTCCCTCCGCGTCTGATGTCCCTGCTCCGGTTATTCGTCCGGCGGAAGCGGTAAGAACTATTATCCATATACAGGATGCCCACGGCGAGTATTCCTGCCAGAGGCAGATAGCGCGCATTATCGGTTATCTGAGAGAAGAATACGGCATAGAAAGTGTTAACCTTGAAGGCGGGGAAGGAGCGTATGACCTTTCCCCGTTCACCGATATACGGGATCCGGCTCTTCGCGGGATGGTGGCGGATTATTTTCTGGCGGAAGGTATTTTAAATGGTGCAGAATATTTTGCGGTCACAAATCCCGGAATGGTCGATCTCTGGGGTGTAGAAGATACCGATCTTTACCTGGAAAACCTTTACGCGTACAGGGGTTCACTGGGTAAACGCTTTCCGGCTGAAAAAGCCCTGGGTGTTTTGAGAAATACTCTTACTGAAGTAAAACGGCGGGTTTACTCAGCAGAACTTCTGGAAATGGACGCTGAAGAATTTAAGTACGATTCCGGGGATATTGGGTTCAGAGAGTATCTTTCTTACCTGGTGCTGAAAGCAGGAGAGAACCGCGTTGACGTGAAACTATTCCCCAACGTTTACCTGCTTAACTTTGCCATGGCCAAAGAGGATAATATAGACTTCAGGGCGGCGAGCATGGAGCGGGACAAGCTTCTGGATATTCTGCGGAAAAGACTTTCGTATTACGAGCTGGATCGTCTTGTGGAAAAAACGGTCATGTACAGGGAAGGGGATATCCCCGAGGGAGATTTCTACTCGTATCTTTTCAACCGCGCCAGGGTTGCCCATGTGGATCCCAATGAATTCCCGGAACTTCGCAAATACAATGTTTACGTCACTGTTTACGGTTCGGTTGACAGGTTTGTGGTAGCGGACGAGTTGTCGGAGCTCCGTTCCCGGATAATGGAAGAACTATTCGAAAATAGTACGCAAAGAGAGCTTGATGAGGTATCCAGGGATCTCAAAGTACTCGGTGACATGTTCGCCATAGCTCTTACACGTTCCGGTTATGGTTATTACATGAGGAACCGGGATAGGTTCGACTCATGGAAGTACATCGATGCGCTAAAGAGAGAAGCAAGCGACCGCGGAATGGAAAAAGTTTCCGCCGCCGAACTTAGAGCTATAGACGCTTATCGTGGAGAGATCTCCGAGTTTTATGACCTCTCATTTAAGAGGGACGATGTTTTTCTGCTGAACGCTAAAGTTCCCGAGATAAGGTTTGAGGCCGAATCCCGGCTGACGCAAGCGGCGGTTCTCGTAACAGGAGGGTTCCATTCCGAGAACCTTTATGATATTTTTCGCCGCAAAAACATAGCTTATGTATCTATAATTCCGAAATTTACTATCGAAAAGGAAAAAGAAAACCCTTATTTCAAAATGCTTTCGGGAGAGCATCCGCCACTTGCCGCGTATATGTCTCCCGCCGCGTCCGCTCTCGCCATATACTCTTATCTCTGCGGGGAAGCTTCCCGGAGGGTCAGGGGACTTGGCCCGGAAGACGTACGAAAAATGGTCATGGCGGTCGCTTCAGCCCTGACGGATCAAAGGGACATAACGGTGGAACTCGGGCCTGAAAGAGGAGAGGTAAGTTTCATTTTATCGGCGCAGGCTCCAGAGGGTATCGCGGTATCTTATGAACTTGTCCCGGACGTCGAGATAGACGGCCGGAAACTCTGGGCGTTATGGGAAAAGGATCTTGCGGAGGTCTCCGCCGAGACGTTTTTTTGGACCGGCCTGCTTACGGCTCTTCGGGGCGCGAGGAGCGCGGTGGCTTTCTTTGCCCGGAGGGCCGTGACCGTAGCGATCCTGTCGGTCATGTCATTTTACTCAGCTCCCGGATTTTCGGCTCCCATGGGAGAGGCCCTTCAGCCGACGCCCCAGGCTGATGTTTTATTTTCATTGCGGACGGCTATCGAAGAAAGGTCGCCAGTTTCATTACGGGGTATTCTGGGCCCTTATGGTACGGCTCTTGACGCGGCGGTAAGGGATGTGGAGGATCTGATGGATTGGCTCAACCGGGTGCCGGGTCTTTCGGAAGAACCTGCCGTTCTCGAAACCGAGAGGCGGCTCATGCAGGTCCTGGGTACAATGCTGATGCTTCCGGAGGGGACTTTAAGAGCATACAGCGACGCTGACAAAGTTGTGAGAGATCTTCAAGAACGGGGAGTTTCGCTTGACCTGAATTTTTTCGATTATCTTTCGGTCCTGCTTGCCGAGTCGGGAGGCGGGCATGTGCTCAGAGGACTTCCTATGGTCCTCTCCAACCAGGGCAGTCATGTGTTCCCAGACGGTGTCAGGGTATCCCGTACGGGCGCCGTTTCCCCGATGCAGATAATGCCGCATATGGCGGAAGAGCTGGACAGAATAATTGATAAGGGGATGCGCGGTGATTTCGAGGGAGATACGCTTGAGGAGACCCGATATTTCATTCTTGAGGGGATGGGCATTACCGAGCCGATCGACTGGGAGAGGGTCGGGGCTGATGTGGAGTATGCCGATAGGATAGGTCTCGCGCTTTTTCTGATAAAGGGTTTTGAGATAAACAGGTGGCGTGTGGTCGAAGGCGAGGTTCTGACTGCCGGTCAGATAAGAGCCCGGGGCCTGGTCCCGGAAGAATACCCGACTCTGGGGGCGAAAGCCGCCGAACTTGCCGGTGTTTATGAAGGGACGTTCATGGCTGCTGCTTATAACCTGGGAGGGGCCAGGGTGAAACGTCTTCTTGAGGATGTTGTTGCCGATGAGGAAGGCGAGTCGATATTTCGCCCGGGTATTATGCCGGTGGAGACAAGAGCGCAGGGCGCGAGAGCCTTTGCTTTTCGAAGAGTAGCGGAGATCCTGTATGACGAGAAGATCGTTGATATATTTGTCGAGCAAGATGCTTTAAGGGTGGCTTTGGCATCCCTGCCGCAAGACTCGGATACCCCTTTTGAGACGGTATCGGCATTTGATGGGTCTCTGGAAGGAACGCGTATAGCCGGAGAGGTTTCGGGATTCCGGAATATTCTGGCGCCCATGGGTATCTCCGGCATGCTCGCGTTACTTTTTGTCTCCGGCGCGGTGGTCCTGATGAGGGCCAGGCGCCGCGACGTTTGGGAGGCCTTATCTCCCCGGGAAATTTTAACCAGCCCGGATGATATAGAACCCTTTGATCCTGTTTTCGAGGGGTTCGCGAAAAGATACTGGGAAGGGCTCAGCTCTGTTCGTTCCGATATTTCTCCGCAGGAAGAGGGAGCGCTTTTTGGCGATAGTGGTCTTGCCGGTTTGGTCGAGATAGCTGATGACTTCCGGACCGCGGGGATGGACGAACAAAAAAAACGACCGTTCAGGGAGCTTTTAGGTTTTTTGAGGGACAGTGATCCCCGCGTTTTCCAAGCGGTAATCACATCGTATAGTGAAGCCATAGCGGAGGAAACCACGCCCGAAGGTTTTATCGCCGAAGGCTTCAGCCCGCAAGAACTAGCCAGGATGCAGCTTGATATCGACCTTTCATCGGACTCGGTCGGGCTTGACAATCAAGGGATCGTTTCCGAAATAGCTGAGGCCCGCCGAAGGCTTCTATCCGATGAATATGATCTCGAACTTCTGGGACTTACGCCTCTTCAGCGGGAGCGCCTCGAAAATACGCTCAGGGACGAGAGTGCCTTCCAGTGGTTCGAGACCATAGTGGAAGACAGAGAAAGGTATTTTCTGGGATCTGAAAGCGCTATAGCCGTGGATCTTGCGGGTTTTATAATGGAGAGGCAGGGTGATAGCGGTCTTCCCGGCGACCTTTTGGAAGAATATGTCCTCCACGAGGCGCTGGAAAATGTTGTTTTCACTGACACAGAAGGGAATGTCCTCTCCGCGGACGAGAAACACCACAGAATAATAAACCTGACTTCAGATCTTTTCGCAAGAGGGGATTTCAGTGTTCCACGCGAAACTCCTCTCGGGAGCCTTCTCAGGGATTTTATAGATGAAAAAGTGCATCTGGTCGATGCTATAAAGATCCTGGAAGGCCGAGTGGAAAATGTCGCCAGACGGTTGGAGGAGACTCATAGCCCTTCGCGTTTCGCGGGATTGCAAGGAGTGATGGTGTCTATCAGGCATGAACTTGCCGAGCTTCGGGAAATGTATGGCGAGACCGCCTTTATCCGGGAAAGAGAGATCTTTGCGGAGATTGTAACTCTTCTGGAAGTTGTCCAGGATACATTCGCCGATAGGTTCCGGGAGCGGCTCGAGTCGACAGAAAGATCGATAGCCGAACTTAAAACAAAAAGGATCCCGGTTGTGATGACTGACGGCATGGTTCCTGAAACCCTTAATCTTTTTAAACAGCTTCAGGAAGACCTGAATGATATTCGCCGGGCTGTAGAGCAGGCGGAAGCGGAAAAAATACTGCCTCCTGAAACATTGACGGACTTGGACGATAAAATACAAGGCATGCAGATAGAGCTTGCTACTTTCGCTTTAAGGAACGGAGAAATCGAATACGTGCCCGCGTATGATAAATTGAGAGATTTTTTTGCGGAGAATATCTATTACTTTGATGTCGAGCCCTTGGGAGGCGATGCTTTTGTAAACGAGCTTATCGGTAAATTGCTTGAAACACGGGGTTGGCAGGATCAAAACCAAAGGATGCGGCGAATACTTGACGATATAGCGCTATTGGGTATTACTTTCTCGGCTCAGCAGCGCCGGGAAATCGAGAGGATGCTTTCAGAGGAAGATGTGGACGCGGCTAAATTTCAGGATAATCCCATGCGTCTTGCCTTCGAACAGATCGGTATTACTAAAGAGGAAAATGTCGGAGAACTTATAAAACTGGTTTCCTTGACGTCGAATGAGATGGTAAGGACATACGTTAATGAGGCGGGTAATCTTCGAAGAGCTAGGGATTCATTAGGGGAAGATATAAGTGAGTTGGGAGCCACCATGACCGTTTACGAGGTCCCGGGACTCAACATAATTGTCAAGTTCACCAAACCCGACAGGATACGCAGATTTGACGGAACTTACTTTAGCGAGGACACGGAAGAAATAGTAAGAAAGAGTTATAAAAGAGCCCAGGGCGCTCTGGGCGGGGTTTTTGCTTCACAGCTTATAGAGGGGGTAGATACGGTGGTAGTGGAGGATGAAGACGGAAGTGTTAGGACAATAGAAATTCCTTCAGGGTACATGATCATCCAGGAGAAGGTCAAGACAGTTAATGAGATATTAAAAGATCTGGAAACAAAGATAGCCGAAGCAGATGAAGAGAGGGCAGAGGAATTACTTGCTCTTCAGAGAGAGATAGTATGGCGGTTGGGTTGGCGGCAAGTAGCGCCGCGCGATGAGTGGGAGAAGATGCTGGAAGCTGGCTGGGAAGAAGTCGTAGCGCGGGGTGTTCCGCGGGAAGAGTGGTCCGGAGGCATGGGCACCAAAAACGTCATGGTTGAAAGAGGTGTGGAAGACAATGATGTCATAATGGTCAATAGGAACTATGGGATCCCGCTGTGGGTCATAGAAAGATACGGATATCAGTATCCCTACATAGTGGGGATAGACGCTGATAATTATGTCTTTGTTGATAACAAAACGCCCAACCGCTGGACCATGCCTCTTTTGCCGGATCAGGATATGGCGGATATCGTTATGGGGGTGATATTGGAGAAATATTCAGAAAAAATCAGTATGGGGATAGACATAGACGAGGGACAGTTTGTGACCGAAGTTATTGCGTCAGTTCGGGAAGCGCGCCTCGCCGCTGAGGATGTTGCAGAACCGGATGTCGAGGCAAGTCCTGTGCTTTCGGTTTCGGAAGGCCTGCCGGAGGGTACGCTATATGTTGATTGCCCGGCCGGAGAGGAGATAGGGGAGGAAGGTCTTGGATCCGAATTCATGAGAGACAAAATGATGGAAGGAATGGAAGAGTCCGACAAAGGACTTTACAAGAACCTCTTCGGTGGCCAGCGGTTTTACAGCGTTGTTATCGGCGACGCTCCGACAGACCGTAACGGCAGGCAGATACTCCCGGAAAAGACCGCGTCCGCCCGTAGCGGTGTAATGTCGGCTCTCAGAAGATGGGCGGGAGTAAAAGAATTTGGTAACATAACGCTGGCGGATTATACGGGATTTGAGGAAGCGAAAATAGCCATAGGCAAGATCGCGGAAGCTGCCGGGGAAGTCGAGGAAGGTGTTGAGCCCGCGAACAGAATAAAATGCACCATAAGTTCAGGCATCTGGGACCGCTTGGAAGAAAGCGACAGGAATATTCTGCGGGACAATGCCATGCTTTCCATAATAGGTGACAATGTCGAATCGGTTGATGACGCGGGAAATAAAGTACGTGTGGTTTATCCTCTTCCGAGCGGCCGCCTTCATAACAAGGCGCTTACGCGCCTCAATATAGCGCATTTTCTGGAAACATTCGATGACATAGATCACAGGACTGACGAATCTTTTCACCAGGTACTTCTTCCTCTGGCACATGCTATTGCCCTGGTGACAAATGATAATAACCCGGGTCAGATATTTACTGACCTTTTAGATAATATGGGCGATGATCCCGCCAGATTTTTCACCAGGTCTGTTTTCAGGCTAACACTCCCCCCGGTATCGAGAGTAGATACCAATGAGATAGTGCGGGGTTTCCTTGCCGAGGTCGAGGTTCTACGGTCGCTTTAATTCAGATAATTTGCCCAGACGTGTTGCGCATCTCCATTATATACAAACATTTACGATTTAAATGTAAGCTTGTAAGGCTGTGTCGGAAAGGCAAAGACAAAGAGATATAGATCCTGTTTTAACGCCTTGATCCTGACTTGCAGATACCTGTTTTTTTATCATTTTTAATAATCAAAGAATGTTTTTGACCATACCGTCAATTTGCTGTTATTACAATAATATAGTTTAGATTTTTAAAAGCTAGAAATCCCGGTTTTTGTGGTAGAATGTCGACCATGAAACAGATAAGTGGTAGATATCTTATTCTTCTGCGGGGGATATCCCTGTTCGTAGCGGGTTTAATAGTCTTAGAGAGCCTGGTTTTTGCCGACCCGGCGCCTGTTACATATAGAAGTACTCTTGCCCCACCTCTTTCGACCGGTCCGATATGTGAGCCGCGTCTTGATGCTGATGGTTTATGGGAAGTCGTAACGAACGAACAGGGACTCCCTTCGGCAGATTTCCAAAAGCGCTGGATGATAACAAAAACCGGATTTCTTATAGCGCATTCTCTGCGTCACCAGATCTCCCGGCATTCACTTGTTCCTCGTATTCTGTTGCGGTTGGAAGAAGCGGGTATTCTCGAGGATATTCTGGCCGATGGATATGATATTAATAACATCTCAGAGACACGCTTATCTGCCCGGGCCGGCAGGTCCGGACGGAACATAACCGAGTTTATTCTTCCCGTGAAAAGGGCCGGCACGCCGGCGTATGGCCTGAAGTTTTCTTTTACTCGGGGAAAAGGGGCGCGAAAAATATATAGTTACACTGAAGGCCCCGCCGAGGTAGATATCTTTATTTCTCGTGTAGTATTGCCCGCCCCCGATACCGGGCTCTGCGATTCAGATAACGAGCTTGTCACGCTTACCGCAGAAAGTATTGTCCAGGATGTTACACATGAGGATGGGCCCAGAGCTCAGGCTCTTGCCGATTGGGTCTATTACAATATTCCCTACGCTATGGGGCATGGAGGGTACTGGGACGCCAAAGCTTCTGAAACACTGCATTTTGGGCAAGGCATGTGTTTCAATATTTCCAATCTCTTCATAGCCATGGCAAGGGCTTTAGGTATGCGCGCTGAGTTTGGTGTGGTCCAGGTTCACAAAGAGGCTTTCAAAAATATGGTGCCTCCCGAAAGATACCAGAAAATGGCTGATCTTTCCGAGCATATTTTCGCCCGCGTCATGGTCGACGGAAAATGGAAAATAGTGGACCTTGCCGGGTACGCGAGGAGTGAAGGGCCGGTACTCAGGCCCCGGCCGGTTTTTTCAGGTTTCGCTTTGAAAGAGTCTGTAGAGTATCGTGAAAATATCGATGAACTGGCTTTTTACAAGGCGTCCAAAGAGACCCGCGAGGAGCGTGACAGGTACTTTGCCCCGCCCGCGTCTTCCCGTAAGCGTGAACCCGAAAGGACATCGGCTGTCCCCCGGCCTTACCGGCAAAGAGGGGTGTCCCCGTCTTTTAATACCAAAACTTCGGATTTCCAGGCCACAAGGATAATGCTGCGGAACCTTTCTTTTATGGAAGTTACCGAAGATACGGCGGTCAGGACGGGGCCAGGAGAAGAAGGCATATTTGCCGAACTTGTCGAATGCAAGGGTTGTATAGCCGTGAACGCAGCCTCGGGAGAAAGGCTGATAGCGCATTTTCTGCCCCGGGGATTCGAAAAATACCCCCAGAAGCCGGGCAAGTCCAGGGAGACCGCTCTCGAAGATTACTTGAGCGGAATTTTCAAGGATATTCTTGAAGAAAGCCCGGAAGATCTTTCTTTGTGGGATTTTTACATAGTAGAAGGCCCTTTTTCCGCTATGGATGCCGAAAGCGTTCAGATAAAAGAGATAAAAAAGTTTCTTGTTTCACTTGGGGTGCCGGGCGAAAGAATATACGAATTCCCCGAACCCGGCGCTATAGAGGTGTCGGGCCCCGCAATATCGTCAAAGTTCATTATCGTCGATGAAAATTCCGAAATGTCCATTATTGTGGAAGAGTCTCCCAAAGGTTCTCCCGCTACGCTTCTTATGGAAATGTACCACGGAAAAGTCTACGCGGATAACACAAAGACAAGGAAAGATCTTCAGCTTGCCCGCAGACGAAATAATTCCAAGACCACGCTCCTGAGTGAAATAAAAACACTTTCCAAACTTGGAATACTGGAAGGAGGCCGGGAAGGCTATTATCTTTCTTCCTGGGTAAAAGGGATCCGGGATATAGAAAGTTTTATTGAGAGATGTCCGGGGCTTGAAAAAAGAGTTCCCGGCGAAGCGGAAATGGCCGCTATCAGGAAAACTGTCCAGGCGGAACGCTCGGGAATAGAGAAGGAACACCGCTACGGCGGGATCTCTGACCGGGAAGAGAGAGCGGTGGAAGACGTTTTACAGTATCTCGGGGCCTTGACATCTTCGGAGAGAAGAACGGTTTTCGCCCGTTCGGGTGTTCTTAAAAAGGTCATATATGAGATATTCCGTCTGCATGGTATGGACGAACCCCGTCCCTTAGCAAGGGTTATAAGAAGTCTGTCTGAGAAAGGCATCGTGCCTTCTGAAATGTCAGCCGATCTTATGCCGGTAGAGGGAGATTTGGTCCGGGAAGCTGATGCTCTTTCCGCGATAAAAGACGAGGAAAAGGATATCGCAATTGCGAGCCCTTCTGACGCGACAGAAAGCTTCTTAGCAGGTATCGCTTACAGAACCCCTGAAGATAAAGAAAATTTTCGCTACGCTATCTCCGAACTTTTGATCGCGGGACGTTTTCGTGAGGCGGGTGAGGTCATCATCAGACTGCTGGATAAAGGGGAGATGTCATACCTGCTTGACAGTGATCTGATAGACGATTTTATTCGGCAGGGTCTTTCAGGTTATGACCCCTACCGACAGGCCGAGGCCGTCCTGGAAAAACTTGTGGAGACGGGTCAGCTGTCATATGTAGATGACGATTCCTATTTTCTATCGATATTAGATGGGCTTCTTGATCCCGACACGGTCGAAAGAGGCGCTAACATCATGGCCATGCTTATAAAAAGAGGACAAATAACTTACAAAGCAGACAGGGCTATATTGGATCCTTTTATTGAGATGTGCATATCGTATTCACGCCAGGCGTCCGCCGAGAAACTGCTTATCGCGCTTGTAAGAACGGATCAGATCAGATACGCCGAAAGAAAAGAGATGTTCGACGCGATCATATTGTCTATGTTCACGGCATCCGATATGCCTTTTTCTCCCTGGCGGCTGATAAACGAACTTATAGACACAGACAACATATCATACGGCCGTGACAGATCATTTTTAAGAAGGTTCCTGGAAAAAAGTTCCCGGGTAAGCCGCGATGACAGGGCCATTCCAAAGGTTATGGAGGCGCTTTTCCGCGCGCGGCAGATAAGTTACCAGGATAACGCCGAACTTTTTGACATGTTGTTCGACAGGTGTTCCAGGTCACGCATGGCGGAAGCGCACGCTGATCTAATAGAACTGCTTATCGAGGAAGAACTGAGCAAAAATGCCTTTCCCGGATTTTACGGTTTTCTTGAACAGTTATGTTCCGATATTTTTGAAATAGCTGTCGCTAACATTATGGTGCACGGGTCTCTTGGCGGCGGAATGGATGTCTCTTTCGCGCGTCTGGTGTACGGGGAGTACGCGTCTCTGAGGGATGAAGGGCCCCTGTCTGCCCGCGATGTGAGAACGTCATCAGTAATGGCTCTTGTAAATTATCTTTCCTCGGTCTCCGGGATTAAAGAAGTTTCGTACTTTCCCACAAAACCTTACCTTCACGCTCCGGTAGAAGCTTTTAAAGTCGGACACGGCGCTGTCAGCGCTAATGACGCCCGCTCCGTAATGGAAACGGAGATATTATCCGGCAGGGTGGTCAGCTCCGGCGACAGGTATTACCTTCCCGTACGGAACCCTTTCTTTTATTTCGGGGAAATACACAACAGGTCCCTGGTTTTTGATACCGGCTGGGGGGATATTGTTTACAAGGGCGCGGGACTTTCCCACGGAGTGTCCGTAAACGGTCTTTTAACGGGACTTGTAAGAGGAATGGGCATAAACGTTCTTTATGGAGGTCTTCCGGAATGCGAGTCCTCGGCCGGTTTAGACGCTCTTTTGCGCGATATTTACGCCAGACTAAAGAAGAAGGATGAGCCGTTCATTGTGCTGGCGGAAGAGAATGGCGCTGATATTGATGTCATAAGGTTCCCGGTCGCTGAGGCGTCTCTCGAGTCTTTTCCCGTGTTCGATCTCGGGTTAGCTGGAGATGTCCTGGAAGTTTTAAAAAGCTCTGAAATATCTTTGCCCCGGACTATGCCAGTTATAGCGGGTATGTATTTTCCGGCTCTGAGGGACCTCTTGGGGTTTCTGGGGATAACCGATAAGGACGATGAATACACCGACCCGGTCGTATACGTGTATAAAGTGCCCGTCAACAGGCGTTTCGAGGAAATAAGCGGGGTGGAAGACCTTGCGCCTTTTTTCGGGTATTACGGACATGATATTTCCCGAGGGGTCACACCCCAGGCCAGGCGTGGACTTTTAATATCCGCCGCGGCCCGGTTCGCGGTTTTTATACGTATGGTCCATGAAGAGCTCGGAGGGGCCTGTTACAGTGATTACGGGACGGTCTTTTCCGACCATAACGCCAATCCACTGACCATATTCGATTACGACACTATACGGCTATCCCTTGAAGAGTGGGAGAAAGAGCCTGCCTATAAAAAGGATACGGGCGATGCCGAGGAACTTCTGACGATCCTGGGACGCATCCTGTCAGCGGAAGAGGCCGAGATGGAAGAAGCTATCAGTGTTTTCAGGAACATCCTGGAAGTCCCGCGGAAAAAGACCGATATACACCCGCCCAGGGGAAGTCCCGCGACGCTTTTAAGGTACATGATGTGGAACGGTGTTTTTCGGGATCCGCTTCCGGGAGAGTCGGGTCCTTACACGCAGAAAGAGATGGCCAATAAGCGGGGAGGCAACGATTCCCCCGCTACCATCAGCCGCGAGGTCTCGGTCCTTAGGAGAGCGGGCCTTGTTGAGGGGCTCCCCGGCGAGGCGCTCTATCTCCCCGAATGGATGAGAGGGATAAAGGATATTGACGGTTTTATCCGGGACTGCACCTATCTTGACCTTCCAAGCCCGTCTCTTGATGAAACGCGTGAGATCGGTGTCAGGGTTGCCGAACTGAAACAGAAAATTTTATCCAACACCGGGGAAAGTGAAGATGCCATCTTAAGTGAACTTAAACAATACGTCCGTTTGATAGAGGGTATGTTCGATTGGTTGATGAGCGCGGAATACGGGGAAAACTATCACGAGACCAATTGCTACGGCGCGGCCCATGTTCTGAGCGGCATACTTGACGAGCGTTTCTATGAGCGCGGAATAAGGTTTTCCGTAAGAGAAACAGATTATTTTGACCGAAATGCCGGTGAGCTGCGCTGGATAAGGGCAGAACTTCCCGCAGGCAGGGTTTTGATGATAAGCGCCGCTACCGAAAAAGGCAAAATAAATGTATGGGACCTTGAACCTGGCATACTGAAGAACGGCCTGGCGCGTCATACTGAACTCGACCCCGATGGACAGGGTTTGGAGTATGACCATGGCCGTATCGAAAGAGTAAAGAGTGAGTTTTTTAAGTTCAGCGGTAAAAAAAGATACGACCCGCCGGCTTTCGGGGTTTCAAGGAACTTACCCCCGCCCGTTGGGTTGAAGGAAGAAACTCCCGAGTCAGCAATAAACAGGTATACGGTCTACGCGCCCGGTTCGGTCATGAAAGAAGCGGGAATGCTCCACTGCAATACTCTTTTTGTTTATGACATGTCAACGGGCATAGGCGCTTCGTCGCATGTTTCTCTGGCGCATTTCAGGGAATTGTCCCGGGAGGTAAGCAGATTTTTCACCGGGAAAGCCGTCGATGAAATAGTGAACGAGATGGTCCTTCTCGGGGCGGAGAGGGATTCGCTTAAGTTCGCGGTTGTGAGAAGATGTCTTTTGGAGGCCGGCGAAGAGGCGGAAGAATATTCCTTGGGCAATCAGGACCTTCTTTCTGAAGCTGTTGAAGCCATGGGATTTGAAGCTCTGAGGATCACGGTGAGTTCCGATTCAGCCACCTGTGACCTTAGTTCCGGGAAAATATTTGACGGTAAAATACGGTTCGCGCATAGTTTCAAGCCTGTTATATCACATCCCGGTCACGACTACCCGGGCGGAGCGGTTTTTTCTGTCCTGGAACAGGTTTTGGAAAAGAACGATTTTGCTTTCGTCCGTCCCCTTGCCGATATGGACCCTGTTTTCAGCGGTTTTAACAGGAGTTTGATCTCTGAAATAAAGGCGATCAGGCAGCAGATATTCAATAACGCTTACGGGTCGGCGCACAAAAATGATGTTGATGTCTTTATAAAATTTTCGGAACAGGTGGCGCAAGCCGGAGAAGATACCCTGGCCATACTGAGCTTTGTGGAAGAAAAGAACTGGGGTCCCGCGGGCGAAGGTATGGTAGAGATGTGGATCCGCCAGGGACTCTATGATATTGCGTATCGGGTCCTGCTCTATTACGGAAAGACCGCTGCCTTGAGGTCGTTGCTGATAGAAAGGGAAAAAAGGTATCCCGGGAGAGAATACAATGTGGGAAACGCCGTCATATCGTACTTGGGGTTCCTTCTGGGGATAGATCCCGACGGGCCGGCCGTTTTTCCCACGATGTGGGAAAAGGTCCAGGAGAAGACGCGTCTTAAGCACCAGGTGGTCACGAGCAAACAAGTTCTGAGGCTCTTTGAGCTTGCTGACCGGCTTCCGGACGGAATGTTTGAAAGAGAGCGGATCCGGCGTTTCGTGGAGTCCCGTGTAACGGCGATGGAACCGGAAGAAGAATGGACCCCTCTAAGAGACCTTGACCCGGACGGTATGGTAAATTTCGCTGTGTGGTGCCATATGGAACTTGGCGGCCATGAAATGAATTTTCTGAGTGAAAAAAGGCTCGCCCAACACTTGTACCTCCACAAACCTTCCCGGCGCCTCTTCTTCTCTAAAATCTATGCTGCGAAGGCTCCCGAGAGGGCTTTTCCCGGTCACACCGATCACAACGATCCAGAGAGGGAGTACGCCGCGTATGTTCTGGGGAGGGCCTTGGGGGTCAATACTGCTGAAACCCTCATGGACGAGACAGGAAGAACATTCTCGCTTCTTCCGATATCCACTTCCGGGGACGACCTTCCGAACCTCACGTGGCGTAAAGCCAATTCCGCGAGTTTCGTTTTTAATGTCCTTGTACGCAAGTGGGACGATTCACTGAGTATGGTTCAGCGATCCGGAGTGAAAGATACGTTCATAAGTTTCGACCATGATGCCGCTTTTGACCCCCAATACATTGATAACGAGCGATTTTTCAGAGTATTCACTGATTTCTCTTCGGTAAGAGGCCAAAAGTGGACCCCGGACAAATTTGACAGGGGAACGCTGTACAGGACCATAAAGACGGCGGAGGAGCTTGATATTGACGCTATTATGAATGGTTTGGAGGGCCGTATATCTTTAACGTCACGTGAGAGTTTCGCCGTTTTCCTGAAAAGAACGCAGAAAACCATACGCGATGATGTAAAGGCTCTTTACGAACGTCTTGCCGGAGAACAGCTTTTTGTTTTCCCGGAGGAAGGCGAGGGGTTTTCAGCTTTTGGCAACAAGCAAATGGTACGCGCGGATGTCTGGAATTCCGAAGGAATAGACGCCGAAGCGGCGGCCAGAATAAGCGAGATAGCCCGATATGCCTTGGAACGCGTAGGTATTGAAATTAGCCTCGCGAAAGACAAAAAGGAGATATCCCCCGCGCGGGAGGGCGGACTTGAGGACCTTGCCGTGAAAAGGGGAGCGGGGGTGACCGTGACTTTCTCCCCGCGGGGACTGCAGGGAGTGTTTGCCGCCAGCAGGATAGTCAGGGCTTTTGTGTATTTTCTGGGTGATTGTAACGAGGAACGTCTTGCCGAGTGTAAGCGCGTAATAGACGAAGAAGTTTTGCGCTCGGATACTCTCAACGCGCTTGAGGCCCAGTTAGATCCTGATAGCCAAGAGATCGCCGAGGTTTCAAGGATAATTTCCCCGGCCGATGACACTGCCAGACACTGGTATGGGGAAAATGTCATTGATGCCGAAGGGTTCAATTCTATGCTGGAAGAAGAACGATTGCACGCGGTAAGATTAGCGGATGCTGTTAACGGCATCCTTGCCTGCGCGGAACACGGAACCCCGGTAGTTGCTCTGGGGACAAGCTGGATACCGGGATATGAGAAAGGCCAGCTTCAGTATACCGCGCTTAACCCTCTCATATCATCGATTCGGGAACATTTGGACAGGATGAACATACCTTTCATAGTGGGGGATGACAATGATCTGCCGGCTCTCATACAAGCGGCGAAAAATGAAAAAGGAATGTCCCCTGACACCAAAGTCATAGCTTTGACCGGCGTTACGCCCTCAGGCGGGCTTTCCGGGGAGTTTGAGCGTCTTGTAACGAGAGATAACTACACTATAGTCGGTGTTGACGCTTCGGAATTAGCCGTTGTGGGCCTCGAGCTCAATTATGTGAGATTGCTGGAAATGCTGGTCATAGCTATTAACTGTTCGGCGGGGATCAGTCCTTCTCTCGATAACATGAATATCAATATCCTGCCTCCCGATCCGGCTGCAGGACGTCTCATATATATTCTCACCCCCCGCGCCGAACACATGGACTACGAACTGCTCAGGAATATTTATTCCGTACAGAGGTATGCGTAACGCGAGAAAAGATCTTTACGCCATGCTCTGGCGGTTATCCATCGTATGTGTCTAAACATCTTGAAATAGAGCCCCTTATGTGCTATTTTCGTATCTGAAAAGGAACGATATGACACGAAACATCCTGCAAAGGCTTCCCGAACAGTATCTCAAGGACTTCCGGGAAAAACAGCTCGGGTTCATAAAAAACCGCGTACGGCTTCTGTGCTCTCTTACCATTTTCGCTTATTTTGCCTTATTTCTGCTGGATTTCGTTTTTCAGCGCAGCGGACACTTGATACTAGAGCTCACAGCGGGACTTTTTCTTGCCGCGGCCGGGATGCTGGCGCTTTTTTTAAGCGGCCGGGCCAGGGATCTCAGGGGAGCTAAACTCGCGGCTCTGTCTTTTGTTTTCATGCTTGTCCTCACAATCTTTCGTGTAGGAATAACATTTTACGAGGGACCTGTCATAAGTTCGGCGATATATGTTTTTTCCATGCTCGTAGTGACCATGACTATACCCCTTACCCCCCTTGAAGTGGTCCCTCTTGCGGTTCTGCACATCGGGGGTTTCTCTGCCGAGACTCTTTATATCATTTTTTCCCGGGGAGGCGCTTCTTACAGGGATATTGCCTCGGGAAGTATTTTCCTTACGGTAGCGTTTATTCTATGTGTGGTGATACGACGCAAAGAAACCGAAAGGGATGTTGAGAATTTTGTTTTGTTGAAGACCGTAGAGCAAAAGAACACGCAAATGAGAAAAGAGCTTGAGATGGCGACACGTGTACATAAGACAATAATCCCCGATGGGATCAAGACAGATCTGGTGGATATAAAGGTTACCTATCTACCTGCGTATTATGTGGGGGGAGACTACGCCCGGTATGTTTTTCTTCCGGGAGACAAAATAACTTTCATAATAAGCGACATTACAGGTCACGGCGTGCCCGCGGCCCTTCTTGTCAACCGCATGCATGCCGAGTTCGAAAGAACAGCGAAAGAAGGGTTGCCTCCCGGAGAGCTTATGAGGGGGCTGAACGTTTTTATAAAGCAGGATTTTGAAGGGTCGGGTATGTACCTTACGGCTTTCTGCGGACAGTTGGACCTGAAAAAAATGACCCTCAGTTATTCCAATTATGCCCATCCGCCCCAGTATGTTTTAAGCCCCGGGACAGGTCATCTCAGGGCTATGAGTTCTACTTCCGGTATGCTTGGTTTGCCCGTCCAGGATGAAGGTTCTCGGGAGAGGCGATTATCGATAGCGCGGGGTGACAGGATATTTTTGTATACGGACGGGGTGACCGAAACGTTCAATTCTTCCGGCGAAGAATTCGGGAACGGCCGATTAGAAAGGTTTTTTACGAAAAATTGCCTTCTGGACACGGAAGAGTTCGAAAGAACGCTCGTAAAAGAACTTAACGGATTTAAATCGGGTGATTTCCGCGACGACATATGCATGCTGGACATAAATATAAAGGGTTCTGTTTCCTTTCTCGGATGGCACAAACACTGAGTCCGGTCCCAAGCCTAAGACCGCGCCCGCGCGCGCGTGGCGAACTTGGTGCTTGAAAAGATACGCCTCTGGGATATAATAAGGCCTTAAAGCGAAAGAGCCCCGGGTCAGCGCGGGCTTAATAACGAAAAAACCATTGGAGACAAAATGAAACCTAGAAAAAATTACAGGTCAAGACCCAAAAAAACAGGTGCAAAGAAAAAACAAAAAGTAAATGCCCAGAAAAGGACGATCCGCGCCCTGGGGTGCGAAGGCGAAAATCTTGAAAAAATGACCACGGTCGAGATAAGGGAAAAACTCAAGCAGCTGAAAGCCCGTAAGAGGGGTCCCGCCTCGACGGTCCGGTCCGCGAAAAAGAAAACCGCGGCCAAAACATAACGTTAGCCGCGTACCCGGACTATGGGGTATGAAGGGGGCTCAGTATGGCTGAAAAAAATACCGAAAAAAAGTCTTTAGTTGAAGACCTCAAGAACGATTTTATGCGAGCCAGAAGGTATGATCTCGCTAAGGATGTATAAGCCGCTACCGATTACGACAACTATAAGTCGATAGCGATTGCCATAAGGAACCGCCTTATTGAGAAATGGATACTCACCCAGCAAAGGTATCATGACGAGAACTGCAAGAGAGTTTATTATCTCTCCCTGGAGTTTCTTCCGGGAAGGTTTTTAGAGAACAACATAATAAACCTGGATATTGAGCAAGAGGTTCGGCAAGCTTTGGCGGAGCTGGGCTATGATATCGATGATATTTACGAACAGGAACCCGATCCGGGGCTTGGTAACGGAGGCCTCGGACGCCTCGCCGCGTGTTTCCTGGATTCCATGGCCACGCTTGCTATCCCCGCGACCGGTTACGGCATACGTTACGATTACGGTATTTTCAAGCAGACCATACAGAAAGGCGCTCAGGTAGAGGTGCCTGAGGAATGGCTTACACTGGGTAACCCCTGGGAATTCGAGAGGCCGGAATTTACCATAAAAGTTTGTTTTTACGGAAAAACGGCGCACAGGACCGACAAGCAGGGTAAGTTGAAAGTGGACTGGATAGACACCCAGGATGTTCTGGCCATGGCTTACGATACTCCCATACCCGGCTATCATAACGGTGTGGTTAACAACCTGCGCCTCTGGTCGGCGCGGAGTAGCGCTGAGTTCGAACTTGAGTATTTCAATGATGGGGATTACATAAAGGCCTGTGAAGACAAGATAAGCTCCGAAAACATATCCAGGGTGCTTTATCCAAGTGACACCGTGTCAAAAGGCGTGGAACTTAGGCTCAAACAGGAATATTTTTTCACAGCGGCGTCCATGCAGGACATAGTAAGGCGCTTCAAGGCGCATAACACCGATTTCGGGACTTTTCCCGACAAGGTGGCGATACAGCTCAATGATACGCATCCCGCCGTGGCTATAGTAGAACTGATGAGGATACTGCTGGATGACGAGGACCTGGATTGGGACACTGCCTGGGATATCACAACGCGGACTTTCGCTTACACAAATCACACGATGCTGCCCGAGGCCCTCGAGAGCTGGCCGGTAAAACTTTTCGGAGAGCTTCTGCCGCGCCATCTGGAAATAATATACGAGATAAATCACCGTTTTATGGCGGAAGTGACTATGCGTTACCCGCATGACCTCGACAGGCCGCGCCGCATGTCCCTCATAGACGAGAGAGGCGCAAGGCGGATCCGGATGAGCCACCTCTGTATAGTTGGCAGCCATTCGGTTAACGGTGTTTCGCGTCTTCACACCGAGCTTATCAAGAGCGATATTTTCAAGGATTTCTATGATTTTTCCCCGGAAAAATTCAACGCCAAGACGAACGGTATCACGCAGAGGAGATGGCTGAAAAAATCCAATCCGCGTCTGTCAGCGCTTATATCCGAAAATATAGGTGAGGGATGGGTAACAGATCTCACGGAGCTTAAAAAACTTGTCCCTTTCGCCGAAGATGGGGGTTTTCTCGATAAATGGCGCGAGGTAAAGCAGGCAAATAAAAAAGACCTCGCCGCTTACATAAAAAAAGAAAAAGGCGTTGATGTGGATACCGGTTCCATCTTTGACGTCCAGGTGAAGCGTATACACGAATACAAAAGGCAGCTGCTTTTCGCTCTGTATCTTGTAGCGGAATACCTGAGCATAAAACACGGCACTGCCGGCGATTTCGTGCCCCGGACCGCCATAATAGCGGGTAAGGCGGCGCCGTCCTACACCATGGCCAAGCTGACCATCAAGCTGGTGAACAACATAGCCGCTGTAATAAACCGGGATCCCGCGGTGAATGACAAGCTCAAGGTATTTTTTCTTGAGAACTACCGGGTCTCTCTGGCCGAGAAAATATTCCCGGCGAGCGACCTTTCAGAACAGATATCGACCGCGGGAAAAGAAGCTTCGGGGACGGGTAACATGAAGTTTATGCTCAACGGCGCCCTAACCATAGGAACCTTGGACGGCGCCAACATTGAGATAGCGGATGAGGTCGGGGAAGAAAATATTTTTATTTTCGGGAAGAAAGCTCATGAGATACAAGAATTAAGAAAAAGCGGTTATGATCCCAGAAAATTCCTGCTTAATTCCCCCGTACTGGAAGAGGCGCTTCGGCTGATAGAGGAAAACTTCTTTTCTCCATTTGAAAAAGGTATATTCAATCCTATATGTGATTCTCTCCTGTTGAACGATCCTTTTATGGTATTCGCTGATTTTGACGATTATCTCGCGACCCAGAAAAAGGTGTCAGCGGCATACCTCGATCGTAACAGCTGGGCCGCGAGATCCGTTCTTAACACGGCTAACTCCGGTATGTTCTCGAGTGACAGGACAGTGTCGGAATACGCCAGTGAGATATGGGACGTGTAACACTATAACTAGCCAATGAAAAAATACATTCTTCACCGGACCCTGGGTGACATAGAGACCCATATAGATTTCAGGGGCAACCTTAACGACCAACAGTATGAGGTTGTCACAGAAGCGGAAGGGCCATGCCTTGTCCTCGCCGGGGCAGGTAGTGGTAAGACGCGTACGCTTATCTACCGGCTCGCTTATTTGTTGGAACGGGGAGTTCCCCCTCGCAATATACTACTGATGACTTTTACCAACAAGGCCGCCAACGAGATGCGCTCGCGTACAGAGCAGCTTCTGAAGTATCATCCATCGGGTCTCTGGAGCGGCACTTTTCACCATGTAGGCAACCGGTCCATCAGGATGCACGCCGGTGAGCTGGGTTTCAGTCCGGATTTCGGCATACTTGACGCGGATGACTCCCGCGACCTGATAAAAGCCTGCGTAAAAAAAGTCACGGGGAAGAGCCGGGACAACGCTTTTCCCAAACCCAAGGTCATGCAGTCCATAATAAGCCTCTCAGTGAATACTGGTGTCTCGACGGAAGACCTTATAGAGGACAGGTATTCGCACTTCCGTAAATTTATCAAAGAGATCGGTGACATAGAGCGGCTTTACGCCCAGAAAAAGAAAGAATCGGGAACTATGGATTATGATGATCTTTTAAGTAAGTGGAAATGGCTGCTTGAAAACGTTCCGAGTGTACGTAAAAAATTCGCCGACCAGTTCGAGTATATAATGGTCGATGAGTACCAGGATACTAACTTTCTTCAGGCGGATATAGTTGATATGTTGGGCTCCTCCCATGGGAACGTTCTGGTAGTCGGTGATGACGCGCAGTCCATTTATTCTTTCAGGGGAGCGAGGGTGGAGAACATACTCAGTTTTCCCAGAAGGTTCCCGGAAGCCAGGGTGTTCCGCCTGGAAGTTAACTACAGGTCCACTCCGGATATACTTAACCTCGCTAACGAGTCACTCTCCAGGAACCGTGAGCAGTTCAGAAAAGATCTGAGAGCGGTAAACCCCAGTATCGAGATACCCGCTCTTGTTGAGGTCGATGATCTTTACGCTCAGGCCGCTTTTGTAGCGCAGAGGGTAACGGAAACAAGTAAAGAAGGGGCCGGTATGGGACAGACCGCTGTCCTTTTCAGGGCTCATTACCAGTCGGCCGAACTTGAGATGGAGCTTACCAGGAGGGGTATCCCCTACGTGGTAAGGGGCGGCATAAGATTTTTTGAACAGGCGCACATAAAGGACGTTCTCACTTACCTCAGGATAGTGTCCAATCCTTCGGATGAGGCTGCATGGCTCAGGGCATTATCGCTTTATCCGGGTATTGGACCGGGATACGCGTCTAAAATATACGCGGCGTTCCGCTCAAGCGGGCGGGACCTTATGCCTTTCATAAGGAGCCACAGCCTGTCGGGCGTGGTGCCTCCCCGCGCGCTTAAAGGTTACGAGGCTTTCAGAAAGGTAATGCGGCTTATCACATCTTCGGATCTCCCGGACGCGCCCGCCGACATGATAGAGACGGTGCTTGAGAACGGTTACGGAACATATCTTTTAGCTAATTTTGACAACGCCAGGGACAGGACAGATGACATACATGAGGTAGTGAATTTCGCGCATGAGTATGCTTCCTTACGGGACTTTTTGAACGACATAACACTGAGGGAAAGTTTCAAGGGTGAGGTAAATGCCGATCCTTCCGGGGAAGGGACGCTAATACTTTCTACCATACATCAGGCGAAAGGACTTGAGTGGGATACCGTAATGGTGATCGGTCTGGCGGAGGGGCAGTTCCCGCATTCCCGCGCCCTTGGGAGCGAGGCTGAGCTTGAGGAAGAAAGACGGCTTTTTTACGTGGCTTCCACCCGGGCTCGTAAACACCTGTACCTTATACATCCCGCTTCCAGGTATGATCACCGGGAAGGAATGGTATTTTGCCGACGGTCGAGATTCCTTGAGGAGCTTGACCCATCTGTATACGAGACTTGGGAAGTTTCTTCTTCGACCGCGCCCCGCCAAAGCCGTTTCCAGGAAGATACTGGCGACAACAGGGATATCGAGAGGTATTTCGGGCTGGGTGATTTCGAGGACAAAGTCATCGAACTGGACTGATGAACGGGCAGGGTATCACGTCTATCCCATTAGCCGGGTCCGCAAAGCCCTGGCGGCCGGCTCGGGATGTTTTTCGGGGGCTTTAAAACCCCTACAACGTAGCCCTTACCGGCATTTTTGTCGTATAAGCCGTATAAGATAAAAAGTTAAGACGCGCGTAACACGCGCTCGGCGGGAGGCAGGGAAAATGGAACAGCATCAGGTGTCAGCCGGCGGGATAGTGGTGAAAAAGACACCTACGGGCATGGAAGTGCTGCTCATAAAGGACAGATTCGGTTTCTGGACATGGCCCAAGGGACATCTTGAGGAAGGGGAAGACGCGGTGGATGCCGCTGTAAGGGAAACGCGGGAAGAGACCGGAATATCCGACCTTCGGGTTATCGCCGAAATAGGGAAACAGGAATATTCTTTTTCGGCGGGAGACCTTGACATTTTTAAAACGGTGAGCGTGTTTTTGATGGAATCCGGCGGAAAAGAAAAGATAAAAGCGCAGGTAGAGGAAATATCTTCGGCGGCCTGGTTCCCGTCCGATGAGGCGCTTCAAAAGATAGGATACGAGGGGTCAGCGGCGATCTTAAAGAGAGCTATAGAAAAATTCCAGGGAAGAGAGATATGAAAGACAAAAACGTAAAAGCGGCTTTTTTTGATCTGGGGAATGTTATAGTCAGGTTCGATACCGATATTCTGGTAAAAGGTTTTTCTCCTTACACTCGGATGGCAAACCCTGACTTCGACGGGTATGTAATGGATTCTCCCGACATGAACAAGTATATGGAAGGCGTTATCAGTTCGTCGCAGTTCTATAACCGCACGAAAAGATTGTTCAAGATGGACATCAATTATGGTGATTTTTACCGTGTGTGGAACGATATCTTCTCGCCGTATCCAGAGGTAGAGGACATTTTACGCCGGATCAAAGAAAAGTATCCGGAAATACGGCTGGTACTTGTTTCCAATACCAACGAGACGCATTTCAGTTTCCTTGAGAAAGAATACAGTATCTTGGATGTTTTTGACGAAAAAATACTTTCACATGAGGTGGGGTGTCAAAAACCCGACCCGTGTATCTTCACTAAAGCCCAGTCGGTTTCGGGGGCTATCCCGAAAGAAACTTTCTATACTGATGACCGGCTTGATCTGATCGAGGCGGCCAGAGTAATGGGTATACGCGCCTTTCAGTTCACAGGCCACGAAAAACTCATCTCCGACCTCACCCGAGTTAACATCTTTGTGTAACTGACGGTATGTTTGCTATAAAAGCGTTTAGTAAATCCGGTCCGAGGGTCCGGAACTTTATATCCACTTTTTCCGGTATGCCGACGAGCCGCGCGATACTGGGCGTGCCCGGTAATGCCGGAAAAGAAGAGGTTGCTCGTGCGTTTTTTGAGGCCTTTTAGGCCCGGGGAACTTACTGTCTTAGGCCTCGGGACTTCACGCTTCTTAGGGGAGAGTTTAAAGTGAACAAGAAGACATGGCCCGTTCCCGCGTCTCAGCGGCATCGGGAGCTGTCATGTGACCTTCGAAGCCTCTTTAACCGAGTAAAAGTTCGCTTGTCCAGGCGGCTCCCGCAAGTGTCGAGCCAACTTTTATGGCCCCGAAGGGGCGGTTAAAGCAAGCGAGAAGGCATATGACAGATCCCGCCCCGCGTAAGACAGAGACCGGTAGGTGAACTTGTGATCCTTTCCCAACGAGTGAAATTAGTTTAGTATATATGCGTTGCGAGTACTAGAGCTGATCTACGACATGTTTG
>SLID01000010.1 GCA_007135805.1 Candidatus Omnitrophota bacterium | reverse complement strand
TGAGCACCGGAGAGAGATACAGAGATCTCCCGATATAGACCCCTTAGCCGTGGAACCCAGTGATAGTTTTCTGAAAGTAATGGCGGCCATGGTTGACGGCGATCCTCGTGAGAACATAAAAAAACTAATAAGCGGTCAGGCATTAAAGATACGTAAAATAGATTGGACCGAGATAAGTGACCAGCATGCCGCCTGGGAAGCCGTGGCAAGGTCGCTGTAAGGCAAAAAGGAAATGATCCATATGAAAGTTCCTGCCTTTTGGGTTTGATCTTAAACATTCACCTCATCAAGCTCCTCGATACCGCGCCAGTGAATTCAGGGCTATTGTTACCAGGGAATTTGCCTTTTTCAATCGGAAACACATATTGTCCGCTGTATTTTCTTCGGCCGCGATCTTCATATTATACTTTCTTTATTATTGTCTTGACAATAGGTACAAATAAAGTTAGAATAACTCTGTAAATAAATAAAAAGTTAAATAATAGGAAAAGTGATGTATTTTCGCTTTATAAGTATTTTTCTGTGTTTGTGCCTGATGCCAACAACCCAGGGTGGTAATGGACGTAGTGTGGGTGTTGTGCCAGGTACCGCCACGCTTGCTCCCGAGAGTGTTTTCAGCGATATGGGAGAATCCGGGGTTTCTGGTGATTTCGCGCTTGCGTCCATAGTTACTCAGATGGTGATGAAAGAGCTTGATCGGATAGCCGATATACGCGGAGTTACCGATGTCGGAGAGATAAAAAAAGCTTATAGAAGAATAAGCGGTTTAGGAAGAGTGCATTCGGGTATAGATTTCCGGATCTTGCCTGTAATACCGCATTTTCGCGAGATAATGCCCCTGGATAACGGGGAGTTCCTGCTTCCTGTCTCGATTAACCGTTCTTCCAGAGATAGTCGTACTGATATTCAGCTGGTAGTTTCCGTGTTTCCCGAAGGTGGACATTATCCCATACGTCTTGCCTCGACCCGGGATCTTGAAAGGATAGCGGATGTGCGGCAAACGGCTCCTACTTCCGACCAAAAGTATTCAGACTTCAAAGATCGCGTTAACAAATTCTGGTGGCGTGTTGTTGAAATATCTGAAGAAGAGGTGGACTTTGACGCTTTAGGTCAAATTATTTTAGCGGAAGGTGACAAGCCGAGGGATTCTCTTTTATTCCGGGAGCTTGAAAGGTTGGGTATCGCGAGGTCCGATGTCGCGCGAGCCACGCGCGCTCAGCTTACCGAAGCTCTCAACGGTATCATAAGAACTGTCAATTTGAAGGATAAGCTCAACGACCATTATAAGGCAAGAGACTTGTCTTTCGGGAGATGGCAGGCCCTGTTGGTCCAGGAGCATACGGGAGACGCGTTTTCCCGGGAAGAAGAGTGGTGGTTTAATAGGGGAATAGTGGAAATAGTTTATCCGGTCAGAAAGATGCCCGATGACATGCTGGCTCAAGGGACCGAAGAAAAATATGTGGTAGCGGCGAGAAAAACGGCCGCTTTCATTGAAGACCAGAGAATTCCGGATATTGAGGAACTCGATCTCAGGTCCTGGAAAGCTGTTCTACTTTCGAGGCTATACGCGTTCGGCGACCACGATTTTGTGATAAGTTTTGTTGAAAGGGTAAAAAATATGGAAGACAGGACTCTTGAGATAAGGAACAGCATACTTAATTGTCCAGAGATACTTTTATTATATCTCGCGGCGTGTTCCATATCTCCCGAAACCCAAAAATCACCGGAAAAGGTGTCCCAGGAATTTTTCCAGAAACACATGGCTTATTTTTTCAGAGGCACCGATTTTTATTCCGACAAAATGTGGACTGAAAGAGACAAGGAAGTCATGTACGATTACGTGAGAGTTATGTCCCGCAAGATCCTGGAGATAGCCCGCGACGCGGGAGACCTTGAATTATTTGCCTACGTGGCGGATGAACTTGACTCCAAGACCAGGGTCTATCCGGATCTTGAGGCAAGTCTCGGCAAAGTCCTCGCCGACGCCGAACCTGTGCGCAGGGTCATTTCAGACGGCCTTATGAGAGAAAGGGCGGCGAAAGTTTTGGCCCGTCAGATAGCGGTTAAAAGAGGCGCTCCTCTGAGGGATAGGTTCGATGAATATATTGATGAGATATTTGACAGGTTCCCTTTGTATGTACGAAGAGCGGTAGCTTACGCCACAGGTACCGCCTCGCCGGCCGGGGTAGAGATGCCCGCAATGCCTTCCCATCTTGGAGATGATATTATTGTAAAAGAGGAACTGCCGCCTGAACTTGACATCATGGCCCGCAAGATGGCCATCGATGTGGCCGGTAGTGAGCTTACCCTCGATATGCTTAAAGTCGAGGGAATAGCTAATAATAAGGTTTCCGAAAAGGTGAGCGCTGTTGGGCATATTTCCGACAGTATCATCGAACGCTTTCGCAAAAAGCATGGAGAGGAGAGTGATATCCTCAGCCGGTTGAAGGATAGATCATTTTTTCGTTTGTTCGAATATCACACGCTTGATCACATCTCATCGGACCACGCAAGACGGCTGGAATTCGCTCTTGGAGAGTTGCCCGGGCGTTTCTGGATGAATGGTTTTCACCGGCTGCAAATGGCGGGTGAGTTTGCCGAACTCGGCATAAACGTTCCCGAAGTGTTGGAAAGGGGAAGCGCCCTTGTCTTTTCCGAGAGGGTAACTTTTGATGAAGGGCTGGGGGTTTTTCTCGCGAAACTCGCGAGGTCGGATATCAAGGTCGCCGTTATCGCGACAAGCGATTCCCAGAGAGGGCTTATCGACGCCATAAACCGGGACTTGGAGTCTGAACAGAAGATCAAATATGCCGATACTATAGCCGAAGTAAGGAGTGTCGTAAGAGCCTCCCGCTTCTATTATTTTAAGGTTGAGGGCGACCCTGACGGAGATATCGGTGGTATGACTACGTTCGATATTACAGGGATAGTCGACCGGATAATAGAGACCATAGGGAGTCTTACCGGCATAGTCCAGCCTGAACAGATACAGCAACTTTATAACGCCGCGCGCGCTTTCGCCGAAGCCGCGTAAAGTTGTTTTCCCGGCTCCAGCGCTCACATGACCCGCATTATACTAATACCCCTTTGAGTCGTTAATAAACGTTACCAACGATAGTGTAACATATTGTGGGTACTTTCGTGGGTCATCGCGAGGAGGCCTTAAGGCCGACGAAGCGATCTCAATAAATTGTTCTCTGATCTGTTTTCCATGGAGGCAAGAGATTAAAGAACTTTAATATGAAAGTACCCATAACTCTTAACACTACTTTACCAACACACAAGTTGACCGCGATATAAGCGTATGCTAAAATAACCTCGCTTCAGGTTCTCATGCCCGTTAAGATGGGGTTGGTTTTTCAGTATTCCAGAAAGGAAATTTCTTATGCAGAATGAAAACAGGAGGATGCCCGGGAAGAAGAGTACTCCTCCTCCCAAAGGGAAAAAACCGCAGGGTCCTGATAGGAACATCATTACATGGATGTTCATAATAGTGGCTGTTCTGTCCCTTTTTCAATGGGTGTTCGCTTCTCTTGATGACGCCACCAGGGATATGACGTACAAGCAGTTCTTCGAAACGGTCAGGACCAACGATCGAACCGGGGTCATTGTCTCGGCGGTAAAGAGGCAGGACAGGCTTACGGGAAGACTAAGTGACGGCAGAACTTTTGTCGTGACCTTGCCCCAGGAAGATACCGAGCTTCTGGCTCTTATGCGCGAGAACATACCTGACTTTGATGTCAAACCCCCTCAGACTTTCCTGGCGAATCTTTTTTATTCGCTGGGGCCGATGCTTCTTTTCATATTCTTCCTCTGGTTCTTTATTTACCGGGGCGCGTCCGCGGGAGGCGGAAGGATGCTTTCTTTCGGCAAGTCGCGCGCTAAACTTGCCGCGAAGGACGGTGTAAAAGTAACATTCGACCAGGTGGCCGGTATTGAGGAAGCAAAAGAGGAGCTTCGGGAGGTAATAGAGTTTCTTAAAGATCCCAAAAGGTTCCAGCGTCTCGGGGGGAAAATGCCCAAGGGTGTTCTTTTGATGGGGCCTCCGGGTACGGGCAAGACGCTGCTTGCCAAGGCGGTGGCTGGTGAGGCGGGTGTGCCCTTTTTCAGTCTTTCGGGATCCGATTTTGTTGAGATGTTCGTCGGTGTCGGCGCCTCAAGGGTCAGAGATCTTTTCGATCAGGCGAAAAAGTCCGTCAAGCTCAGTCAGAAAGGATGCATAATCTTTATAGATGAGATAGACGCCGTGGGAAGGCAGAGATTTTCAGGTATAGGCGGTGGACATGACGAGAGAGAACAGACACTTAACGCCTTGCTTTCCGAGATGGACGGTTTTGACACTGGAACAGGAGTTATACTCATAGCGGCGACTAACAGGCCCGATGTGCTGGATCCGGCTCTTCTGAGACCCGGCAGGTTCGATAGGCAGGTGGTGGTGGGACTTCCCGACATACATGGCCGGGAAGAAGTCATGAAAGTCCATTCCAAAGGCGTGAAGATGGATAGTGACGTTGATTTCGGCAAAATAGCCAAACAAACTACCGGATTTTCGGGTGCTGACCTGGCGAATCTTGTCAACGAAGCGGCGCTTTTGGGGGCTAGAAGGAACAAAAAAGCCGTTGGAAAAGACGAATTGCAGGAGGCCATGGAAAGGGTTATAGCCGGGCCTGAAAGAAGATCGAAAAAGAAGAATGAGGAAGATAAAAGGATAGCGGCTTACCATGAGGCGGGACACGCGCTTCTTTCCTACCTGGTGGAGGGAGCCGATCCGCTTCACAAGGTAACCATAATTTCGCGTGGTATGGCCGGGGGGTATACTATCCAACTTCCGAAGAAAGACCACGACTTCTACATGAAAAGCAAGTTTCTGGGCATAATAGTGGGACTTCTTGGAGGCCGTGCCAGCGAGGAGATAACCTTCAAGGATGTTTCCAACGGCGCGCGGGATGACATAAAGAGGGCCACAATGTTGGCCAGGGACATGGTGACCCAGTACGGTATGAGCGATAAGCTCGGGCATTTGACTTTCGGTAAGAGGCATGACCAGGTTTTTCTCGGCAGGGATATAGCCGAGGAGAGGAATTACAGCGAAGAAACGGCAAAGATGATAGACGCGGAGATAAAGACCATCGTCGACAGTTGTTATGACGAGGCTCTGTCAAAACTTACCGCTAACCGTGAAAAACTTGATATGCTTGCCGGCAAGCTCATTGAAAAAGAAACATTGTATGAGAACGAGGTGGCCGAGCTTCTTGGGTTTTCATCTTCTTCAAAAGATGAAGAAGAGAACGCTTGACCACACGGAGGTGATAACTTTGCGAGGATGCCCGGATAAAGGGACATCCAGGGAAGATGTCAGTTTTAGCGGTAAGACATTGCCCCTGTCAAAGGGAACCTGCCTTATGGGGGTGCTTAATGTTACCCCGGACTCTTTCAGTGACGGAGCGTCCCACATGGATACCGGAGTAGCGGTAGACAGGGCAATGAAAATGGAGGAGGAAGGCGCGAGTATAATTGATGTAGGGGGCGAATCCTCGAGGCCCGGAGCTTCCCCGGTAACCGAGGATGAGGAAATGATGCGGGTAGTGCCTGTTATCCGGGAGTTAAGAAAAAGATGCGGGGCTGTTATATCGGTAGACACCCGTAAAAGCGAAGTGGCGCGTATAGCTCTTTCAGAAGGAGCGGACCTGATAAACGACATAACGGCTTTGGGAGGAGATGCCCGTATGGCGGAGATCATATCCCGAGCGGGCGCGGGGGTCGTGCTTATGCATATGAAGGGGACTCCTTCTGATATGCAGGATGCGCCGGTTTATGGTGACGTGGTCGGAGATATAATGAGCTGCCTTTCGAAAGCCGTTGGCTTGGCAGAGCGCTCGGGGATAGATCCGAAAAAAATATTTGTCGACCCCGGTATAGGCTTTGGTAAGACAATAGAGCATAACCTTGTGTTACTGAAGTATCTCAGGCGGTTCAGGGAACTCGGCAAGCCGGTATTGGTCGGGACATCTCGAAAAAGTTTTATAGGCGAGATCACCGGAAAAGACGTAAAAGAAAGAGTGTTTGGAACGGCCGCGAGCGTAGCGGTGTCCGTAATGAATGGGGCCGATGTAGTAAGGGTGCACGATGTCGCCCAGATGCGAGATGTTGTAATGGTAATGGACGCGATCAAAGGGATGAATTAATGGTTTTCTTTCTTGGCTGGGAAATTGTAATGGAGATAATTATCCTATGGGCAATGTTCTATATGGTGTACCTTTTGTTCAAGGGTACCGCCGCGGAGCAGGTGCTGAAAGGGATAATGATAATTTCCGTTATTGTTCTTCTTACCAGGGGGCTTAACCTG
Organism: Candidatus Omnitrophota bacterium; assembly: GCA_007135805.1. Lineage (GTDB taxonomy): Bacteria > Omnitrophota > Gorgyraeia > Tantalellales > Tantalellaceae > SLID01. The sequence goes on along the minus strand of SLID01000010.1, from coordinate 3,598 downwards.
GTCATAATAAACTGGATGCTTACGAGGCTTCTGGCGATATCGGTGGTAGCGTTCCTGATAATTTTTCAACCGGAAATCCGCCGTGGCTTGGCCCGTATAGGCAGGTTCGGTGTTTTCCCCGAAGATAAGGAAACAATAGGAGAGATCTCTAAAGCGTGCGCTGTCATGTCCAAGAAAAGAATTGGAGGTCTTGTCGCTGTTGAGAGGGAGATCGGGCTCCGAAGGTATGTTGAGAGCGGGGTAAGTGTGGATTCCAGAGTGACCAGCGAGCTCATAAACACCATATTCTCGAATTCCACACCCCTTCATGACGGGGCCATAATAATCTCGCATCAGAGGATAGAGGCCGCCGCCTGTCTTTTTCCGCTTACCCAGAACCCCGATGTGCCGAAGACCATGGGTACCCGTCATAGGGCGGCTTTGGGACTTTCGGAGGAAACGGATGCGGTTGTGATAGTTGTCAGTGAAGAGACCGGTGAGATATCCGTGGCTTCAGGCGGACGCATAACCTGCGGGATAGACCCCAGGGATCTGGCGAATATCATAGAAAAGGCTCATATGCCCCGTGTCAGGAAAGGTTTTGTGCCCGTATTTTTGAGAAAAACTATCATGGATAAGAAGGCAGGGAAGTCCGCTTCATGAAAAGGTTGATCACCAACAATTTCTGGGCAAAATTGGTAACACTGGCTCTGGCCGTGGCTACATGGTTCTATATCTTTGATGTTATAAACAGCGAACCGTATTTGCACAGGAGAGAAACGGATGAAGCGATGCTGGCCAGGTACAATTTTTTGCTGAAAGAGGTTCCCATCAAGCCTCTTTTCTACGGCAGGTCCCCTCGAGGGTACCGGGTGATCTTTGAAGATGTAAGGGTGGAACCTGAGAAAATAAGTATATTCGGTCCGAGAGAAGCGCTGGATAAGGTCGATGAGCTAAGGACGGAAAGGATAGACCTGAGGGATCATACAAGCAGTGTGCAGGTGAGGTTGGGACTCAGTTCCGACATTAGGTACATAAATCTTGACAAAAAAGTGGTAGACGTTTTTATTCCCATAGAACCCGTTGAGCGTTCTTCCCGCTGAAAGGCTCCTGAGGTAAAATGCCTAAACTTGGTGTGAATATAGATCATGTGGCTACCTTGCGCGAAGCAAGAAAGACCATCGAGCCCGATCCCGTCAAGGCCGCGCTGGAATGTGAGCAAGCCGGTTGTGACAGTATAGTGTGCCACCTGAGAAAGGACAGGAGGCATGTACAGGACGAGGATCTTTTTCGCCTGAAGAAAGAGGTGAGATTGCCAATAAATATGGAAATGTCGGTAGATCCCGAAATCGTTGATATCATCTGTCTTCTGCGTCCTTTCCAGGCCACCATAGTACCTGAAAACCGCCAGGAGATCACTACCGAGGGAGGGCTTGATGTCCGGGGTAACCTGGACGAGGTTATGTTTGTTTCAAAAAAATTGAAGGATTCGGGTATACTGGTGAGCCTTTTTATAGACCCTGACATAATCCAGCTTGAAAGTGCCGTGTCCGCCGGTGTCGATATGGTTGAATTTCACACCGGGCTGTACGCCGAGAATTTCATAAGCGGCGGCGGGTATGAAGCCGAACTTCAGAATCTCGCGATAATGGTTAAAAAAGGTGTGGATATGGGTATCCGTGTCGCGGCCGGGCATGGGCTGACATATGATAATGTAGCGCCGGTTGCGGCTATAGAGAACTTATACGAACTGAATATAGGACACTCTATAATTTCAAAATCGGTTTTTACCGGTATAGGCCGGGCGGTGCGGCAAATGAAGGAGCTTATGCTGTGAGTGTCCAAGGTATAGGTATCGACGTTGTCGATGTCAAAAGGTTCCGCAGACTGGTCGAGAAAAGAGGACATAGTTTTCTGAGGAAGATATTTACGGAAAACGAAATAGAGTATGCCAAAAGCAAAAAGTTCTTTGCCGCTCACATGGCGGGAAAGTTTTCCGCGAAGGAATCCGTGAAAAAGGCCTTACCGGAAGGCGCTCGGGTGGGGCTTAACTGGGCAGATATTGAAATACTCAACCAGCCCGACGGCAAACCCTATGTCCGTCTTCACGGAAGAGCTGAGAAAATAATGAGGGAGTTCGCTCTAACAAGGGTTTTTGTGAGTGTTTCTCATACCGATGATATCGCTACATCAAACGCAATGGTGGTGAAAGATGGTTAAAGATCATATGGGAAAGATATCTTCCCGCAGGGACGATTCGCATAAGGGAGATTACGGAAAAGTGCTGGTCGTGGCGGGGTCAAAAGGAATGGCCGGGGCGGCATATTTGTGTTCGATGGGAGCGCTCAGGTCGGGCAGCGGATTGGTGACCTGTGCCGTACCTCGTCCTTTGAGCGCCGTTCTGGAAACTAAATTTACCGAAGTCATGACACTCTCCGTTTCGGCCGACGCGGGCGGTACGGGTTTCGGGGTCAAATCTCTCGGCGATATACTGGATTTTGCCGGAAAGTGCGACTCTGTGGCTATCGGGCCGGGACTTGGAGATAAGCCGGGAGTCCTTAAACTCGTCCCGGAACTTTTAAATAACATCGAATGCCCGGTAGTCCTGGATGCCGATGGTTTGAACGCTATGAGAGGAAAGGTCGAGCGTATAAAAAAGCGGAAAGGCCCCACCGTTCTGACGCCTCACCCGGGAGAAGCGGCAAGACTACTGGAAGAAGATACACGGTCTGTTCAGGACGATAGGGTCGGAGCGGCCAAGCGTTTAGTGGAGAGCACCGGCGCGGTAGTGTGCCTTAAGGGGCATGGTACGGTCGTGGCGGGGCAGAACTCGGATATCTTTATCAACGATTCGGGTAACTCGGGAATGGCTACCGGAGGGACGGGTGATGTTCTTACAGGGATAATAACTTCCTTCATAGGGCAGGGGCTTGAACCCTATGGGGCGGCAGTGTCAGGTGTTTATCTTCACGGCATGGCCGGCGATATAGCGGCACAGAGAAAGGGTCCTTTCAGTATGATCGCTTCTGACGTGCTTGATTCGCTGCATGAAGCTTTTTCCAAAGCGGGCATATAAGAGCGGAGAAGGCTTGACATTCAGGCTTATTTGATATATCTTTTAGCGGATCCGGTATTGATCAATTCCGGATCCGGGGAAGAAAGCCGGCGTAACTCAGTTGGTAGAGTAGCTGATTTGTAATCAGCCTGTCGGGGGTTCGAATCCCTCCGCCGGCTCCATGTTTTTGTCAATGTTCTTTACAAAACACGTTATATACAATAGAATACTATCCGGTCGGGGAGGTAGCGAAGCGGTCAAACGCATCAGACTGTAAATCTGTCGGCTTATGCCTTCGAAGGTTCGAATCCTTCCCTCCCCACCACAGATGGTATATTCCGGCCACATCCTTAACACTTTATTCCGAACACATAGTTTACACATTGCGGTTTCTTAACTTCTCTAAAAGTGAACAAACATGACTTCGGGGCAGTTTTTCCCACACTACTGGGCCCCGTTGACTCATTAATAAATGTTACCGAAGGTATGGGTTAAAGAAGCATAAAAATAGTAGCAGTATTTTCTCTTTTTTTGGTTCTTTTTTTCTCTTTGTGGATAGTTGTT
>SLID01000133.1 GCA_007135805.1 Candidatus Omnitrophota bacterium | reverse complement strand
CCTTCCTTTTTGGTGACACGCACCTTCGGTGCATGTCACCGGCATCACCGGTGCATATCACCCGCATTATCCGCAATCACGGGGTATAGCGCTTTTTTTGGACACGCGCCTTCCTTTTTGGTGACACGCACCTTCGGTGCATGTCACCAGCATCACCGGGATCATCGCAAGCTAATTTTTTGGGGACGCGCTCCTTCGGTGCATGTCACCGGCATCACCGGTGCATATTCATTTCATAGGATCACTTCGTCGCCCCCTTAGGGGGCTCCTCGTGATGACGCCATTGACTTAGCGCGTATGACTGAGTTGCTGCATCCGTGATGACGGCGCTCAGTTAACGCGCCAACTGGGATGTTACGCTCAGGTTTTCCGGTCATATCCTGAACTTCACGCCCCCGTAAAAATTTCTTCCCGGGGCGGGGTAGTAGTTATCCGTTCTCGCGTACTCTGCATACCGTTCATTTAAAAGGTTGTTGCAGCCGAAAAAAAAGTGGAATCCGTTACTCTCCAGTGTAGCCTTCAGGTCATTTACGAAATAACTTTTGTTCTTGGGATGGGTATTACCCATATCGCTTATAGTAAATTGGGAACCGATGATCTCGGCATTGTAGTTGAATACCAAACTTACGCCGTTCACCTCGAACGCTTTCCAGTTTAAACCAAAAGCCAGTTTGTGTTCCGGGACCATAGGAACACGGTTCCCGTTTAAAGTTCCCGTCGAAAATTTCGCGTCGAGCCAAGTGTAAGACACATACCCGTCCAGCCAGCCGAAAGGTTTCGAGACAAAGGAGGTCTCTATCCCGTAACGCCGGGTCTCTTCGTAGTTGGCGTTAACAAAGAAAAAGGGATCGTAATATATCTCATCTTTTACGGTCATCCGGAAAAAATTCACCGACGGCATGAGATATTTCCAGTTCTCATCCCTAATACCAACTTCCCATGTATCGGCCCTCTGCGTCCTGAGTTCGGGGTTAAGTCCACCCCAACCGCCCATGCCGTAAAATTCATCTACGGCCGGAAAACGAAAGCTTCTGGAAAACCTGCCGTATATCGCCCCCGCCGGAAGATATTTGTACGCGATGCCCGCCTCGATCGCCGAGGCCGAAGGTTTTTTCTGTTCATAAGTATTTTCAAGCGGTTCGTCAAAAATGTACCGGGCCCATTCACCGCGCATACCAAAATTAGACACTATAGATCGTCCCAGGTCAAAACGCTGATCCCAGAAAATCCCAAACGTATCTTTACGGATGTCGCAGCGTTCCAACTCAAGAGAGTAGCTCTTTATGCTGTTACTCGCAATGAAAATATCATAACCGAAAGTATTGCTGAGCTTGAAATTGTCACCTTCGCTGTCCACGGTAAGCTTTTGTGAGAGCCCCCAGGAACGTATGTCAGACATACTCTCAAAATTAAAACTCACAAAATTTGCATCTACATTTCGCCGCCTTCCCCAAAAACTTGTGAAAAGCGCGCATTCTTTTTCAAAAAGCCAGTCATTATCAAAAAAGACCGCGTTATCCGCCTGGATATACGCCGTCTCGGTCTTTGCCCCGTCATTGGGTCTTGTTGATCCCCGTCTTCCAAGCCGGTCTATTTCCTCACGTGTTAAGGCGCCCGGCATACCGTACCAATCCCTGTGCCAGCCGCCCGAGACTTCGAGCGTAAAAGCGTCCGAAGGATAAAAAGACAGTACCCCCTGAAGAGTGTCAGAGGTGAGATCCGAGTTAAGGCGGTAACCGCTGGTAGAGGTATGCTTGTAAAACCCGTTATACGCGATCTTGTCCGTACCCCCATACCCTCCGGCTGTAAAACCGCGGTGTTTGTAACTGCCGAATTCGGCGCCGCCGTAAAGATGGAACCCTTTTTTGCCTCTTCTGGTTATAACGTTAATAACACCGGAGGTCGCGTTATCACCATAGACAACCGAGCCCGAGCCCCTTATTATCTCCACACGCTCGACATTCTCTATGGGTATCTGCGCCCAGTCGGTCCCGGAGAGGTCTATCTCGTTTATCCTTCTTCCATCGACAAGGACCAGCACGTTCTGATGCGCCGTTTCGCCGAAACCCCGCATGTCGACCGACACCGCCTTCCCCACCCCGGTGTAATCCCTCACATAAACGCCGGGCTCTTTACGCAAAAGGTCGTAAACATGTCTCGCGCTGGAATTTTCGATATCCTGCCTGGTGATAACACTGACAAACCCGGGAAGATCCACAGCGCGTTGTTTTTTGGGCGCCGTTGTAACGATCAGGGGTCCCACGTCGCCGTCTTTAGCAATGTCCATGCCAGCAAAGGGAATATGAAGCGATTTGGCGGGGGCGGTCACACTTTTGGCAAGGTCTTCTCCCAGGACGGGAGCCAGTATCAGTTCTACCGGTTTTGTGACAATATCTGTCAGAGAAGCTCTTTCCTTTTTGCCGGTAACATCTCTTTCTTCCGCCCGGCACACGGAAGACACTAAAAGAAACAGGGTCAAAAAAAACAATGTCCTGCGCATTGTTTCCTCCTTTTCGGGGTGTTCGGGCTTTTACCGCTGCGCGACAGCCACGGGATCTCACCGTGTTTCCCCCTTTGTTGTCAGAACGCGTGCCGCCATGTCCCCACACGGGACATTTTTAACCACGGCTCGCTTTAATACCTCCTTGTATTTCGAAGTTGCGGGCTGTATATGGGTCAGGACGCGAGGATAATATTCCTGTAGCGCGACTCACCAAAAACCTTGAAAGCCGTTTCATATAACCCGAAAAGCACCAGTGAGAACATTAGGTTGCCGGCCATGGCATTTCTCAGAAAAGGAAGAGCCATGAGATAACAATCTATAAAACCCCGCGCGGTCCTCGGGTACCATACCAGCCACACCCCGAAATTGGAAACGGCAAAGAAAAACAAAGACGATACGACCGTCATAAGGAATATGGCAATTGGGGTCTTTTTCTCCCTGAGGAGCATGCCCATGAAGCCAATAACAATGAACGCCCCCCAGGTATATAGGACCACATCATGAAACCCTATGATCATATCAGTAAGCGCCATTATGGCCAGAGGTACCCAGGGCGCTATTCTTTTGTCAAGGTACGCTCCTGAAAAAAGGGCTATGGAAGCTATGGGAGCGAAATTAGGCACGTCAAAAATAAATCTTGCTGAAAAACCCGCTAATATCAGAAAATAAGCCAGCATTACCGCATCCTCCTCCGGCAGACCCGTAAATCTCGTCCGCCTAACCGTTCTTCTTAAAAAACGCCATTGCCTGGTAACGAATGATCAGGTAAAAGAACCTTACAGTGTCCCGCAGGGGGTTTATCTTTGATGTCTCATCGCCGTATATTGTCTGAACGGGGACAGATCTTATCCTCATACCCTGCCGGGCGGCCTGTATCAGCATTTCGGATTCTATATCGTACCGGGCGGAACCCAGTTTCAGATTTTTAAGAACATCAGCTTTCACCAGCCGGAAACCGCATTGCGTGTCGGGGATGGTCTGCCTGCACATCCGGGATATAACGAAAGACATGAACCGGTTAGTATAGTAGCGTAAAACAGGCATGTTCTCTGTATACTGCATCCTGTCACCGGTGACCATGTCAGTTTGCCCGTCGCGCGCCCCTTCCATGAGGACCATTATATCCTCAGTATGATGCTGACCATCACCGTCCATAAGCACTACCCACTCGAACCTGGTCTTTTCCGAAACATAACTTATGCCCTGCCGTATGGAATTCCCTTTTCCAAGATTTCTCCTGTGCCTTACTACCATGGCCCCGGCGTCCAGCGCTATCCTTTCGGTAGCGTCGACTGAGCCGTCGTCTACGACAAGAACGGCCATTCCGGTCTCAACGATATTACGCACTATGTGACCAATGGTCCGGGCCTCATTGTATGAAGGTATTACAACTATGGTATTGCCTATCTTGGGGACCATACTTTTGTGAACGCGTACCACTGGTCGGGGTACTTCCGGATATATTCCTCGAAAAGGGACGCGTATCCTTCTATTATAGTTTTTACGTCTTGTTCACTGTCACCGGTAATATCATACTCAAGCGGTCTTTCGAACACAAGCCTGAACTTATCGCCTTTTTCTCTGGTCAATACCGTAAAAATTATCGGAGCGCCCGTCCTGAGAGCCATTACGGCAGCTCCCCGGGGCAAAAGCGCTTTCCTGCCGAAAAAATCCACCTCAACACCGGTCGAGGTATAGTCCTTATCCGCCGCTATGGCCAACACCTTGTTGCGTGAAAGGACCTTGAAACAACGCTTTATGCTCCTGCCGGTGGGAATATTCCCGACACCGTTTATGGCCCTCTGGGACATAAAAAAGTCGTTTATGCGGGGATTGGAATGCTCGAGCACTATGGCGTAGATCTCGTAACCGAGTCCGCCTACCAGCGCCGCCCCTAACTCCCAGTTCCCAAGATGGGGAGCTACAAGTATGGCCCCACGGCCCTGGGCAAGGCAGGCGTCGAGATTTTGCCTGCCCTGAATATCGATGTTGCTGGATATAAAATCCTCTGTAAAACGGGGGAACCTGAAAAAATCTACCAGGTATTTGGCAAAGTTTTTAAATATGCCCAGAACGTTCCTATTCAGCTCGCGGCGAGAAGTTTCCGGTCCTATAACCACTTCCATATTCTCTCTTAATACGCGCCTGTCGCGAAAGGCCATTAGAAAATATATCCGGGCAATAAGTTCCGCGACCACGTAGGAAAAACGCAGGGGAACCACCCTGGCAAGAAAAAAACCGGTCATGTACAGGTAATAGAGCATCCCAGGTCCTCTAAAAGCAGCAACGCCGTGTTCAGAGCGCTTTCCGGGAGCGCTATATCAGCGGCATTGTCAGACATTTTTTTTAATTTTTCGGCGTCATCAAAAAGACCGTTAAGTTTTTTATGGAGCGAGGACATGTCCTTCACCTCTAGCGCGGCTCCCTTTGACACCATGTAGTCCGTGTTCATGCGTTCATGCCCGGGTATGGGTTTCACTATCAACATAGGCAGAGCTTTTACCAGAGCTTCGGAAATCGTCAGACCGCCGGCTTTAGTGACTATGACATCCGAAGCATCCATCAGGGAATCCACGTTAGTTATATACGGCAATACCACCACCGAACCGGACGATTCGCGCTTCATATACTTTTTCAGCCGGTTCATGAGTTTTCTATTGGAGCCCGTAACAACGACAAGCTGGTACCTGCGCAGGCGGTCAGACATCAGGGACCTTACCGCCTCTTCGATAGCCCCGAAACCCTGGCTTCCACCCATTAAAAGAACCGTCGGTCTGTCGGATTCGAGTCCCAGAGGCGCGAGTATTTTTTCCTTATCCTGCCTGACGCTGAACCCCGGATCCACGGGTATGCCGTATATCCTTATCTTGTTTTCCGGCACTCCCTTTTCCATGAGACGTACGGCCGTTTCATGAGAAGGTACCACGTAAATGTCGACTTCGTCGTGCAGCCAGTATGAATGCGGAGCGTGATCCGTAAGTACTCCTACAAGCGGGACTTTGGCGGAAAAAGTTTTTTTGTAATCTGATACCATACCGCAGGGAAACGCCTGGGTGCAATAAACGGCGTCAGGCGAATACTTTTCCATAAGTTTGCCCACCTTGGACATGTTGAACCTGTGAAGGGTCTCCCGCGCCTTTTTTGTTTTTTTCATGAAGTCCGGATTATCGTAAATATGTTCCCATATTTCCGGCCTCTTCTTTATCAATTCGATGTAAGTCCTGTTTATCACCTTTTCCAGTATAGGATTGGTGTAGGTAAGGGCGTTTATTTTGGTAACATCCACCTTGACGGGCATCTTGGCAAAGGCCGCCTCGAGAGCTTCCGCCGCCCTGTAGTGGCCTGAATACCGCGAAATGTAAAGCACCAAAACCTTCTTTTTCATACCACTCATCCGATGCCTCCATCCGACCGTCCGGGGCCCGACACAAAACTATATCTCCCGTATCTCCGCTATCGTTTCACCCGCCGAGACGTTTTCCCCGCGTTTCCTGACAACATCCACTAGTACCCCGTCGCAGGGTGACTGCAAGTCGAAAGTAGCTTTATCAGAAGATAATTCAACAATATCCTGCCCTTTTACCACCCGCTCGCCCGGCAGAGCGAACCATTCGGTTATGACGGACATTCCATCTCTGGACGAGACTTCAGGCACGTTCAAAAACATTTTCGCGCTCCTTCACGAGAATACCCTTTCCAGGTGTACAGAAAAAACCTTTTTTACTTCGTTCATGTCCAGAGGTTTTCCGGACAGGATACTGGCGGAAGTCACTTTTGTTCCAGGCTCACCGCAAGGGTCCATCATTTCAAAAGCGGAAATATCGTTGTTGATATTGACCGCGACCCCGTGGCAGGAAACCCATCTTTTGAACTTTATCCCGGTAAAAGCGATCTTTTTCCCCGTTGCCCATACCCCTCTGCGAAAAGGATCTCTTTGGGTGTCTACCCCAAGATCCCCGAGAGCCGCTACAACCATTATTTCCAAAATATCGATAAAGGAAGATATGTCCCTGGACGCCGGGTCAATACGGACGATCGGGTATATCACCAACTGCCCCGGGGAATGATATGTTATCCCTCCTCCCCGGTCCGCGCGTACTATACTTATGTTTTTCCGCGCGAAAAAATCCGCATCTCTGAGACCGGTATCATTAAAACTTCTTCCCAGCGTCACGACCGGATAATGCTCCAGCAAAAGTACCGTGTCTTCGGTAAGATCCGCTATCCTATTCGTCAGGATATTTTCCTGTTCCTTTAGAGCGTTCTCGTAGGGAACCAGTCCCATATCAAGCAATCTTAAGCTCATTCTTCGCCCTTCTCACGGACAGATCTCAAGTCACTCCCCCAAAGCCGCCATGAGCCTTGAAATAATCTATGACCCCGCCGGCTTCGAGAAATTTACGCATTACTTCGGGGACCGGTTTTATTTCGACATTTACGCCCTTGGAAACGTTTACTAGCATATTCTTATCAAGATCGAGTTCCAGTTCGTCCTGGTCGTCGATATAGTTTGTCTCACACTCCACAAGACATAAACCCACATTAAAAGCGTTCCTATAGAATATCCTGGCATAGCTCCGCGCGACCACCGCGGATATACCGCTTGCCTTGAGAGCTACAGGCGCCTGCTCCCTGGAAGACCCACATCCGAAATTATCCCCGGCAACCAGGAAATCACCGGGTTTGATCCTTTTATAAAACCCCTCTTCGAGATCCTCAAAAATATGTTTTGCCAGTTCCTTATGGTCCTGTATCTTGAACTTATACCGGCCTGATATGATGTAATCGGTGTTTATATCGTTGGATATCTTGAGACGCCGCGCGAAACTGGCCATACTTACCTCCCGTATTCATTTACACAAATCTTTGAAGCTAAAAACCCCAGGCGCGAAAAAGGATCGGGCTCAATCTCCCGGACGCCACAAACGCCGGCCATGTGCCCTGGGATCGGATATTTTACCCTCCAGAGCCGTAGCTGCCGCGGTTGCGGGGCTCCCGAGATATATACTGGAATTGGGATTACCCATTCTTCCTTTGAAATTCCTGTTAGCCGTAGAGAACGCGGCCTCGCCATCGGCCAGGACTCCCTGATGGGTTCCGACGCAAGGGCCGCAGCCCGGATTGTTGACCACCGCGCCGGAATCCACAAATATTTCTATAAGCCCGGCTTTTAGAGCGTCCAGGTATATTTTTTTCGAAGCCGGGGTAACTATCAATTTCATGCCTTTCGCGACCTTTTTGCCCTTCAATATGCGGGCGGCTATTTCAAGGTCTTCCAAACGCCCATTGGTACACGTACCGATGGAAACCTCGTCTATCGGGATGCCTTCCACCTCATCTATGTCGCACACATTGTCCACAGTATCGGGACAAGCCACCTGCGGTGCAAGATCTGACACATCATACTCTTTCTCATAAAGATAACGGGCATCTTCATCTGGAGAAACGGGACGGATGTCCCGAGTGGAGTGTTTCTTGATCCAATCCGTGGTTTTCCTGTCAGCTTTCATCAATCCGCATTTTGCTCCCATTTCAACAGCCATGTTAGAAATGGTCATCCTGGCCTCAACGCTCAGAGCTGTTACGGCACTGCCTGTAAACTCTACAGAAATGTAATTGGCCCAATCGGCTCCTACATCCCCTATTATGTGAAGTATTACATCTTTAGAGTAAACTCCCTTGGGCAGGCTCCCCTCTACCCTGACCATGGCGCTTTCCGGGACCTTGAACCAGTTCTTGCCGCTGGCAAGGGCTACCGCAAGATCCGTAGAACCCACACCCGTAGAAAGAGCGTTAAGCGCCCCGTAAGTGCAGGTATGGGAATCAGCTCCCAGCACAAGATCTCCGCATGAGACATAACCGTATTCGGGAATAAGCTGATGACAAACCCCGCACCCCACATCAAAGACCCTTACCCCGTGTTCGGCGGCAAAGCTCCTTATTTTGTCGTGAATGGCTGAGACCCCGATATTGGGACTCGGAGCTGAGTGATCTATCACCATACAAAAATTATCCCTTTTAAAGACATTCTCCACGCCCATACGCCGGAAACTATCTATGATCATCCCGCTGGTACCGTCCTGGCCAAAACAGAAATCGACATCCGCCATGACAATGTCACCAGCGTATGCTTTCCGACCGCTGTGTGTAGAGAGTATTTTTTCGGCTATGGTCTGGGCCATATTGATCTTCCCCCTTCGTTGGGTCAGGCGGCGTAACTCCGCCCATCTTCCTTAAACACGTTTGTCTCTGATATCCCCGGAACTAAACTTTTTCAAGCCAGCGCGATATCCTGTCCACACCCTCGTTTATCTTCTCAAGACTTGTGGCAAAACTCATCCTCACAAAACTGTCTTCGCCGAAAGGCCCTCCGGGAATAACCGCTACCTTTTCATCCCGCAAAAGTTTTCCGGCAAATTCTACGGAGGACATACCCGTAGCCGAAATGTCGCAAAAAAGGTAGAACGCTCCCAGCGGCTTGAACGGCTGTATCTTCTCATTTCCCGCCAAGAGGTTCATCATCTCGTCGCGTCTTTTTTTATATTCGGCCCTGTTCTTTTCGAGTTCTGCCTCGAGTTCCGGAGAGGTAAGGGCGAATTCGGCCGCGGCTTGGCTTATAGAACAGGGGTTAGACGTAGTCTGGCTCTGAAAACCGGATATCAGGGATGTTATCCTTGTATCTGCCGCCAGATAACCGATACGCCATCCTGTCATGGAATAGCTTTTCGAGACCCCATTGACGAGCACAGTCATATCCCTGGCCTCGGGTGACAATGAAGCTATCGAAAAGTGTTCTATCCCGTCGAACATTATCTTTTCATATATTTCATCGCTGATCACGTAAACGCCGTTATCCAGGCATATATCTGATATGGCCTTAAGATCCTGTTTTTCATACACCGCCCCGGAAGGATTGGAAGGGCTGTTAAGTATAAGCGCCTTGGTTTTTCCGGTAATGGCGTTCTTTATGTCTTCAGCGGAAGCTTTGAACCCGGAAGAAGCGGACGTTTTAACCACCACAGGCGTGGCCCCGGCAAGTGTTACCATTTCGGGGTAGCTTAACCAGTATGGGTGTATTATGACCACCTCGTCACCCGGATTACACAAGGCTTGCAGGGCGTTATATATCGAATGTTTAGCGCCGTTGGAAACGATTATTTCCCCCGGTGAATATTCGACGCCATTGTCTTTTTTGAGCTTCTCGGATATCGCCTTTCTCAAAGAAAGGGTTCCCACAGCGGGAGTATATTTTGTTTCCCCTCTATTTATGGCATCCACAGCGGCCTGCTTTACGCTTTGAGGAGTATCAAAGTCGGGCTCTCCCGCCGCGAGTATCACGACGTCCTCTCCCGAAGCAGCCATGGACTTCGCCTTAGAGGTTATCTCGAGAGTCGCCGATGGTTTCAGCAAAGACAATAGACCGGATAAATTCGCTCCTTTGTTAACAGCTTCTTCCTTATTCATAGGTTACCTCCTCGCGTAAATGACCACACCACCCGGTTGCCCGGCGTAAAAATACCTTCACAACAAACACTGCCGTAACCTTTTTACCGAAAAAAGGCCGATTCCGGCTACGGAAAGGAACTCCGCATTGAATCATAAAATATCACAACACTTATGATATTACAAGAAGGAAAACCGGGGTGCGGGAACAAGATTCATTCGTCGAGTACCTTCATCTGAAAGGGGTTATCTATCATCATTTCGGCGTAAGTTCCTCCCTGGTCAACTTTTCCAATGGCCTCTACGAAGCTTCCCTCGTAGTACTCAATAGGATCTATTCCCTGTTCCCTGAAAAGAGGCAGATTACGGGAAAAGATGACAAGTCGCAGATATTCCGGACCTTCGGAATGCATATATAGGTAGATCCTCCCGCGTGATAGGCGATGTCCCGAAACTTTACCTTTGACCCGGCAGAACTTTCCGTGATATTGGGCGGCGTCGGACGCTCCGATACTTTTCAGGTCGCTCCATATACCCCTTCCTCCCGCGATCGCTTCTCTCTGAGAGCTCACAAATTCGGGATAATACCTGGTATTGGGAGGGAAAGTATATACTGTAGCAAGGCCCTCTTTTATAAGAAGATCATTTACCATTACATCGTCAGCAAAAACATACGCTAAAGTCCTTCCATACCTGTCTTTTTTCTCCCGGTCAAACTCAAGCCTTAAAGGTTCTCCCATGACAAGTTCTATATTCCGGTTCGTTGCCTCCGGGCCGTAAGGCTCGGGATCGTAGACCCACTCTCCCCCGAACCTTCTCCGGGTTTCGGGGGTATCTATGCCTATGTAACGTACACGGGCGCCTCCGGCGAGTTCTATAGTGTCGCCATCAATGACAAACACTGCCCGCCAGGTCTTATCTCCAGGATCCCTATCGTGAGGAGCGCCGCAACCCTGCAGGCAGAATAACAGCATGACACCCGCTGTCAAAAAGCTCAACATTCCCGCCGACGGTGAAAAAATCCGTTTCACAAAACATGATACGTAGCGCATTCTTCCAAGTCTCATTTTGTATCCTTGCTCACAAAAGAGCACAAATGTCTTACCGAACATTCAAGACATAATGGTCTCCGCGCAGAACAGACTTTTCTACCATGAGATATAAAAACATCAGTAAGATGTCCCCACTTTTTTTTGTCATATAGCGCCATCAGTTCTTTTTCTATCTTTACCGGATCTCTGGAACCGGTCAGCCCGAGACGGGCCGAGACCCTCCTGACATGCGTATCAACGGCTATCCCTTCCGTCTTGCCGAATCCGTGAAAAAGGACTATGTTAGCGGTCTTACGGGCGACTCCCGGGAGTGATAAAAGATCTTCCATGTTCGTAGGGACCCTGCCCCCAAAACGCTCTTCTATTATTGCGGACGCCTTTATAATATACCCGGCCTTGGACCTGAAAAAACCAGTGGACCTTATGTCTTTTTCAAGAGAACTCTGAGGGACGCCGGCGAAATCGGAAACAGACAGATATTTTTTGAAAAGCTTTTTTGTCACCTCGTTAACCCGGGCATCAGTACACTGAGCTGAAAGTATCGTGGCTATGAGAAGTTCATGAGGCCTGCCGTACTCGAGAGCGGTGCCGGAATCCGGGTATCGTTTTTTCAGTATCTCGTATATTTTCAGGGCTTTTCCAGCGTTCATGTGATTAGCGAAAGGGTTGTTGGACCTTCTTTCCGGGAACATTGACGGATGAGAACAAAAACCCGGACTTCGTCAAACCCGACGGAACCTCTTTTCAAGCTCGCTTGCCGATATCTCTATACTGGTCGGGCGCCCGTGCGGACAGGTAAAGGGAAGTTCACATTTGCTCACACGGGAAAGTAGTTCTTCCATCTCTTCGAAGTCCATCTTCCTGCCTGCCTTGACCGCTCCTCTGCACGAAAGAACCTTTACAAGTTCCTCCATATAGCCCGCCCTTACCGGCCCCCCGGACGAAAGGTCAGATATAGCGTCCCTTACCACGGCACCCAGGTCCCCGGGCTTTATCACGGCGGGCGCCGAACGTATAACAAAAGATCTCTCGCCGAAAAGTTCTACCTCAAACCCTAAACGCGCGAGATCCGGTATTATCTGTTTCATCGTAACGGTCTCGGATGCCGAGAGGTCGAGCCTGAGGGGAAACAGTAATCCCTGGCTTTCAACGGGAAGACCGCGAAGCGCGGCGGAAAATATCTCATAAAGCACCCTCTCATGGGCCGCGTGCTGGTCTGTGATCACAATACTGCCGGGCAATACCCGGACAATATAACAGTTGCCCAGCTGGAACATATTATGGCGGGTTAACGGGGACTGTTTTTCCGTGCCTTCATCTTCGCTTACTAACCCGGCTCCTGAGACTTTTACGGAAGACGGATCCTCCATACCGTAATCAAACTCTTTCTGGGATGCCGGAAGACCTTCTGAGAAAAGCTCATCTTCACCGGAAACCGGAACGCTCGTAACGTTTTCATCAGACCCGGCATCTCCTTTTGGAAGGGGAACGCCCGCCGGGACAGCGGACGATATTTTCATAGAGTCAAATCCCCGGGAAAGAGCCTCACTGATAACCGATCTCACCGCCTTTTCGTCATTGAATTTTATCTCCAGTTTTGACGGATGGACATTTACATCTATACTGTCCGGAGGGACGCTTATGAACAATACCCCCCAGGGAAACCTCCCCCTTTCTAGCATGCTCCAGTATCCCCCGCAAAAAGCTTCGTTCAGCACCCTGCTTCGGACAACCCTGCCATTAACAAAGAAAAGCTGTCCTTTTCGATCTTTACGCGTGAATCCGGGCGAACTGACAAAACCCTTTATGGCAATATCCCCCTCAGAATACTGGACCGGAAACATACTATGGGCGACGTCCTCACCCATCACCCGGGCGATCCTGCCCTTCTGATCAAGCGCGCGAGGCGCGTCAAGCAGGCATCGCCCTCCCTGTGATATCCTGAAACCCACCTCCGGGCGGGAAAGGACAAATCCGGTAAAAACCTCCATTATCGCTGTCATCTCGGTTGTTTCTTTTTTGAGGAATTTTTTTCTCGCCGGCACATTATAAAAAAGATTCCTGACCTCTATTGTCGTTCCCCTATCCCTCGCTGCAGGACGGACTTTTTGCGGTTCTCCGCTCTCAAGGTACATATAGACCGCCGGAGCGCCTCCCTCAAGTTTTGTGGTAATGTCTATCTGGGAAACTGAAGCTATGCTGGAAAGCGCTTCACCTCGAAACCCCAGCGTTGTCATGCTTTCCAGGTCTTCTATGCGGGATATCTTGCTTGTAGCGTGGCTTTTGAAGGCCTTTTCCGCGTCTTCAGTACTCATACCCGAACCATTATCGGCCACCCTTATCAGATCCTGTCCGGCACGGTCAACTTCGACCTCTATACTGTCGGCTCCGGCGTCTATAGAATTTTCCACCAGCTCCTTGACCACCGAAGCGGGACGTTCCACCACTTCACCCGCGGCTATTTTGGCGATCGTAGACGCCTCCAGCAACTTTATCTTACCGCCCATATTTACCCCTATCCCCGGATCTCCCAGTCGTACTCGCGCGTTGAAACATCTGATATCTCTTTTTTCATCTCGGAAATGATCTTGAGAGCTTCAACCGGTGTGGTATTGTCTATATCCAATTCGTTAAGTTTTTCAAGCACCCCAGATAATGAGGCAGAACTGTCAAAAAGCTCCATCTGTTTTTCCCCCCGGGCATCCCCGGAAACAAAGCGTGACCTCACATTCCCCGAAAAAGAGTCCCTATGCAAATTCGCGAGTATCTCCCTGGCCCGCCTGACGACGGGACCGGGCATGCCGGCAAGCCTGGCTACATGTATCCCGAAACTTTCGTCACAGCTTCCCGGTTTGACCTTGTAAAGAAATATTATGTCCTCGCCCCATTCCCTCACCGCCAGATGGTAATTCCGCACCCCGTCCAGCACTTCCGAAAGCTCCGTAAGTTCATGGTAATGTGTAGCGAACATGGTTTTGGCGCCTTTTATTTCACGCTGTATGTACTCTACTACAGCCCAAGCTATCGATACACCGTCGAAAGTGCTAGTCCCCCTTCCTACCTCATCAAGTATTATCAGACTTCTTTCCGTCGCATTGTTCAGAATACTTGCCGTTTCGATCATCTCCACCATAAAGGTGCTCATCCCCTTGTATAACCTGTCGGAAGCCCCTACTCTGGTAAAGATACGATCCACTATGCCTATCTCCGCGTCCGACGCGGGAACAAAACCGCCCATCTGCGCCATGATGGTTATAAGGGCAACCTGTCTTATGAAAGTGGATTTTCCGGCCATGTTGGATCCGGTTATTATGAAAATGTGGCCTTCTTCACCGGTCATGCGGCAATCATTGCTGACAAATTCCTTGTCTTTCAGTAATTTTTCCAAAACGGGATGCCTGCCGTCCCTTATGGATAAAGCCGCTTCCCTCGTAACCCTGGGCCTTACATACTTATTGGCCAGGGCCGTTTCCGCAAGGGAAAAAATAACGTCTATTCCGGCCGCTACCGCCGCGGCATGCCTGAAACCGCCGACCCGGCCGGCCAGCTGTGCCCTCAACCCGCAAAAGATATCATATTCCAGATTTTTTATCTTTTCTTCAGCTCCAAGTATGCTGTTTTCCTGGTCTTTCAGTCTTTGGGTGACAAACCTTTCGGCGTTGACCAGAGTTTGTTTGCGTATATAATCTTCCGGAACACTTTCCAGGTTCGCGTTTGTTACCTCGATGTAGTAACCGAAAACCTTATTGTAACCCACTTTAAGAGAGTTTATACCGGTCCTTTCCGCTTCTTTTGCCTGAAAATCTACCAGCCAGTCTTTACCGGAACTGACCATTTCCCTCAGCCTGTCTACCTCCGGGGCGTATCCTTTCCTTATTATCCCGCCATCCCTTATGCCTGGTGGGGGATCTTCAGTGACGCAGGACCGTATGTCCGCCACGGTGTCTGAAAAATCTTCCAGAGAAGAAATAAGACGCGTAACGCTTTCGGGGCATCCGTCGCGGAGGATATTCTTAAGAAGACGCGTATTTGCCAGAGAATCGGCCATAGCCAGCATATCCCTCGCGTTCAAAGTGCCGATACTCAGTTTATTGGCAAGTCTTTCCAGGTCATACATACCCCCGAGAGCCCGGGCGGTTTCGGAACGAACCTCGCTGAAATCATAAAAATATTGTACCGCGTTGAGGCGGGCGTTTATTTCGACCGGATCCAACAGCGGAGAAAGCATCCTTTTTTTGAGTTCGCGTTTTCCCATAGGGGTTCTGGTCCGGTCCAGAACCTCAAAAAGCGTGCCCGATACCGTAAGATCCTCCTGGTTCTGCGTAAGCTCAAGATGACGGTGTGATACCCTGTCAAGAGTCATATATTCACTGGTGTCGTAGACTTTCAGGGCACCTATATTGTCAAGTTTTGATTTTCGCGTATCTTCCAGATACGCGAAGAGAGCCCCGGCGGACGCGAGGCCGGTCTCCATCTCAAGACAGCCGAAAGATTCCAGGGTCTTAACGCGAAAATGTCTTTCCAGGTCCTGCTTTGCCTTTTCATGTGAAAAAAGCCAGTCTTCTTTTACCGTTACCGCGCCAAGACCCGCCCCCATAAGCTGTTCTGCCATATCGGTCCCGGCAAAACTTTCGGGCATAATTGTCTCGGCAGGGCTTATCTTGTATAACTCCGGCAAAAGACGTTCCGGGCAATTTGCTTCCGTCATATTGAACTCACCGGTAGATATGTCGGCAAAAGCTATACCAAAGACACCTTCCACGGCGCTGATGGACATAATATAACTCGCGGCAGGGTCCGCGGTAATATCCTCAGCTATCAGGGTTCCGGGTGTGACAATGCGGGTAACCTTCCTGTCGAATATTTTTTTATCCGCCCCTCCGGGCTCATGTACCTGATCACAAACAGCGACTTTCCTTCCGCTTTTGACAAGTCGGGCAATATAGTTGTCGGAAGCATGATGGGGGACTCCGCACATAGGGACTTTTTTGCCGTTCACACTGCCGCGCGAGGTAAGAGTTATGTGGAGTATTCGGGACGCCTCGAGGGCGTCCTCAAAAAACATCTCATAGAAATCCCCAAGCCGAAAAAAAAGGATGGCGTCAGGGCATCCCTTTTTCACTTCCATATACTGTTTCAGCATGGGAGTTAGTCCGTCACTCATCACGAGTCCTTATCGATTGAATATTTGAGCCGGGTAATTCGCGAACAGGACCGGCTATACCGACAAAAAACCCAAAACAACTTCTGACCGGGACCGTAAAGGCCCACCCTCAGCTGTTTTGGGTCCCTGAAAAATATGAAAGCAAATCTTTTACCCCATCGACTTGCGTTTGAAACGCTTAAAAATCCCCTTTTGAGCCAATTTTTTCTGCTCGCTTTTGGCCTTTTCCTTTCTTACGTCTTCTACAACGCGCTGCTCCTTTTCCTGAACGTCGATCTCAGGAGCCGCGTGCCTGGGAGCTTCCTTAGCCGGAGGAAAATCCTTCTGATCTTTATCTTCTTTGACGCTTTTTTTCTTTTTCGCCTTGTCTTTTTTCGGTTTTATCCCCAGCAATTTGTCTTCCGAAACAGTCTTCCTGGTAAGCTCGACTATCGCCATCGCCGCGCCGTCACCTTTACGGTTCCCGCTGGCCATGATACGCGTGTACCCTCCGGGAACTTCCACAAACAGCGGACCTATGTCATCAAAAAGCGCCGAGACCATGTCTCTTTCGCACAGCTCACTGAAAGCTCTCCGCCTCGCGTTAACCGAATCGGGATTGTTCTTAGCGAGAGTTATTAAAGGTTCTACGTATCTGCGCAGAGCTTTTGCCTTCGGCAGTGTTGTCTCTATCCTCTGGTACTTCATAAGATCGTTCGCCAGGCTTTTTAATGTGGCCTTACGCCAACTTGTCCTTCTACTCAATCTACCTTTATTTTTACGGTGCCTCATGTTGCCCTTCCCCGCTTGAAAGCGTGATTTTAGTCCTCTTCGTCTATTTCCATCCCGAGATGCAGACCCATGGTCTCCAGAACGGAATTTATCTCGTTTAGCGATTTCTTACCGAAGTTCTTGTATTTCAGCATATCCGCTTCTTTCTTGGAAACAAGGTCTCCGATCGTACGGATATTGGCCTCGACCAGGCAATTCGAACTTCTGACAGAAAGCTCCAGCTCAGAGATCGGTTTGGAAAGTTTCTTATCGAGGTCCTTGCGTACCTTTTCATCGGATTCCTCATCTTCTCCCTCTTCAGGCAACTTACCGATGGACAGAAAAACATCAAGATGCCGCTGGAGTATGTTGGACGCGTAAAGCACCGTGTCTTTGGGTTCCATACTCCCATCGGTAAAAACCTCAAGCAGAAGCTTGTCATAATCGGTAATATGCCCCACCCTTGTATTTTCGACGTCTATATTGACCCTTTTAACCGGTGAAAAAAGACAGTCCAAGACTATTGTCCCGATAGGGTCGTCCTCTGACTTGTTCTTGTCCGCGAGAGAATAACCTCGTCCTCTTTCGACCGTCATCTCTATCTCGAACTTGGTGTCCTCGGTAAGGGTGGCAATATGATGCTCCGGATTTATTATTTCCACGGTCTCGTCAGTGGAGATATCCCCCGCTTTTACCTCGCCCTTTTTGCTGACGCTCAGGAACATCGGTTTGGGGTTTTTAAAATTGGACCTGAGAACTATTCCTTTGATGTTAAGCGCCAGCTCCGTAACATCCTCATAAACACCCGGGATCGTAGTAAACTCATGAAGAGCCGAATTTATTTTAACACGGGTCACTGCCGTACCTTCTATGGACGAAAGCAGTATCCGCCTCAGGGAATTACCTATGGTCATACCGTACCCTTTCTCAAACGGTTCCGCTATGATCTTCCCGTACGTCGGCGTATAGGTGCTTTCCTCGAATAATATCCTTTTCGGCAATTCAAAGTTTTTCAGTTTCATCCCCATCTTGAACACCCTCCTTATATTTTCCACGCCCCTTCAATGGACGAGACGTTTTTATTTCCAGCGGCTCCGGCAAAAATTATTTGGAATACAGTTCCACTATAAGGTTTTCCTGTATATCCCTTCCCGAATCGTTCTTTGTGGGAAGCCGCTTGATCTTGACCTTGAGATCCTCTTCTGAAACCTCGATCCAATCGGGAATCCCTCTATCCTCAAGCATCTTGAAGGTTTCCTTAACCGCTTTGCGCTGCTCCTCGCTTCCGTACAGTGATATCTCGTCACCTTCCGATACCTGGTATGAAGGGATGTTCACTCTGCTCCCGTTGACCTTGACGAGCCTGTGGCCTACAATTTGTCTCGCGGCGGCCAGTGAAGAAGTAAAGCACGAACGGTAGATAACATTGTCCAGCCGCCTCTCGAGAAGTTGTATGAGGATCATACCTGTCTCGCCTTTGGCTCTGTCGGCTTTCTTAAAATAGTTCCTGAACTGCCTTTCCATCATGCCGTACGCCCTCTTTACCTTCTGTTTCTCCCTGAGCTGCATGGCATAGTTGGAAGGTTTTCTTCTACGCATCTGCCCATGCTGACCCGGTCCATACTCCCTTTTCATCAACGCGCATTTACTGGACGTACACCTCGCGCCTTTTAAAAAAAGTTTTTCTTTTTCTGCCCTGCACATCCTGCAGGATGGTGTTAAAATTCTGGCCATATACCTAACGCTCCTTGATCATGTATTTTTTTTAACGAGACCGGGCTATACCCTTCTCCTTTTCCTGGGCCTGCACCCGTTGTGAGGGGTTGGGGTCAGGTCCTTGATAACTCTGACGTTCAATCCCTCTGACCTTATACTTCTTACAGCGCTTTCTTTCCCGGAACCAGGACCCCTCAAAAAAACGTTGACGTCCCTTATCCCGTGTGTTTTAGCTTTTTTTACAGCGTCTTTGGCCGCTATGGTCGCGGCAAAGGGAGTCGACTTTCTCGACCCCTTGTACCCTACCGTGCCGGGAGAGCTCCAGCAAAGGACTTTACCGTCATCATCAGTGACAGTGACGATAGTATTGTTGAACGTGGCATGCACGAAGACGCATCCCGTCGAAACTTTCCTGAAGATCTTCTTCCTTTTTTTAGAACTGTCTTTTTTCTGAACCATATACCCCTCTATTGTTTTTTCGAGCCTTCTTTTTTCGAACTCAGCTTATTCGGATAGCAAGATCATTTCCCGCCCGTCTTAATGGCGGCCCTTGCGGCCTTGTCCTTGAACGCGCCTATGGTACGTTTCGGACCTTTTCTGGTCCTGGCGTTGGTGCGGGTCCTCTGCCCTCTCAAAGGAAGGTTCTTTTTGTGACGCAGCCCCCTGTATGTCCCAATGCTCATCAGACGTTTTACATTTCCCGTATTTATTCTCCGGAGATCTCCCTCTACCTGAAAACGTTCCTGGATTATCTTGGTAACATCGTTTATCTCGCGGTCATCAAGATCTTTGGCTCTCTTGTCGACCGATATTCCAGCCTCGGAGAGTATCTGTCTCGATCTTGTGAGACCTATCCCATAAATATATGTCAGCGCCACCTCTATACGCTTTTCTTTCGGTATGTCTATTCCTATGATCCTGGGCATTTCAACTCCTTAAAACTTATGGGATCCGCTCGGGTTCGGAACCACCGGCCAGTTGGCGCCGGCATCCGGCCGCGGATCTCCGGCTATCCCTGCCTCTGTTTGTGTTTGGGGTCGGGACATATCACCCTGACCGTACCACCACGCTTTATTATCTTACATTTAGCACACATTTTTCGAACACTCGGCCTTACTTTCATTTTATTTCTCTCTTTTTGTTATCCTTCCGCGTTCAAGGTCATACGGCGAAAGTTCCACCGTTACCCTATCACCCGGCACGATCCTTATGTAATACATCCTCATTTTTCCAGAAACATGCGCAAGTACCATATGTCCGTTATCCAGTTTGACCCTGAACATGGCGTTGGGCAGATTTTCGGTTATCTCTCCTTCCATTACAATAGCTTCTTCTTTGGGACTCATGTTATTACCTCCGCCTTGCTTACGCCCACTATTATCGTATCTTCAAAGTGGGCTGAAAGCTTTCCGTCCGTCGTTACCGCCGTCCAGCCGTCAGGATTAACGCGAACATCCCTCACTCCCTGGTTGAACATCGGCTCCACAGCAAGCACTAACCCATCCCGGAGTACCTGCCCCCCGGCTCCTGAACTCCAGTTAGGCACTTCCGGCGATTCGTGCAGATTTCTTCCTATCCCGTGTCCTACAAACGCCCTGACCTCGCTGAATCCGGATTTGCGGGCCGTCTTTTGTATCGCGGACGATATGTCGGATATCCTGTTTCCAGCTACAGCCTCTTTCACGCCCGCTTCAAGACCGTGTTTGGTGGCTTGTATGAGCTTTTCCGCCTCGCCGGAAACATCTCCGACTTTGAATGTCCTGGCGGCATCGGCGAAAAACCCGTTCAACTTTACCCCTACATCCACCCCTATTATGTCGCCTTCCCTTAGAAGGATCTTACTCGAGGGGACTCCGTGGACAACAACCTCGTTCAATGACGCGCATATGCTTGCGGGATATCCCCTGTACCCCTTAAAAGCGGGTTCGGCGCCGCTGTCGACTATAAATTCCTCGGCCTTTTTATCCAAAAGGTCTGTAGATATACCATCCTGGATAAGGTCTTCCACAAGGCCCAGCACCCGGGCCACTATCTTACCGGCAGCCCGTATCTGTTCTCGTTCCTCTTCAGTCCGCAGGATCGTCATTTATCAGCCCTTCTTTTCGTAAAAGGGCGGCAATAACTTCAAAGAGCGCGTCGGCAGACAGATCGCCGTTGATCTCATACAAAATCCCTTTATCACGGTAATATCTTATAAGTTCCTCTGTCTGGTCCTGGTATACTACCAGGCGGTTCTTAACAGTCTCGGGCTTGTCATCTTCTCTTTGTACAAGACCCAGACCGCATACGTCACATTTACCCTCCTCAAGTGGGGGCATATTAGTAACGTGGTAGTTTTTGCCGCATTCGGTACACACCCTTCTTCCGGAAAGCCTTTGTATCGCGACTTCCTCAGATGTCTTAAAATAAAGAACCATATCCAGTTTGCCGGATCCGCCTTCAAGAGCCGCATCGAGCGATTCTGCCTGGGGTTTTGTCCGGGGGTAACCGTCCAGCATAACCCCTGAAACCGGGCCAAGAACGGTTATCTTTTCCAGGACCAGTTCGGTCACAATCTCGTCAGGAACCAGTTCACCCCGTTTCATATACTCCGCGGCCTTGAGGCCTGTTCCGGTATTTCCCTTTATGGCTTCCCGGAGCATATCTCCGGTCGAAACATGCCGGAACCCGTACTCTTTGGCGAGAATGACCGCCTGAGTACCCTTTCCCGCTCCAGGAGGGCCCAGAAGAACAAGGATCGAACCGGGAAGACCTTTTGTCATGACATCCTCCCCCTGACCCTTCCCTTTTTCATAAAACCTTCGTAATGGCGGGTAAGCATGTGAGATTCGACCTGCCGCATCGTGTCCAGCATTACTCCCACGACTATAAGAAGACCGGTGCCCCCGAAAAAACTCGCTACCATAAAAGGTATCCCCATCTGCCGATTTATAATTGAAGGAAGTATCGCTACTACCGTGAGGAATAAAGCTCCCGGCAGGGTAATACGGGTCATTATAAAATCAAGATATTCCGCTGTTTGCCGCCCGGGACGTATTCCCGGAACGAAGCCTCCGAATCTTTTCAGGTTATTAGCGATGTCAATAGGGTTAAAAGTGATAGCGGCGTAGAAATAGCAGAAGAAAAGTATCAGAAGAGAGTATACAACAAAATACATCGGGCGGCCCATAGTCAGGGCGCTGGCAAATCTCTGCATTCCTCCATGCGGCACAAAACCCGCTATGGTCGAAGGAAAAAGGATTATAGACTGGGCGAATATGATAGGAATAACTCCGCCCTGGTTCACCTTAAGAGGAATATAAGTGCTTTGCCCCCCGTATATGCGCCTGCCAACCACCCTCTTGGCGTATTGTACCGGTATCTTCCTAACCCCTTGAGTAAGTATAACTACGGCTACCACGACCGCCACGAACATCAGGGCGAGAAAGACCAGTTTAAACGCGTCTATCTGGACATCCCCTCCCGGTACTCCCGGCGTAGATAGAGCCACAAGCTGAACAAAAGCTTCGGGCATCCGCGACACTATTCCAGCGGTTATTATGAGCGAGATCCCGTTACCGATACCTTTTTCCTGTATCTGTTCTCCCAGCCACATTATAAATGCCGTTCCTGTCGTAAGGGTTATAACAGTGAGTATACGGAATCCCCACCCCGGAAACTGCACTATCTGAAGCCCCTGGAACCTGTCAGGGTTCTCCAGCCATAAAGCTATGAAAAAAGACTGGATAATGGAAAGTACCACGGTAAAATAACGGGTATATTGCGTGATCTTTTTCCGACCTTCCTCGCCCTGCTTTGCCAGCCTTTCCAGCGCCGGTATTACCGTTGTAAGAAGCTGAAGGATAATGGACGCGGAGATGTAAGGCATGATGCCCAGCGCGAATATTGTAAGTCTTTCC
The DNA here is from genome assembly GCA_007135805.1 of Candidatus Omnitrophota bacterium. GTDB lineage: Bacteria > Omnitrophota > Gorgyraeia > Tantalellales > Tantalellaceae > SLID01. The sequence continues at coordinate 6,897 of SLID01000133.1, read as the reverse complement.
ATGGCGCCGCCGGCAAACATGTTCATGAGACCGAAAAGGGTACCCCCCTGGGTATGAGCTATGTTGGCAAAGAACTGCGCCAGCTTGGCCCCGTCTATACCCGGAGTCGGGATAAAAGCGCCAACCCGGTAAACCAGAAGAAGGCCGAGCGTTATAGATATCTTTTTCTTCAAGTCGGGTATCTTAAAAATATTCGTTATGGCGTCAAACACTTGTTAGATCTCCTCTTTTTTCTGCCCCTGACCGGACTTCATTTCAGCGGCCCTTACGGGGACGACCTCCACTTTGCCCCCGGCTTTCTCAATAGACCTACGCGCCGACTCAGAGAACGCGTGGGCTTTTACGGTAAGGGATTTTTCCAACACACCTTTTCCGAGGACCTTGATAGGTATCCTCTTGTCGCGAACAACTCCGTTATCCAGCAAAAGATCTCTGTCTACGACTGAACCATCACTTATTGACTCGATGAGCTGTAGACGGCCAATATTCACTATAGCCCACTCTTTACGAAATTTGTTTGTAAAACCCCTTTTCGGCATCCTGCGTATGAGAGGCATCTGCCCGCCTTCGAAACCCGGGTTATAGGTACCGCCTCCCGAACGGGCTTTGGCGCCCTTGTGTCCTTTTCCGGAAGTTTTACCCCTTCCGGAACCCACGCCTCTTCCTTTTCTTTTACTTTTCCCTTTTATCCGGGGTTTAGGTATATCCTGTATTCTCAAAACCATTTTTCTGATCCTTATATTTTTTTAGTATGGGGCATCTCTCCTGGTCAAAAACGAAACCTCTTTATTCGGTGCCTTTCCTTTTCAGCATCATGTTCTTGAAACCGTTCTCAGTTGCCTTCACGACATTCACCGCGTTCCTCGAGCCCAGGGTCTTGGTAAGGATATCCCTTATACCCGCGGCATCGCACATTGCCCGTACAGGCCCACCAGCTATCACACCCGTCCCGGGACTCGCTGGTTTCAAAACTACCCGTGACGCCTTGAACCTTCCTATTGTCTCATGAGGGATCGTCCCTTCTTTGACCTTTACCTCAATGAACGATTTGTTAGCCTGTGCCGTACCCTTCTTTATGGCCTCAACTACCTCATTTGACTTTCCAAGGCCTATGCCGACTTTTCCTTTGCCGTCTCCGGTCACAACAAGCGCGCTGAAAGAAAAATTCTTTCCGCCCTTAACAACCTTGGATACCCTGCTTATTTTTACGACTTTCTCAATAAAACCTTCGTCAGTCTTTTTTTCGAAAGACTTTTTCATAAAAGTATCCGGTTTCGGTTTACCCTGCCCCTTAACTGGGGCCTCTTTCGGCGTTCCCTCCGGCGCCCCTTTCGGGCTCACGGGGGTAGTTTCCGGCTTCTCAGACGAAGTTTCTTTTTCGGCGGGAGATATATCTTTCGCCGTTTCTTCCTGAACGCCCTCGTTTTTCAATTTCTCATCGCTTGACATTTGGTTGTCTCCTTGAAAATTAGAATTCCAGCCCTGCTTTTCTGGCCCCATCAGCCAGAGCTTTTATTCCGCCGTGATATTTGTATCCGGCTCTGTCAAAAACAACTTTCTTCACGCCCTTATCCAGAGCCTGCTTGGCGATCTTGGTGCCGAGTTCCCCGGCGTAAACCTTGCTGGTCCTGGTGCCGCCAGAAGCCCCACCTTTCACTTCTACGTTCCTCGTTGAAACGCCACAGATGGTCTTCCCTTCAACATCGTCAATGATCTGTACGTAAATGCTCTTATTGGTCTTGTGTACAGCCATCCGGGGCCTTTCAGGGGTTCCCGATATATTTTTTCTTATTGATCTTTTACGTCTTGCCCGCTGCTTTTTCGTATCCATGGTCTTTCCTCTTTTAGTTCCCTGCAGGACTTGTCTGAACGCTCAAAAAGTCCCGACAACAACCGTTTTATGCCACGCTTTTACCCTGTTTCTGCCTGACGTATTCTCCTTCATACCTGATCCCTTTACCTTTATATGGCTCCGGGGGATAAAAATTCCTTATGTCAGCCGCCACCTGTCCGACCTGCTGTTTGTCCTGGCCTTTAATTACGATCTGAGTTGGCGCCGGAGTCTCTATAGAGATGCCTTCAGGCGGCATGAATATTACACTGTGAGAAAAACCTATATCCAAGACCAGCTCTTTACCTTTCATCTGCGCTTTATAACCCACTCCCTGGATCTCAAGTTTTCTGGAGAATCCCTCGGTTAGGCCGATTATGGTGTTCTGTATGAGTGTCCGTGTCGTTCCGTGGAGTGACCTGTTGACCGCTGAGTCAGACGGCCTCGATATGGTCAGTTCCCCGTCCCGCAATTCCGCCGTGAAACCTCTGGGGATAACATGCTGTATGGTTTTTCCCTTACCTTCTATACTGACCGTGTCCCCACTTACGGCCACTTTAACACCTGAGGGCACAACGACAGGTTTTTTTCCTACTCTCGACATCGCCTTTCTCCTTTTTCGGCTACCAGAGACGGCATATTATCTCGCCGCCTATTCCCTGTTCCCTGGCTTCCGTATCGGTCATGATCCCTTTACTGGTGGACAAGATAGCTACTCCTACTCCCGCAAGAACGCTTTTAACGTCCTTTGCTTTCGAAAATTCCCGCCTGCCCGGCTTGGACACTTTGACCAGTTTTGTCATTACGGGAACTTCATCTCTATCGTATTTGAGGTAGACTTTTACCTGTCCCTGTTTATTGTCCTCGATCTCCTTGAAATTTTCGATAAAACCTTCTCTCCTGGCTATTTCCAGTATTCCCACCATGAGGTTCGACCTCTTAATTATAACATCTTTCTTTCCGGCCATTATGCCGTTCCTTATAACGGTAAGCTGATCAGCTACAAAATCCGAAACACTCATTTACTTTTTCTCCTTAGTTTTTTCCCGGTCAAAACACCCGTTTTGCCCGGAATAACGCCCGCGGAACTCTTACCAGCTGGCTTTCCTGACCCCGGGGATATCACCCCTGGAAGCGAGTTCCCTGAAGCATATCCGGCATAACTTAAAACGCCTCATATACCCTTTTTTCCTCCCGCATATCTGACAACGGGTTATTACGCGGGTAGAGAACTTAGGTTCCCTTTTGCTTTTTTCCTGCAATCCTTTTTTGGCCATTTTTTCCTCTATTTACTATTTACGATTTTTCCGTTTCCACCGTTTTCTCCACATGTTTTTTGGAGAAAGGCATGCCGAACCCCTCAAGAAGACCCACCGCTTCCTCCTTGGTCTTCGCGGTGGTAACTATACACACATCCATCCCGTGGCTGACCGGTAATTTGTCAAGTTCAAGTTCCGGGAATATGCTCTGGTCCTTAATTCCCAGAGCGTAGTTGCCATTGGAATCAAACGAGTTCCTTGAAACTCCCCTGAAGTCTTTTATACGGGGTATAACAAAATTTATCAGCCTGTCGAGAAACTCGTACATCCTGTCCCCGCGCAACGTCACCTTGTAACCCACGGGAGCCCCTTCTCTTATCTTAAAATTGGCTATAGACTTCTTGGAACGCGTAATGCAGGGCCTCTGCCCCGTTATCGCGGCGAGTTCATCACGTATCGGGTCGATAAGGTCTTTCTGATGGGCCATCTGCCCCATACCCACATTAACCACGATCTTTTCGATCTTAGGGACCTGCATCCGTCCGGAATACCCAAATTTATCCATGAGCCCGCGAACTATCTCTTTTTCGTAAACTTCCTTAAGTCTTGTCATCGCTCGGTCTTCCTCTTTATGATTTAGGACTTTTTACCTGTTTAAACCCGTCAAAGTACTTCTTTGCATTTTCTGCAGTAACGCACTTTTGTCCTGTCGCTAAGCGTTTCCATTCCCACTCTGGTAGGGCTGTCACAACCCTTGCATATCACAGCGAGGTTGGAAATTTCTATAGAGGACTCCCTGTGCATTATGCCGCCTTGCTCGTTCTGCCCAGTCCTCCGCTGGTGTTTTACGACAAAATTGATCCCCTGTACTATCGCCCGGTTACCAGCGGGAAAAACCCGCAATACCTTGCCCGTTTTACCTTTATCCTTACCGGCCAATACCTTGACCATGTCATTTTTTTTAACAGTTAGCATGTCTCTCCCAAAATTCCGGCCTCAAAGGCCGCTGTATATTCTTACAGTACCTCCGGAGCCAATGAAACTATTTTCATAAATCTTTTACGCCTTAACTCTCGCGCCACGGGACCGAAAACCCTTGTGCCCCGGGGATTCCCATCCTTGTCAATTATGACCACAGCGTTATGGTCGAACCTCAGAAGGGTACCATCCTCCCTGTGTATCGGATAAGCGGTACGCACTACGACGCCCCTTACAACCTCTCCTTTTTTTACTTCGGCCGTAGGAGCGGATTCTTTTATGTTGCATGTGATAATATCGCCCACTTCCGCGGTGCGTTTCCCGGATCTTCCAATGACTCCTATCATGGAAGCTTTTTTCGCCCCGCTGTTATCAGCCACGTCAAGAACCGTCCCCATTATGATCATTTTTTGTCCCCTCCTCCTGAACTCTGGAGTATCTGCTGTACCATCCAGGTCTTTTCCTTGGAAACGGGACGTATCTCAACGACCTTCACAAGATCTCCAAGAGATGCCTCGTTCTTCGCGTCATGCGCCTTAACTTTCTTGTTGACCCTGACGAACTTTTTGTATAAGGGATGTCTTTTACGCGTTTCAAAAAGGACTGTAACGGTCTTGTCCATTTTATCGCTTATCACGGTACCCGTTATGGTCCTTTTAAGAGGTTTTTGTGTTTTCACCTTTTTTCTCCTTCAAAATTGTATGGCACCTGGCGATATCCTTCCGCAAAGCGGCAAAAGACCCGGGGCGCTCTACTCTGCCCGTAGCCATCTCAGCACGCACGTTGAAAAGTTTTTCCTGAAAACCAGCAAGCTTTTCCTTTATTTCATCTACCGTCATGTCCCTCAGTTGTGCCGGTTTCAATTTTTCCCTCCTCGTGATATGAACCTGGTCTTCATGGGCAGTTTATGAGCCGAAAGGCGGAAAGCTTCCCTTGCCATATCATATGGCACACCTTCCATCTCAAAGATGACCCTTCCCTTTTTCACAACAGCCACCCATCCGGCAGGTGAACCTTTTCCTTTTCCCATACGCGTCTCAGCCGCCGTTTCAGTATATGGTTTATCAGGAAAGACCCTTATCCAAAGCTTACCGGCCCTTCCTGTTTCCCTCATAAGCGCTACCCTGGCCGCCTCGATCTGCCTATCCGTCATCCATGCCGTCTCAACGGCTTTAAGTCCGAACTCGCCGAAACTCAACGTACAGGAACCGGAGCTGACCCCGCCCCGCTTTCCTCTCTGCTGTTTCCTGAATTTTACCCTCTTGGGCATCATAGCCATTTTTCAACGCTCCTCTATTCCCTGGTACTTTTGACCTTATCCTTCGGTCCCGAACTTCCTTTAGATATTTCCGGAACGCTCCTATCAAAGACCTCTCCCTTGTATATCCAGACCTTAACACCTATGAGGCCATATGCGGTTCTCGCCTCCGAAAACCCGTAATCAATGTCGGCTCTTATCGTATGAAGGGGGATCTTTCCCCATTTGTATCCCTCTGACCTGGCTATCTCGGCGCCCGCCAGCCTGCCGGAACACTTAACCTTTATTCCTTCTCCCCCCGCGTCCTTGAGAGCCTGTATAGTCTTTTTCATGGCCCGCCTGAACGCTACACGCCTGACAAGCTGGAAAGCGATATTGTCGGCGACTATCTTGGCGTCTAGCGCGGGATTGGAGACTTCTTTTATGTCTATAAAGAGTTTATCCTGGTCACCTACGATATCCTGTATCTGTTCTTTAAGCATTTCTATCTGCGCGCCTTTGCGGCCGATTATCATACCGGGCCGTCCCGCATGAATAATCACCCTTACTCTCTGGTTTGCCCGCTCTATGTCGACATGCGAAACGAGAGCCTGGTTCAAACTCTTCTCTATGATCTGGCGTATCTTCCTGTCCTGTAGAAGCTGGTCCGCGAAACTCTCTTTTGACGCGTACCATGTACTGTTCCAATTTTTTATCGCGCCTAGCCTGAAACTTATCGGATGAACCTTCTGTCCCATATCAACTCTCCGCCTTAGTTTTTACGCTCTTCACCTTTTTCCCCGCCTTTTTGGCGGCATTCCCGCCTTTTGAGGCAACCGATTCGAGTTCGACCCTGAGATGCGTGGTCCTGTGCCTCACCGGAGTGGCCCGGCCCATAGTCGCCGCCCTGTACCTCATAAGCATTGGGCCCCCGTTGGCAAGTAACCTTGATATATAAAGGTCCTTGGAAAGGAACTTTTCCTGCCTGTTGAAATTGGCGTTGGCGAAAGCCGAATCCAGGACTTTCTTAATGGGGCGCGCGGCCCTTTTATTCACGTTCTCAAGTATAAAAACCGCTTCCTCCACGGTCTTTCCCTTCACCATGTCCACAACCAGGGACGCTTTTCTCGGTGAAAGACGAACATATTTAGCTTCTGCCTTAGCGATCATTTTTTGTTTTCCCTTTGCTATATTGGCGGATCACCATTCCAACCCCGCCACAACCCATCAAGTCTTTTCCAGCGACGTCTTCGTAGCCGCGCCGTGACTCCTGAATGTCCTGGTCGGCGCGAATTCGCCCAGTTTATGTCCTACCATATTCTCCGTTATGAAAATGGGACGGAACTTCCTGCCATCGTGAATGGACATTGTCAAACCCACGAAATCCGGCAATATTGTGGACCCGCGAGCCCATGTCTTTATGGGCTTCTTGCTCCCGGTCGCGATCATTTTCTCCACTTTTTTCCGCAGTTTTTCATCCACATACGGACCTTTCTTGACAGACCTTGACATATATCTATTTCCTCCGCTTTATAATTTTCTTCGAAGACGCCTTCTTTTTCTCCCGTGTTTTGAGCCCTTTGGTTATTTTT
>SLID01000014.1 GCA_007135805.1 Candidatus Omnitrophota bacterium | reverse complement strand
CTTTGGACCCGACGCTCTCATTATCGTAATTTATAAGCGTCCTGGTATCGTATTTGCCAATTTTTTCATCGTATTTCAGGAAAGTGAGGCCGATTATGGAGAAGATACCCGCTACTTCCGCTCCGCATGTTTCTATCATTTTAGCGACCGCTTCAAGAGTCCCTCCCGTCGCTATGAGGTCGTCGATTATCAGCCATTTTTTTCCGGGAGTCAGGTCAGAAGTATGGATCTCAAGGGTTTCCTCTCCATACTCCAGCGAATACGCCTGCCTTACCGTATCGCCGGGCAATTTCCCTCCTTTTCGGGCCAGCACCAGGGGGACTCCCTTTGTGAGGGCGAAAGGGCTGCCCAGCAGGAACCCCCGGCTTTCAATAGCTACCACGCCGTCTATAGGGGTGTTTTCGTACATTCTGAGCAGGGTATTCATGACGTAGCCAAAGGCTTCGGGATCAACGAATACACTGGTAATGTCGTAAAAGAGTATTCCCGGTTTAGGAAAATCGGGAATTTTTCTTATTTTCTTATCGAGGTTCATTCCGGCCCCCTTAGAAGAAAAGCCCCATGAGCTTATCGTGAAGGTTGACAAAAATAGCTCCGAAAACCAAAGAAACTATTCCCATGAGCTTTATCAATATGTTCATCGCCGGACCCGTAGTATCCTTGAAAGGGTCTCCCACTGTATCCCCAACCACGGCGGCTTGATGAGTGTCAGTACCTTTTCCGCCAAGGTTACCTTCCTCTATCCACTTTTTGGCGTTATCCCACGCGCCTCCTCCGTTGGACATCATTATGCCCAGAAGCACGCCGGTTACCGTCGCCCCGGCCAGAAAACCTCCGAGGGCCTCAACGCCGAGTATGATGCCTACAAGAGCGGGGGAGACCACCGCCACAATACCCGGAAGTACCATTTCTTTCAAAGCGCTTTTCGTGGCTATGTCAACGCAGCTTTGTGTGTCGGGTTTACCGGAGCCTTCCATCAGACCCGGGATTTCCCTGAACTGGCGTCTTATTTCCTGGACCAGTTTATCCGCAGCCCGTCCTACCGATTTCAGGGTCATCGACGCTATCGAAAAAGGCACCAGGGCTCCTATGAAAAGCCCGGCCACGGGCACGGGCTTGATAAGGTCTATCGCTGTTATACCGGTAACTTTCTGAAAAGCGACAAAAAGCGCCAGTGCCGTAAGGGCGGCCGAACCTATGGCAAAACCTTTACCTATGGCCGCGGTTGTATTGCCAAGTGAATCAAGTTTATCCGTTATTTTTCGGACACTTTTGTCGAGGCCGGCCATTTCGGATATCCCGCCCGCATTGTCGGCTATGGGACCGTAAGAATCTGTGGACATGACGATACCGATAGTGCAGAGCATACCCACCGCTGCCAGGCCTATTCCGTAAAGTCCCGCGAACATATGCGCGAGAAGCATTGCTATTACCAGGGTCAGTACCGGAAGTATTGTACTCTCGAAACCCACGGCAAGCCCCGAAACTATCCCGGTCGCGGGCCCTGATTGGCACTGTTTGGCGACTTCTTTTATCGGCTTTCCGGATGTAAAATACTCACTTTCGATACCTATGAGTATACCTCCCGAGAGTCCCGCAAGTATGGCCCAGAAACCGTCCAGGTTTCCCATGAGGGAACTGGTGGCGAAATAGGCCCCGGCGATCAGTATAAGGGCGGAAACAAGGGTAGAGTTCCTCAAGGCTGTCTGGGGATTCATGTTTTTCAGGAAGTTGATCGATATCACGCCTATCGCGGAGGCCACGAGGCCTATAGTGATAAGTGCAAGGGGAAGGAGCATCGAGGCGAAAGCGTTTGTGAGAGTCGCGCCTATGGCCATGGTAGCGATAACGGCCCCAACGTACGATTCAAAGAGATCAGCTCCCATTCCGGCTGTGTCTCCCACGTTGTCTCCCACGTTGTCGGCTATTACACCGGGATTCCTCGGGTCATCTTCTGGGATGCCGGCTTCTATTTTTCCGACAAGGTCGGAACCCATATCAGCGGCTTTGGTAAAGATGCCTCCGCCAACCCTGGCAAAAAGTGCGATCGAGCTAGCTCCAAGGGCGAAACCTGTTATAACGCCTGTGTCACGTGTTATGGCGAACCATACGCCCACTCCAAGTACTCCGAGGGCCGCCACACTCATTCCCATAACCGAGCCGCCTTTAAACGCTACGGCCAGAGCTTCTCCGGCACCCGCGGTTCTTGCCGTTTCACAGGTCCGGGCGCTTGATCTTGTCGCGGCCTTCATTCCGATGAACCCGGCCAGCATGGAACAGAACGCTCCGCTCAGGTAAGCGAGGCCTGTCGGCAGCGAAAGGAAGACGGATATTATCGCGAACATCATGGCTACAAAGACCGCGATGATAGTGTATTCTCTCTTTAGAAAGACCATAGCTCCCTTGTGTACCTCGTTGGCTATTTCCGCCATTTTTTCAGAGCCCTGGTTTATTTTCATCAGCGAACGGAAAGTCCAAAGGGCAAAGACAAGTCCCGCTATTCCCGCGACGGGTATAATGATACTGTGCATTTTGAGCTCCTTTTCACCGGTCATCCGGCAGGTTACAGTGTGGAAAACAGACAGGTTATTTTACTGAAAGCCCAAGCTTTGCGAAACCGTTAAAGATAGACCCGAGCATTTCATAAAAATGGGTAAAAAATTCACGGATACAGTATCATAACTGGACTGTTTTGGCAAGAGCCGAAACGACAAGACAGAGGGGTGATGTTATCCGGACTTTGAAATTACCTTTTCAAGTTGGTTTAGCAGTTCATCGGGCCATATGAATTTGGAAAGCACTTCTGAGGCGCCTTCCTTTTTGGCTTCAGCGATAAGTTCTTTAGATATGAAGGCCGTGAGTATTATGACAGGCAGTCCCGGCCGGATCTTTTTCATAGCCCTCATGGCCTCTATTCCGTTAATTCCGGGCATCTTATAATCCATCAGGACCAGGGAAAAATTTTTTTTCCGAACAAGTTCTATGGCCTTGCCGGGGGCGGATGTGAAAAAAGTCCTGTAATCCCTATCCAGTGATATTACATCAGCCAAGGACAGGCACATATCCTCGTCGTCGTCCACTATCAGAACATTATATTTAGCTGTCTTTCTCGCCACCCGAGGTTTTTTCCTTTTCAGAAGAGGGGAGTTTTATCACGAAAACAGATCCTGACGCGGATGAGCTCTCGAGATAAAGCGACCCTCCGTTGGTCTCGACTATTGATTTCGAAATTGGAAGTCCAAGGCCCGTGCCGGTTATCTTTGTGGAAGTGAACAGGTCGAAGATGTTATCTGGGGTTATCCCGGAGAGACCCGTGCCGGTGTCGGATACCCTGACGCATATTGAATTTTCCTCTTCCACAAAAAAAGCGTGTACCGAAAGAGTCCCGCCTGAGGTCATTGCCTGCAGGGAATTGAGCAAAATGTTCCTCAGGACGCTGTACAACTGGTGGAAATCCATGAAAACGTGGAGATGTTCCGGTTTGTCGATACTTATATCACAGGAGACACCTTCAGGTATCTCCATATCCTTTAACACTTCACCCAGGCACTTTTCCACGGAGATGGTTGTAGCCACTTCGGCTTTTACGCGCGAATAACTGAGTATGCTCTCAAGGATATTGCTGGTCAGGCGTACTTTGTTTTCCAGCATTTTCAGCCTTCTTTCGTAAGTTTCAGGGTTTTCGAAACCTTCCCTCTGCATCAGGAACACTGAATTACTGATTATGCTAAGGGGGGTGCGCAGTTCATGGGCGATCTGGCCGGCCAGTTTTCCCAGTACGGCCAGCTTATCTTTTTCCTGCATCTTAAGGGACAACATCCGGATATGGTCGGTTTTTATTTTTACAGCGGCGTTCAATGAAACAACCCACAACCCAGTCATCAGGAAAAGCATTATGCCGGTTATCGTGCCGATTATCGTGGCAACCCTTCTCCAGGGGAAAGGTGGGACAAGTGATACTCCAAACCATTTCCTCTTGAGTTGTCGCATGATCTCTTTTTCCTGGAGAGTATTTATGGCATTGTTTATATCTTCGAGCAGTTTTGTGTTTGTTTTCTGCACCCCGATAGCGAAGTCATAAACCGGGCCGATGGGAGGACCTACTTTTTTTATGCCGTGCAGGTCATTTTCGTGAATATGGAAGAGAGCAAGGTTCTTTTCGCACAGTACAGCCGTCACTTCGCCGTCTATAAGCATTTTAAAAGCGTCCGTTACCTCTGGTGTTTCGAGTATTCTTATTTTCGGATGGTATTGCTCAACGTAGTCGACATAAATGCTGTGAAGCGGCATTGCCACTACGGCCCCCTCGAGAGACTTCAGTGTCCTGACATATTCGTTGGTATGCAATACGAAGATAGCGCAATCCAGCTGTTTTACCGGCACGGAAAAGGAAATATGTTTTTTCAACTCTTCCAGGACGGGCATACCGATGATACCGTCTATTTCCCCGTTGATAAGCTGGCGAGTATATTCCTTCGGGGACGTTAACGATATCTCCATTTTTTGTTCCATAGTAGCTGATATCATCCTGGCCAGGTCCACTGAAAAACCCGAATAGGTCTCGTCTTTATCTATAAAGGAATATGGCGGAAAATCGCTGTCTCCCGCGAAAGACAGGACCGTGTCGTCGGCTTCGGCGGCGAAAGCCAGGAAAACAAAGATCACCGCAGACGTAAGCACGTACTTTATAGATGACATCAGGTGTCTGGAAGTCTCAAAGGCGGACATAGTAAGTAGAGTATATACGCAACACGCCTGATATGCAAGAGGCAAGCTTTACAAAATCGAAAAGGTTTCCTCTCAGAGATTGGACATATTTAGATGTTCTTTTAATATCTTATCGCCTTTAGCGTTGGAAACTGGGTCTTTGAGATGGTTTAATATCCCAGCCGGTCTTGTGTTTGTTTGGAATACCGCATGCTTGGCGGCAGTGTGTGTTGCCCATCAGGCGATTTAGTGATACAATTAACGCGGCTTTGGACTTGCGTACCTTTGTGATAGAGTCTTTTTGGCTTTAGACGCCGGGTTCAGGGGGTGCCGAGACGGCGTCTTACCTGTGAGATGTTTAAAAAAAAATGGGGAAAGGGGATATCTGACAACGAATGATAAATGAAAACGCCATAAGAAAGGTATTTGAGACATCGCTCAAACTCAGAACAGGGGAATCGTGCCTGGTAGTCACGGATACTCTGAAGCAGGATATCGGAAGAGTTTTTTATGAGGCCGCGCGTAAAATAACGCGAAAGGCCAAGCTTATTGTAATGGAACCGGGTATCGAACACGGAGCGGAGCCTCCGGAAGATGTGGCGAGAGACATGTTCGGCTACGATGTTGAACTTCTTATAACTGATAAGTCGCTTACGCACACCGGGGCGAGAAGAGAAGCTACGAAAAGAGGCGCGCGGATCGTAACTATGCCTTCTATAACAGCGGAAACGGCGAATAGGTGCCTGGATGTGGATTACGATGACATCAAGAAAATGTCCTCACATCTTTGCAGTATTTTGCGTAACGCGTCCACAGTAGAGGTCACTTCCCTGTCCGGGACGGATATGATCTTTACTATCGGGAAAAGCGGATTTTTCGGAGAGACCGGAGGGGTATTCGATTTTCCCGGAGCTTTCGGTAACCTTCCGGAAGGAGAAGTGGCGTTTGCCCCGGAGACATGCGAAGGGACTTATGTAGTGGATATATCTTTTGCCGGCCTTGGCATGTTGAGTTCGCCGCTTTTTTTTATGGTCAGAGGGGGGGTAGTGGTAGATATTAAAGGTGAGTGTGCGGAAGTCCTTATCGACCGGCTTGATCGGGTCGGAGCCCGGGCCTACAAGGTGGCGGAACTGGGAATAGGTCTTAACCCTAAGGCCATGATAACCGGGAATATACTGGAAGATGAAAAGGTGGTCGGTACCGCTCATGTGGCTTTAGGTAATAATACTTCTTTTGGCGGGACCAATGACGTACAGATCCACCTTGACGGTGTGCTCAATAATCCTGACATACTCGTGGACGGCGTGAAGTTAATGGAAAAGGGCAGATTCCTCGACATGCCTATAGCCCCGGATATGATCCCGGGGGACAACACTCTAAATTCCTGACAGCGATTGCTGTTTTGTCCGGAGAAAATGGTGAAAATCACAGCTATAATATTGGCCGGCGGGATCGGGAGTAGGATGGGACAGGATATTCCAAAACAGTTTTCGCTTCTCGGAGGGGTCCCGGTAATAGAGCGCTCTGTAAAAGCGTTCAGCTCGTGTGAAGAAATTTCTGATATTGTAGTGGTCTGTCATCCCGGCTATATTGAAAGGATGGAGGGACTTGTCCTCAGCATGGGCATACCCAAACCAAACAAGGTGGTCCCCGGTGGGGAAACGCGGCAGGAGTCCTCTTGTAAGGGGCTTGAGCACTGCGACCCTGACACGGACTATGTGCTTATCCACGATTCAGCGCGGCCCTTGGTTTCCAGGGCGACGATAAGGGCAGTTCTTGAAGCCGCAATAGAGGAAGGGGCCGCCGGCCCGGTCATAGACATAGCTGATACCTTGGTGGAGCAGCCGGGAGTGTTCATTTCGGGGATACCTGACAGGAGAGTTATAAAGAGGATGCAGACCCCACAAGCTTTCCACTTTAGCGTTATCATTGAAGCCCATAAGAAAGCTCGTGAAAGAAGTGTGATCGACGCGAGCGATGACTGCGGGCTGGTTGTTACCTGTGGTGGCAAGGTAAAAGCGGTCCCTGGAGATGGTCGCAATATAAAGATCACATCCGGGTTTGACATGGAAATGGCTGAAATTATAATTCGTAAGGGAGGCGGACAAGATATTCGAAGCGGATCGTAAATGGCCCCCGAATACTTGCTATTTTCCCGAGTCGGGCGTATAATTTATGTAACTGTGAGTTTTATCTTTTATGAACTCACCACGAGATGACGCTGGGGAAACGGGAAAAAATTATACACTGTTATGTTTTCCGGCCGGTCCCGGCTCACGAGGAGAGCTAAAAGTCTTGTATGGCAAAATAGTTGTTCTGTGCCTATTCCTGGTTTTCGCGTTCCCGTTGGATAGTGCGTACGCGTCGGGACAAGAAGACATAATTTTCACCTTTGAGGATAGTACCGAAGGGTGGGTGGTTCCTGACTGGGCATACGAGTTGAAAGACTACGTTGCCGAGGAGGTTGTACTCACAAGGGAAACCGTGAGTTCGGGTTCAGGAGCCCTTGAAGTTATCTGTGATTTCCCGGGTACAAGGTGGACAGCCGCTCTTGTCGAACTTGAAAAAGACATGGACCTGACCGACTATGACCTTATATCCGCCCAGGTATATATTCCACGGGGAGCTCCAAGAGGTTTTATGAAAGCCAGGTTTATACTTACCGTGGGGGTGGGCTGGCATTTTGTTGAGATGCGAAGACCTGTCGACCTGATCCCGGGAAGGTGGACCACAATAAGCGTTGAGATAGAAAAGGAGGATACAATGATATCCCCTTGGAGGGGGCATGGCGAGGGAAGTCTTCGCAACAACCTGGACGCGGTAAAAAAGATAGCAGTAAGGATAGAGTACGACGCGGCCCCTCCTCATGTTACCGGAGGCAGGTACCGTGGTTCTGTTTTTGTTGATAATGTGATTATTTCCCGGTCCGCTGATTGATTTTATCCGTTGAGGGGTCCGATAGATCAGGCCCCGCGGAAGGATGGTTAAACAACAGAAGGAAAGGTGGCGGTGTAACGATGAAAAAAAACAATGTTCTGGTAGTCGATGACAATAAAGATTTCGCGGATGTTTTCTGTGATATTCTCAGGGCCAATGAATACAATGCCGAAAGCTGTTATGGAGGGATCCAGGCCTTGGAAAAAGCCGGAAAGACCGATTATGACATAATGTTCCTGGATATCAGGATGCCCGGAATGGATGGGGTGGAAACTCTCAGGCAGGTGAAGAAGGTCAGTCCCGGAACTCGTGTTATAATGATGACAGGGTATTCAGTAGATGAGATGGTACACAAGGCTTTGGAAGAAGACGCCTCTGATATAATATACAAACCGTTCGAGATAGACAAAGTCCTTGGGCTTATAGCTCAGGGAAAGTAGATTGTCTTAAGTTTTTCCTGCCTGGGTAGCTGAAAAGATGAGAAAATTCGGCAAATTTTTGACAAAAGGGGTTCGCGCCTTTTGTTTTTTGTTGTTGGCGCTTATGTTTAGCAACGTCTGGTTGGCGGAGTCTGCCCGCCGGGATGATGACCTTTTTTTCTCCACTGAAAGGGTCGCGCTGAAACCGTCGCTTGCCACGGCTCTGTCGGAAAGGGTTGACGGTCGGACGCAGCGGGACTTGGCCGAATTTTCACGGCACTACGATAGGGGGTTTTTAGAATATTCACTGGGCAATCTAGATTCCGCGGTGCAGAGGTTTTCCCGTGCTCGGCGAGTGTGGCCGGAGTTCTTTTATTCGGACATCGCTATAGCCCTTACTTATGAAGCCAAGGGAAAATATTCTCTCGCCGCCCGGTATTATAAAAGCTATCTGAATAAGCTCAGGTCTTATAGCCAGGGCAAATACGGTATTTCCGCTCCTATCATAAGCGGCCTTTCCTCGGGGCCCGTGGAAGACTACGATTACGCGTACAGTGCTGTCAGGAGGAGACTTGCCGGGTATGGGATAAGTATCGAAAATGTACGGCCGGCATATTCCCCCAACCCACTACTATCTGTCATACTACTGCTTGTGCTGGCGACGGCCTCATATTTCGGCGTTTTCCGTTTTGCCGTACCTTTCTTGAAAAAGAAGATCCGTGAGAAAAATCCTCCCGATGGTTTCTGGGTTTGTCGGCGTTGCGGGGCTTTGAATACCGTCCTTTCCTATGTTTGCGGTTCTTGCGGGGAGGGAGACATTACACGGAAAAAGTCAGAGCCTGGGACTGAAACTCAGGGAAAAGACAACGATGACCGGAAGTGACGCGGCATTTGAATTTCTTTTCGGGTGCCCAAAAAACATGATACACAGAAGCGTTATACTGACGCCTTTTGGCCCGGCGAACAGGTTTGCCGGCGGAAAGGGGAAAGGTATACCCTTCAAGGGCCGCCTTTATTCCGGAGTCAATGTGGAAAATGGCGGGAACGCCTACACGGTGGTAAAGTGTCCTATCGGCGCGTCCCCGGCCGGTGACTGTGTGCTTTTTCTGGGAGCTGCCGGATGCGAAAAACTGGTCTATTCGGCTTCCTGCGGCGGCTTGGATCCTTCGAGCATAGGGGAGGTTATTATATGTAGATCGGCCTTTCCGGGCGGCGGTTTTTCAGACTATTACCAATCCGGGGCGGACATAACAAAGATCCTTACCGGGTACGTACCGTTAGAGGCATCTTGTGGGATACTTGAAGAGGCCTGGCTGAAAGCCAAGACGCTGGAAGAGGGGGGGGATGTTTTCCGAAAAGGTGATATTTTCAGCATTGGTTCACTGGCCGCTGAGACGACAGAAAACATGTTCCATATACGAGAGGAAGGATTTATCGGCATAGATATGGAGCTCGCGGCGGTATACCAATCGGCCCGGGTTTCGGATATGGCCGCGGTTGGTATTCTTTATGTCAGTGATCTTCCTTCAAAAAGGCCTTTTTGGGATGAACTTTCCATTCAGGAAAAACAAAAGCTGGAAAATGCCGCGCAAATGACCGAACAACTGGCGCGCATGGTTATTTCCGCCCGATAATTCAGGGTGGAGAGGGTTTTTTATTCTACACCAAGAAAGGAGATTTTCGCTATGAAGAAACGAGCACTTGTAGTTTTGGCAAATGGATTTGAGGAAGCGGAAGCCGCGATACCTGTAGATGTGCTCAGGCGCTGTGAGGTTGAAGTTGCCATCGCCGGGCTTAAAACCCTTATGGTCTCCGGTTCGCATGGTATTTCAATACAAGCCGATACTCTCATAGAGGAATACGGGGGGTTGCCGGACGCTCTGGTGCTTCCCGGCGGTATGCCCGGGGCCGAGAACCTGGCAAGTTCAGTAAAACTCAAAGATCTTATTCTTAAGTACCATTCGGCAGGCAAAAT
>SLID01000082.1 GCA_007135805.1 Candidatus Omnitrophota bacterium | reverse complement strand
GCTTTATCTTTTAAGCGCTTTTTTCAATTCATCGAACTTATAAGTGTTGATCACGTCTTTTTTTCTTAACCACGCCCGCCGGGCCGTGGCTATACCAAGGCCCGTCCCGTCCATCTGGGCTGTATCATGAGCGTCGGTGTTTATCGAGAAGCGGGCGCCCATCTCTTTGGCCCTCATGCAATGCGCGTCGTTGAGATCGACTCTCTGACCGTGCGTATTTATCTCAAGCATGACATTATTTTCGGCTGCCGCTCTGAAAACCCTGTCCATGTCCAATTCCAGCGCGTTACGTTTTGTAATGAGCCGGCCGGAAGGATGCGCGAGCATGTTAACATATCTGTTCTCCATGGCCCGGATAACTCTCTTTGTCTGGGTCTCTTTGTCGGCTGAAAAGTTGGAATGTATGGCGGCGACCACTATGTCAAGTTCCTTAAGGAACTTGTCTTCCAGGTCCAGCGTACCATCCTTCAATATATCCACCTCCACTCCCGCGAGGACTTTAAGCTGCCTGAATTTACGGGCAACTTTCCTGATATCATCCACGTGTTCCAGAAGTTCCTCACCGTCCATACCCCCGGCTATTCTGACAAGTTTGGAATGGTTGGTGACGGCTATGTACTCGTATCCTTTCTCCACCGCCTTTCGCATCAGCTGTTCCAACGTCATCTGGCCGTCCGTATCCACGGTATGAAGATGCAGGTCGCCCCGCACATCGCCGTATTCTATAAGATCTTTCGGCAGTTCGCCCCTCAGGGCGGCCTCCACCTCACCCCGGTCTTCCCTCAACTCAGGCGGTATCCAGCTCATTCCCAGTTTTTTGTAGACCTCCTGTTCGGTCTTTCCCGCTACCGGTTTTTCCTCACCGGATGCCGCGGCGGTAAAAAGACCGTATTCGTTGAGTTTCAGCTCTTTCTTTTTAGCGATATGTCTTATCTTAACATTATGCTGTTTTGATCCCGTAAAATACACGAGCGCCGCGCCGTAACACTGTTTATCCACTATCCGGAAATCCACCTGGCACGCGCCCCGAACCCTTATGCTGGCCCTGGTCTGGCCCCTGGCCATTACTTCGGAAGTCCCCGGAAAAGACACAAACCGCTCTATGGCCTTTTCGGGCTCTCCGGCCCAGGCCAGGATATCTATGTCCCCCACTACCTCGACGCCCCGGCGCAGGCTTCCGGCTTTTTCTATTTTACCTATTCCTCCGGCTTCGGACAGGTACGATATCACCTCATCCGCGAGAAGTCCGGCCGTACCCGCCAGGAACCGTCCCTCGTTCTCTCTTATTCGGACTATTTCCTGGACCAGTTTACTCTGCGTTTTTTCGCCCATACCCTCAATACCGGCCACTTTCCCGTCACGGCAGGCTTTTTCAAGCTCATCAATATTTTCCACGCCGAGAACATCGCGAAGTTTCTTCAGTTTTTTAGGACCGAGCCCTCCCACATCCAAAAGGTCCAGGAAACCCCGCGGGAACTCTCCGGCAAGCTCGGAATAGAACTCCAGGTGGCCAGTTGTTACCATCTCGGCTATCTTGGCGGCAAGGTCCTTGCCTATCCCCGGAATGTTCGATACCTCGGAAGGATCCTCATGATATATGTCTGAAAGCTGCCTTGAAAGGCCGGCTATATTGGAAGAAGCGCGGCGGTAAGCTCTTATCTTGAAAACATTCTCGCCTTTTATTTCAAGGATGTCCGCTATATCCTGGAAAAGAGACGCTATTTCTTTGTTGTCCATACGGCCAAATCTCCCCTCTTTCGCGCTCAACCGCCGCCGCTCTGAGCCACACGACTGGACACGACACCTTCAAGATCATTATACTGGGATAAAAGCGCCCGTGTGATCTTATCTTCCCCGACAATGCCGTTTTCGCGTAGAGTCTCACCCAGAAGCCCGCCTCTTTTCCAATGTGTTTTAAGGGCGTCGTCAAGGCTATCCCGGTCAATATCACCTTTTTCAAGCAGTATCTGCCCCAGGGGTTTATATCTTTGTGATATCGAGTCGTCATTCTGGAAGATCTGTACTTTGAGGTGGTCATCTTTTTTTATTATACGCCTGTCCGCCATGTACTTACTTCCGGGTATGTTCTTGAGGTACTGCTTGACTTCGGCCACTCGATCATTGATTTCTATGACCGTGTTGACCTCTTCAACGCTGTTCTTGATGACAAGGGCCGCCGTGACGCTCATAAGAGGGACTTTTCTTAATTTTCTGCTCCTGTCCTTGACTATGATGAAAGCGTTCTTACGGTCCTCGGGAGAATAATGGAACCTTATAACGGTGTCGAACATACATATAAAGTTCTCACATAACGCGTTATACTTCTCAGGCGTGGTCATGACAACAAAATCATCCCCGCCGATATGCCCCACATAATCGCCCTCCCCGCCCCATTTCGCGACACATTCGGTAAGCATGTGAGCGGTCTGCATTATGACCCTGTCGCCCTGAAGGTAACCATACCGGTCATTAAAGGATTTAAAATTGTCTATGTCTATCTG
>SLID01000088.1 GCA_007135805.1 Candidatus Omnitrophota bacterium | reverse complement strand
CGGAACCACCTTGTTTGAGAAGGTAACCCAGGCCACACTGAAACAGTCGGGGATGCCGGAGAAAAAGAGCTATGACATGATGGCCGCCAGAGCCCAAAGGATGCTTGGTATGGACCTTTTTGGCAGGTTTCGCAGAGATACCCGCAGGCCCGGCCCGGTGCGGAGATAGAGCGTTGTTCTAAAACAATGAAGGTCTCTTCCCTTTGTAAAGGTGTCCGCGGGATAGCCTCCCTTCCCGCGAGGAGGTGTGCAGTGAATACTCGCAGTATTGTTTTTATAGTATTTTTCATCTGTGCCCAATACGCCCTAGCCGTAAATGCTGAGGCCCAGAGCCTTGAGGATGTACGCGCTTCGGTACGGGCAGAACTCAGGAGAGAGATGGGGGTGGATGACCGGCGCCTTTCCCCGTCAAGCCGAGATGACAAGGAAGCCGCGTTAACCCGCTCCAAGATATTACCTCCCGGAGGAGCGCGTATACCTGGGATGGTAGTGGTGATAGCCGTTACGGCGCTTATTACAGGGGGACTCATGAAACTCGCCTCAACGGCCGGCCGGAAAAAAAAGAAACTTCCAGGACCTTCTTCTGCCGCCTCGGATAATGAGGAAAAACCCGCCGACAAGCCAAAGGACGACGCTAAGGACTGGGGCGCCGCCGATCCTGGTGAGGACCTTTCGAAACCGGAAACCGCTATTGATATTTACGAGAAGATAGAGCGTCTCCAGGCGCTTAAGGAAAAAGGGATATTGTCGGAGGGGGAGTTTTCCGAAAAGAAAAAAGAGCTTCTGGACAGGATATGATGATGCCGGGAAGGATATGTTGATATGGACGACATAAATGGAGGCAACAATCACCTGAAAAGCCGTCAGGCAAGGGCTTCGGTATTGTCGGTGGCGGGCGCCTCCATCGTGATGCTGATGTATGGTATTGGAGGGATGGCGGTTGCTTCGACCACCATGCTGGTAAGTTCGGCCGCCAGTATGATAATGGTCGCGACCGGCCTGTTGATGTTTTTTGCCGTGAGCAAAATACATCGCCCCCCCGACGATATGTTCAATTTCGGTTATGGCAAATATGAACCATTCACCGTGGTCGGGCAGGGACTTCTTATAATTGCTACATGTGTGCTGGGTATAAAATTCGCGGTGCAGGACATCATACATCCCGAGGATATGAAAAACTACTATATCCCTGTAGTTGTGAGTGTCGTGGCGGGATGCCTCAGTATGGTTATTTTTTGGCGTCTCCGAAAAGAAGCCGGGGAAACCGGGTCTGATCTTTTAAAAATGGCGAGTGTACACTGGAAGACCGACGCGCTGCTCTCAGGCGGCCTTTTTCTGGGGTTTTCGCTGGGTCTGGTCCTGACGCTGACGGACAGGACAAGGTACACTCATTATATCGACCCCATTATGACCATACTTCTCGCGTGCTATCTTATGAAAGCGCCGGTAAGGTCTATGCTGGCCAATTCCAAAGAACTTCTGGATGGAGTGCCCAGCGGAGATATAAAAGGGAAAATACAAAAAGTGGTGGAAGAGCATAAACCCCGGTATTTCGGTGTGAACAGGGTCAGGACAAGAAAGGCGGGTGAAAGGGTATTCGTGGACGTGCGTTTTGAAGTGCGATCCGAGATCACCGCTTCAAGGATGGCGGAACTCGCCGGCCATTTTGAGCAGGATATAAAACAGCATTTTCCGAATTGTGACGTTGTGGTGCTTTTTGATCCCAGACATGATGTTCAGGGAGGTACATTATGACGAAGAATACTATCCTTGGCGCGGTTATAGGCGGCGCTCTTGGCACGGGGCTTTATTTCGCTGGAAGATGTGTTTCGTCGCCATGCCCGCTGACAAGGCATCCCCTGGTGGCGATACCAGTCGTAGCTTTGGCTGGGGCGGTCTTTGCCGCGGTTATGTCAAAAAAACAATAAAGTCCGGAAAGGACAGAGTACAGTGGAGCATATATTTTTTTTAAAGGGACTTTTGATAGGGTTCGTTATCGCAGCTCCGGTTGGACCTGTGGGAGTTCTGTGTGTTAATCGGACACTTTCGAGGGGGCGGCTGACAGGATTCGTCTCGGGATTGGGCGCCGTAACCGGTGATGTTTTTTACGCCGCTGTAGCGGCATACGGCATAAGGATAATAAGTTCATTTATTTCCGCTAACAGTGTATGGTTCAGTTTAGCCGGGGGGATCTTTTTAGCCGGGCTGGGAATAAGGATATATTTATCGAGAAGCCAAGCGGGCAATGTCCCGGTCAGATCCGGGAAACTGGCGGAAAATTATGTTTCCGCGGCTATGGTGACCATGACAAATCCGGTAACGCTGATCATTTTCGGGGCCCTTTTCGCGGCTCTGGGGCTTGGGACGAATACCAGTGTAACGGACTCAACGGCGATAGTGGTCGGTATACTGCTCGGGTCGGTGTTGTGCTGGTTTATTTTAAGCAGTGTCGTTGACGCGTTGAGGTCCAGTTTCAAGGTGTCGGCGCTGAGTGTTTTCAACAGGATATCAGGGGCGATCCTTTTCGGATTTTCG
>SLID01000049.1 GCA_007135805.1 Candidatus Omnitrophota bacterium | reverse complement strand
CTGGAGGTCTACGATGTCGCGTCCGGGAAAAAGCCTTCAAAAAAGGATATGCTCGCGGCGCGCCATGCCAGCTTATATGGAGCAGGTATCGGCGAACGAAGCTGGCTGTCCTCAGAACAGTACAAGAGGCAGGAGATACGTGACGAAAGCGGAACCGTGATCGGGATGGTCGCGAGTCTTGTTCTGAATCCAAATCGGTGGGAAGATCCGTTAGAGGCAAGTCCGGATATCATAGAAGCCCGAACACTTGAACGCGGAGAGAGCGCGCCAAGTGCCGACTCCGATGCTGTTATGGGCCGCGGAGTGGGAGATTCTCACGCTGGAAATCTTGACAAGCCCGAAAAGGCCCCGGGCCAAGAGGAAAAAGTGGAGAGCGGAGAGAAAAGCGCGGAGGCGCTTGGTGAAAACGCGAAGATATCGGGAATTGTCCACCGGGTTACGGATGACGGGGCGACTATATCGGTCACGAAAGAAAAACCTGCGGAGATGCGTGGTAAGTTGCCCGATGAGGATGGCAAAAAAGACTCTTTTACAAGATATGTTGAAGAAATAATGTCGCGCAAAAAACATCCAAACAAAAAACCCGGGACAAAAGACCTGAGGCGGGATGCCTTTGAGTATCTGGAGGCGCTATTCGGACGGGAAAAATTGAAAGAGGCGTATGACCGTGAACCCGTGCTTTTTAAAGATCTTATGGGCGGTATCGCCGATCTTACCTTGGCCAGGTTTACCCGCCTCGTAGAACTTGTCGGAAAGGACAGTATAGGCGGTTATATGGCTACCGATATCGACGGGATGGACATTTCCATACACAGCGTCTATTCCGCGGATATTTTTTATGGGTCGCATGATGAATTTTTTTCGGTCATTAGGCCCGTGGTTGAAGAGTGCGGGACGCTTCTTGATCCCTCAAGAGCGAACGATGACTTGCGGATAAAGATGGCTGAGGATTTACTCAGGGAAGCCGCCGCCATGAGCGATAAAGAGTTTTTAAATTCCGAACAGAGAGAAGTCCTTCTCCGTAAATATCTTCTCGCGGTACTGGCTGTTTACTACAGCATTTCTTCTTTTATCAGTGAAGACGAATACCAGAGCATCGCCGTTAAGATACTCACGAATTCACGAATAGGCGAGGATGTCGAGGGAGCAAATGCCACGTTGTCCTTTTCTCCCGAAAGCCTTTCGCGTCTGGAGCGACCGCCGTCCGCCAAAATATTTACCCTAGCTCACGAAATAGCCCATAATTTCTGGGCTCACTATATCGATCCGTGTATTTTAGAGTTCATGTCTGATGTTGGAGCGGCGGCGATTTTCGAATCACTTGGCTGGCATGAAGACATTAGACGGATTCAGGGAATGATGTTGATATATCCGAGGGCGGCAGTCATAAAAGAGAACGATATGTCCACCGCATCCGACAGGGAACTGGGTATGGGGCATACATCCGCAAGAGCCCAGCTTGAATGGATCATAGGTGCTTCCCGCGAACACCCGGTTTCCTGGGGGAAATTGTTGAATTCCGGAGCGATCCTGGCAAGAGGTGAAGACTCTGAAAGGGATTTCGGTATTTTTGTAAGAAAATGTCTTTCCGCTTATGCGGGAGTCGAGATCGATGCTGACAGCCTAGAGGGTAAGGAAAACGTGTTGGCCGGGACAGAAGAAATAAAACACATTCTGGGAAAGGGGAGGGTTGCTAGAAAAAGTATTGAGAATGTGGAAGTAGCCGCGGTTGCCCAAGAATTAGATATGCTTCACAACGAAAACCTCAAATTTACTCCTACCATTCAGCAAAAAACGATATTGTGCCATATTGTTACGGATTCCATACTGCCCCCCGCGCAGAGAAATATGCTGAAAAGGATAGAGCAGGGTATGCGCGGAAATGAATACAAAGAGAAGATAGTTTCTTTATCAATAGACGAGATGGCCTCTCCTGACGAGTATATAAGGGAACTTGAGCGCCTGAAAGACAGGATCATCCGGCAGTATGAGGGCTACAATGTCGAGTTTACCGTGGCCTGTTCAGATAAAGAAGGACTTGTGCAAAGACTGCGGGATCTTGACATGAACGCGCTCGCGTTTGCCCGGGAAGGCGAAGGGGAGATCGTCCAAGTAGAAGGTATCCTGCTTGCTTTAAGGGCTCTTCACGCGGGGAACGTGGACGCTCTTCTTCATGTTTACCGGATGTTGACAGGGAAAGACATGGGGGCAGCTCCCCGCGACATAAACCAGCTTGCCCGTGTAATGCTTTTCATCCTGCCGGTGAGAAAAATAGACCTGGATTCCGCCAGGGACATCAACGAACTTATCCGCAAAAACATACTGACCGCCGCGTAGATCTCCGGCATTTTAGCCCGCGTACTCATCAAAACTGGTTCTGGTGAAAAGCGAAAATCTAGTTGTAGGGGAGTGATATGCCCGATATAATACTAGAACCAGGGAAGCTATAGGACAGGTCAAGAAACGAAAATAAAACCAGTTTTACGATAGTGATATTTGAGTTTAAGGAGAACAAAACATGATAAATTTTGATCCCGACGTCGCGATGGATCTGGTTTTCAGGACTATCATAGTGTTCGCTATTCTGGCGGGTACGGTCCTTTTGGTAAGAATACTCAGGAACATTGTCGACAAGACCGGAAAAACGGTGAAGGGAAGCACTTTGAGGTTTTACTCAAGGCTATTTTTCGGTGTTGTTTATTTTTTAGGCGTTCTTTTGGCGATATCCGTTATCCCTCCTCTCAGAAATCTTTCGATGTCCATTTTTGCCGGTTCAAGTGTTCTGGCGATAGTGATAGGATTCGCGGCGCAGCATTCAATAGCCAATATCGTCAGCGGGTGTTTTATCACCATGTTCAAACCGTTCCAGATAGGCGACAGGGTAAAATTTATAGGTAAAGATATTACGGGCATGGTAGAGGATATAACGCTTAGGCATACTGTGATAAAGACTTTTGAGAACAAAAGGGTTGTCGTGCCTAATTCCGTGGTCAGTGTCGACGTCATAGAAAATTCCAATATTGTGGAAGAAAAGGTATGCCGGTTTTTTGAAATAGGTATAAGCTATGACTCTGACCATGTTAAAGCGATGCGTATTATCGCGGAAGAAGTCGAACAACACCCGGATTTTTTTGATAATCGAAGTGAAGAGGAAAAAAGCAAGGGGGCTGACCCGGTAAAGGTAAGAATACTGGGCTTCGGTGATTCCTCGGTAAAGTTAAGGGCCTGGGTATGGGCCAAGGATAACCCTACAGGGTTTAATATGATATGCGACCTTAACAGGTCAGTAAAAGAAAGGTTCGACAAAGAAGGCGTAGAAATACCTTTTCCCCACCGCACTTTAGTACACAAGGAACGTAAATAAACCTAGGGTTGTTGATCGCCCCGAAAATTTCCGAAAATGATGTTTTTACGAGCAGGACAGGAGAAATGTCTTGACAATTTTTGATTTTCAGTTAAAATATACCAAACCGATAGGAATAATTTGATTTGGAGGATGAGGTGAAAATATCTTACAAAGGTGATTACGCGATTAAGGCGATGTTGCTTCTAGCTGTCAATTATGGATCCTCTCTTGTTTCGAGTCATGACCTGGCTGAACGAATCGACGCTCCTATGAAATTTTTAGAACAGGTCATGATGGAACTCAGACGAGGAGGGTTTGTTGAAAGCCGTCGCGGGAGAGAGGGGGGATATATGCTGTCCAGGGCTCCGTCAAAAATATCGATTGGAGATGTGGTCAGGTACATAGACGGACCCATAGAACCGATAGCATGTGTTGATGAGCGATATTCAGAGTGTAAGGATATTGACACCTGTGTGCTGAAGGAACTTTGGACCAGGATACACCGCGTGACATCTGATATTGTAGATAATGTAACCTTTCAGGATTTGGCGACAAAAGTTAACAGGAAAAAGCAGGTTTTAACGTACGTGATATAACGTTTAAGTGGACGAGGAGAACGATGAAATACCCGGCACGCCAAAGGAAAAGATCGATGTGTTGCATGGTCATGCGATGCTTCCGAAGTAGGGGGGAGCCGCCTATGTGATCATGCCGTGATTATATATCGAAGATGAGGCAACCCACTACCGGATAAACCAGAAGAAGGTGAGTGGGTTTTTTATTTTTATGACCACACTAAGGAGAAAAGGAATGGACATCAAAGAGCGGGTGATAAACGATTCTATAATCAAAGATATACGTGACGCGGCCGGCGGGCTGACGAACGGGACGATCTTGATAATAGTGCGCGACAGAAAGATAACACAGATAGAGGTCTCACACAGAACGAGATTCGATGAAATATGGGAAATCGAAGACGGTGGCGGGATCTAAGAGGCGAGCTGGTAAAACCAGTATTTATGAAAGGGTACTATAAAAAAAGGAGGAAGACAATGACTAAGAATGATGTCAATTTTAAGACGGAGACACTTGCTCTGCATGGAGGACAGGAAGCCGATCCCGCGACAGGGGCCCGGGCGGTCCCTATATACCAAACAACCTCGTACCAGTTCAAAGATACATCTCACGCGGCAGATCTTTTCGGGCTGAGGGAGTTTGGTAATATATATACCCGTTTGATGAATCCAACCACTGATGTTTTTGAGAAAAGGATGACCGCTCTCGAAGGCGGGGCGGGTGCACTTGCGGTCTCGAGCGGACAGTCCGCTATTACCCTGGCCCTGCTGAATTTGGCGCGTTCCGGAGATGAGATAGTTTCAGCGGATAACCTTTATGGGGGAACTTACAATCTTTTCCACTATACGTTCCCCCGTTTGGGCATAGATGTGAAATTTGTGCCATCTAACGATATTGACGCTATCCGGAAAGCGATAACCCCGAGGACCAAGGCGGTTTACGCTGAGTCTATAGGAAACCCAAAGCTCGATGTCGCGGACCTTGAGTGTATCGCCGCGGTCGCCCACAAGAACGGCATACCCTTTGTGCTCGATAACACGGTGGCACCCTACCTGTTGCGCCCCATTGATCATGGGGTGGATATAGTTGTCTACTCGGCTACCAAATTTATCGGGGGTCACGGAACGAGTATAGGCGGGGTAATAGTGGATTCGGGAAAGTTCGAGTGGACCGGGGGAAAATTCCCGCTTATTTCCGATCCCGATCCCAGCTATCACGGGATAAATTTCGTGGAAGCGTTAAAGCCGATAGGTAACATCGCCTACATAGTCAAGGCGCGAGTTACTCTCCTGAGAGATCTTGGTATGGCTGTATCTCCTTTCAATTCATTCCTTTTTCTTCAAGGGCTTGAAACGATACATCTGCGACTTCCCCGCCACTCCGAGAACGCTCTGGAAGTAGCGAAATATCTTAGAGAACATCCCAAGGTGGGGTGGGTAAATTATCCGGGGCTTGATGACAGCACAGAAAAACAAAAGGTCGAAAAGTATTTGCCTCGGGGAGCCGGAGCGATCGTAGGTTTTGGTATAAAAGGCGGTGCCCGGGAGGGAAAGAAGTTCATAGATTCCCTGAAACTTGTATCCCATCTCGCCAATGTAGGTGACGCAAAGAGTCTGGCCATACACCCGGCGACGACAACACATCAGCAGTTGTCAGAGCGTGAACAGATAGATACGGGAGTCACTCCTGATCTCGTACGATTATCAGTGGGGATAGAGAATGTCGATGATATAAAGGCCGATATAGAACAGGCGTTATCAAAAATATGACACGCGGTATATAGAAAAGGGCCGGGAATGAACTTACACGTTAAAGGAGGATATTATGGGAAGGATATACTCGGACATTACGAAAACAACTGGCAACACCCCATTAGTAAGGCTTAACCGGATAAGCCTGGACCTGGAGGCCGAAGTACTGGTGAAACTGGAGTCTTTTAACCCTTTATCCAGTGTTAAAGACAGGATCGGGGTCGCGCTTATAGAAGACGCGGAGCGGCGCGGTGTGTTAAAAAAAGATTCTGTTATAATAGAGCCTACGAGTGGGAATACAGGTATAGCTCTGGCTTTTGCCGCCGCGTCCAAAGGGTATAGGTTGATCCTGACCATGCCTGATACGATGAGTCTTGAGAGGAGACAGCTTTTGGCCATATTCGGCGCGGAACTTGTCCTGACTGAAGGCGCCAAAGGTATGAGCGGGGCGGTAGAAAAAGCCGAGGAGCTAGCGAGTGTGACGCCCAATAGCTTTATTCCGCAACAGTTCAAAAATCCCGCTAATCCTGATATTCACCGCAGGACCACAGCTGAGGAAATATGGGAAGATACGGACGGTAAGATAGATGTCTTTGTCTCCGGTGTGGGTACGGGAGGGACAATAACCGGTGTCGCGGGAGTTATCAAAGAAAGAAAGCCCGGCCTTAAGGTCATAGCTGTTGAACCTGAGGATTCCCCCGTCCTTTCGGGAGGGCCTCCGGGGCCCCACAAGATACAGGGCATAGGCGCGGGGTTTATGCCTGAAGTGCTTGATAACAGAATTATAGATGAGATAATCCAGGTTTCGGATCATAATGCCGGATGGGCAGCCCGGGAACTTGCCAGAAAGGAAGGTATTTTGGCGGGTATTTCTTCGGGGGCCGCGGTATGGGCGGCCCTTGAGGTAGCCAAAAGAAAAGAGAATAGGGGGAGGATCATAGTCACGATCTTGCCCGATACCGGTGAAAGATATCTCACTACCTGGCTTTTCAACTGACACGAAAGCCCCCAGGGATTTCTCGTATTTTTGTGTATTTTTCAGGCTCGCCAGCGAAAGTTATGATAAAATAAATATCAGGGAAGATCACGCCTGATCAATGGGGGATAACACATGAAACGCGCCAACTGCTGTATCCTGATGGTTTTCTGTTCACTATTTTTCGCCGCGTCCGCCGCGCCCGCCAGGCCTGTCTCCTACAAGGGAGGGTGGGTGCTTGAGGGAAAGTTCGATATAGATTCGTATTGGGGGATCGTTCACTATTCTCCGGAAAGTTGGATATCTTTCGGGTCAAGGACCGAGTATTTTAAAGATGGTTGGTTGTTCACGGGCGGGCAGGTTAATTTACTCGCCAAAAGATGGAATCATGAGAAATGGCAGGCCAATGTCTTCGTTAAATCGGGGGTAGGACTTGTCACGACAACGGACCGGGGAAACAATAAACAGGACATAGCCGCGTTTACAGGATTTTCGGCGGACTGGGAAGATCGCAGATATTTTATCATGTACGAAAACAACTACATGTACGCCGGGGGAATAGAAAGTTTTTTTGACCAGAAAGTACGTCTGGGGGTGGCGCCTTACATAGGCGATTTTGGTGACATACATACCTGGCTCATGTTAGATCTGAAATGTAAAATATCGAGGGGCAAGACTCCGGACTTTAATATAGTGCCGCTTGTGAGGTTTTTCAAAGGACCCATTATGGCGGAAGCGGGGTCAAGTGTTAAGGGGGATGTTTATTTCAGCTGGACCATGCTTTTTTGATTGCCAGTGTGTGAGGCGCGCGGCGCCAAAAGGAGGGAGGCGACGATGAAACTCTTTATAAAACTCAGCATACTTGTGTTCTTGATAGCGCCAGTTTCTTTATCGTACGCGGATACTATAAACATCAGGGTTAAAGGACTTGTATGCGATTTCTGCGCCAGGGGAATAGAAAGGACATTCAAGCGAACGGGTAAGGTCGAGGATCTGACGATAGATCTTGATGCCGGACATGTCAAGGTAGTAACCAAGCCTGGCATGAGTATGACTGATAAGGAAGTGGAAACGGCGATAACTGATTCCGGTTACCATATGATAGAAATAGAAAGAGAATAATATGGCAGAAGAAAGAACATCTTTTTTCACGGAAATAACCGCCAGTTTCAGTTTATTCGCTTCACTTGGGACTCTGGTATGCTGCGCTATTCCCGCTTTACTCGTGGCATTGGGTCTTGGCGCGGTGGTGGCCGGGCTCGTAGCTGATTTTCCCGGTCTTATTTGGCTTTCCCGGAATAAACTTTACATTTTTATTGTTGCCGCCGTTCTTCTTGTCGCCGCGGGGCTGATGAGGAAAAGCGGCAGGACGAAAACCTGTCCCGCTGATCCTGTAAAGGCAAGGGCCTGCGGACGTTTCAAAAAAGCAGGCACATGGATATATTGGATATCCGTAGTGCTCTATGTCATAAGTGTTTTTGTGGCGTATATAGCGCCAATGCTCTTGTAATTCTATTCCTGAAAATAGGCACAGCGACCTTTTTTTAAGATGTTTTACAGCATGACCTCCAGACGTGTTAGGCAAGCTTATACAAACAATAGAGATACAAACTAAATGCAGAGCATATTAGATAAACTAACGTATCCGATCCATAAATCTATGCCAAACAAGCTTAAAGGCAACACGTATGAAATGTGATGAGAGTTAAGATCTGTAAAAGAATATTCGGAGATAGCGAACAGCGGGTAAGTTTGGGTATATCGAGTATATATTTGATGTTTCGGCATGAAACATCAAAAAAGGGCTGTGTGTTCTAACATGATGAAAACCTCCAGATATCTGATTTGCGTAGTGTTGACAGGCATTGTGCTCGTGTCAAGTTCCGGTAAATTATTTGCAGGCCCGATATGTCGACATGAGGAGAGATCCCTGGTTTATCTGAACGAAGGAAATATTGAACTGGCCATAAAAGAGGCCAAGAAAGCTGTTTCATTGAACGAAGATTCATTTACCGGCAATATTGTACTTTCCCGAGCTTACTATTCTTGGGGTTTGTATGATAAGAGTATACAGCATGCTTCCAGGGGAATAGAACTAGAGCCCGATTTTTGGGTCTCTCATTATTTCCTGGGTTTGTCATACAAAGGGAAGGGCATGTATGAGGAAGCTGTGAGTAAATTTGAAGAGACTCTTGAGCTTGACCCCCGATCCGCCGAGGCGGTATACGGAGAACTGGGTCATACTATGGCTTTGATGGGAGACGATGATGAGGCGATCGAAATGCTCAAAAGATCAATAGCGTTGAGCGACGAAGGACAAGAAGACCCTATTTTCCGCGGTTATTTAGGCGACATATATCTAAGAAAAAATTTAGATGACCTGGCTATAGCGCAGTACGAAAAAGCTTTAAATATAGATCATAGGGCTTTGCCGCCGTATTTTAATTTGTTACAGTTGTATTCCAGGAATGCTATGGAAGAAGAGTTTACCCGTACGCAAGAAAGGCTAGCAGCGCTTTTTCAGGAAGAAGATTTTGAATTGGAACCATATATGTTGATAGGTGTAAGAAGTACGACAAGCTTAAGGGAGAGGATAGCCCAGATACAAAGCTTTCTGATGACCGACGGTGATACATTATCGGAAGAGACTCACAAATTCTTGGTCAGAGAGTTAGTTTCTTTGTTTTATTTTTTGTGCAATATCGAAATAATTGAAAAATATCCCTTTTTAAATAAGCTTCAAAGAGGGGGAATTCCGGCTTCTGTGCAGGATATCTTTACTCAGGCCGTTGAACTGCAAAGGAAAGGGGCTTTAGAAGAAGCTGAAAAAATGTATTTAAAGGCTATGAAAAAGCGTCCTTCAGGTGAAAATATACATAGGAACTTAGGTACTTTGTATTTGAACATGGGCAGGGAAGAGGAAGCCATTGTCCAGTACAAGACCGCTATTGCGTTAAACCCCGCAGTGGCCGAGTATTATTACTCATTGGGATATGTATACATGATCAAAGAGCAGTATGAAGAGGCGGCGCCATATCTTATGCAGGCTATTGTTCTTGATCCTGATCATCATAGTGCCCCACAAGCTTTTTTCTACACCCAAAATAAGATACGATCAAGAAAAAGGGACAGCGGCTATTTTTAAACTATTTTACATGGTTGCCGTTTTGAAAGCTTGATACAGTATTATGAAAGCCGCGTTCTTGGGAAGCGAACGAAGAGGGTGAAGTCCTGCCTGTCCTGAGGGCAAAGCCCGAAGGGAGGCGAAGCCGAAGGGAAATTCAAAAAAGCCATTTGTGTAAATTCTTAGGATAGTTGCAATTATGTTGCCTCATAACTAGCTACAGCGATTTTTTGTTTCTACTTGCTTGTACGAATCCTCCCAAATTTGTGCTCTATAGTGACACTTTTTGGACACCAGGATAGATCTAATCGTGACCCGCATTCTCTTGGTATTTCCCTGATATGTGGGGTATTGTTGTGGGTAATGAAACAAATGGGAAATACCCACTTGACGCTATATGGGAAATATGATATACTTGAGCTGAAAAGAAGGGGGCTAT